>NZ_JBBHKA010000001.1:640252-960379 GCF_037572775.1 Ramlibacter sp. PS4R-6 | reverse complement strand
CCGGAGACTTCGACGGAGCCGCCGTTGCCGGCGCTTTCGCCCCCGCGTGCGCTGATGCTGCCGCCGAAGCGCGTGGCGTCGTTCGACCAGACCACCACGGTCCCGCCATCGCCGTCCAGCGTGGCGTCGGCCTTGACTTGCACGTCGCTGCCCACGAAGGTGCTGCGTGCATTCGGGACCTGCGCATTCGCGCCATGCAGGTCGCCGCCGATGCGCACGCTGCCGCCGCCCTTGGCGCCGCTGGCATCGATGCTGGCGTTGCCGTACAGCGCCACGCGCTCGCCCAGCACGTCCACACTGCCGCCCTTGTCGCCCGCCTTCGCAGTCGTGACGCCGTCGACCAGGTTGTCGCCTGCGGCCTTCAGCACGACCTTGCCGCCTTCGATGGTGACCGCGTTGGCGCTGACCAGGCCGCTGTGCTTCAGTGTTCCGGCAAAGACTCCCACCGCATCGCCTTGCAGCGTGCCCAGGTTCACCGCCTCGTTGGCCGGCGCCTGCACCTGCATCACGATGCCTTCCAGGCCGCGCCCCGTCAGCTCCACCTTCTGGCCCGCCGCCAGGAGCGTCGCCCCGTTGGGCGCCTGCACCAGCGCCTGCTGGCCCACCTGCACGTTCGGCGCAATGAGCACCACATCGCCGCTTCGCGCCACGATGCTGCCGTCCACCTTCAGCGCCCCGCCTGCCAGCTGCCCGTCCCCGAAGATCAGGCGCCCGGCCAAGGCATCCGCCTCGCTCATCTTCAGCGTCGAGGCGGTGAAGCCTGCGGTATCCACCACCGCTCCGGCTCCCACGGCAATGCCCGCCGGGTTGACCAGCACCAGCCGGCCGTTGGAGCTCAAGGTGCCGAAGATCGCGCTGGGGTCCGTTCCCAGCACGCGGTTGATCGACAGGCTCTGCGCCGTGGGCTGGTCAAAGCGCGTGGTGCTGCCCGTGGGCACCGAGAAGCTTTGCCAGTTGATGACCGAGCGGTTCGTTCCCGCCGCGTTGGTGGTCTTGACCACCAGCGAGTTGCCTTGCTGCTGCAACAGGGCCTGGCCCTGGATCGCCTGCGCCCCCGCAGGCTGGCCGAAGGCGTTGCTCACCCCCATGAAGGCCGCCGCCACCGCCAGCGCTACGCCAGCCGGGCGGAAGCCCGCCACGGCGGGGGAGGAAGCTACCGCAGGCGGAGGCCTGCGGACGGGTCGGGTCAGATGTTTCACAGCTTTTCTTCGTGGGCGGCTCCAAAGCCAGCCCCACCCAATGACTACAGGTTTCCCCGGAAAGTGGACGGTAGCATCGGGTTACATCCGGGGCAAGCCGAACCCGGCAATAGTTCACACACCGGGCGGTTTGGGGCCGCCGGTGTGGCTCAGCGGGTGCACTGTCGGTTACCAGTGGGGCGTCGGCCTTCTTTTCCTCGGCCTGCTTCTTTTCTTCCTTCAGCACCAACAAGACGTTTCGACCCCTAGGGCGGCACGAATTCACGCTCGCGTCGGCCTTCGCGCGTGCGGCGCTACCATCGCCGGGCGCATGGCCATCTTCCTCAGCATTGCCTCCTATTGCGACCCGGTGCTCGGCTTCACCTTGTCGCAGGCCATCGCCACGGCGCGCTGGCCGGAGCAGTTGCACTTCGGCATCGTCGACCAGTCGCCCGCCGCGCATGCACTGCAGCCACGTGCCTATGCGCCCGCGCGCGTGAGCTACGTGCGCTTCGACCCCGTCTATGCGCGCGGCCCGTGCTGGGCCCGCGCCATCGCGATGTCGCTGTACGACGGCGAGGACTGGTTCCTGCAGGTCGACTCGCACATGGACTTCGACCTGCACTGGGACCAGCTGCTCTTGGAGCAGGGCGAGGAGCTCATGGCCGGGCGGCCCGGCATGGTCATCACCGCCTACCCGAACCCCTTCGTCTTCGAAGGCGACCGCCCCGTGCACAAGCCCGCCACCGACAAGGTGCTGGCGCACGTCGTGAAGACGGACCACGGCTTCGAAGCCGACCACCTGGTGCTGTCGTTCGAAGCGCACCCGGTCGACCGCGACGAGCCCCTGGTGGGTTTCCACCTGGCGGCAGGGTGCCTCTTCGGGCCCGGCAAGATCGTGCAGGCCTTTCCGTACGACCCGTGGTTCTACTTCCACGGCGAGGAGCAGGCCTATGCCGCGCGCCTGTACACGCACGGCTGGGACATCTTCCACATGCCGGGCCTGCCGCTCTACCACCTGTACAACAACGCGGAGTCCGGCGCGCCGGCGCGCCCGCTGCACTGGGACGCGGAGCAGGACCGCGTGCGCGAGCGCAACTGGTGGGAGCTGGAGAACCGCTCGCGCGCGCGCCTGGCCGCGCTGCTGGGCGGGGACGACCTGGGCGCGTACTCGCTCGGGCGCGTGCGCAGCATGGCCGACTACGCCGCCTTCAGCGGCATCGACTTCGCGGCGCGCACGCTCGCTTCACGCGCCTACAAGCCGCTGGAGCGGCTGGATCCTCAGCCGTCCTGAGCGATCGCGCGCGCCAGGCACAGGTCCGACCAGGCCTTGGCCTTGTCGGGCAGGTTGCGCAGCAGGTAGGCCGGGTGGTAGGTGACCACCACCGGCACGCCGGCGTAGCTGTGACGCTGGCCGCGCAGCTTGCCGATCGCATCGGTCGTGCCGAGCAGCGACTGCACCGCGAAGCGCCCCATGGCGACGATGATCTTCGGCTGCAGCAGCTGCACCTGCCGGCGCAGGAAGGGCTCGCACTGCGCGACCTCGTCGGGCTCGGGGTTGCGGTTGCCGGGCGGGCGGCACTTGAGCACGTTGGCGATGTACACCTTCTCGCGCCGGTTCAGGCTCAATGCCCGCAGCATGTTGTCCAGCAGCTTGCCGGCCTGGCCGACGAAAGGCTCGCCCTGGATGTCCTCGTGCTCCCCGGGCGCTTCGCCGACGATCAGCCAGTCCGCTTGCCGGTCGCCGACGCCGAAGACGGTGTTGCGCCGCGTGCCGCACAGCTTGCACGCGCGGCAGGCCGCGACGGTTTCCTCGAGGACGTCCCAGGCCATCAGCTCGACGCCGGTGGCGCGCGCCGACAGTTCGACCGGAACGCGCGCCGCCTCGTGCGCGAACACGGGCACGGGCGGCGCTTCGGCAGCCCCGGGTGCTTCTTCTTCGAGCGCGGTTTCGCGCACCTGCCAGCGGATGCCGAACTGCTCCAGCATCGCGACGCGCCGCTCGTCCAGCAGCAGCGTCATAGGCGCAGGCTCATCACGATCGCATCCTCGCGCTGGCCGGGGCCGGCGGGGTAGTAGCCCTTGCGCTCGCCGACGCGGCGCATCCCATACAGCTCGTACAGGTGCTGCGCGCGCTGGTTGCTGGTGCGCACCTCCAGCCACAGCCACTGCGCGCCCTGCCCCCGCGCCCACAGCGCGACCGCATCCAGCATCAGGCGGCCCCAGCCTTGCGACTGGTACGCCGGGGCCACGGTGAGGTTGAGCAGGTGCACCTCGTCCACGCCCTTCATCGCCACGAAATAACCCAGGAGCGCGTCGCCCGCAACGAGCGCCTGCGCCTCGTAGCCCGAACGCAGCGAATCGGCGAAGTTGCCGCGCGTCCACGGATGGTCATACGCGCTCGCCTCGATCGCCACGACGGCGTCCAGGCGCTCTTCGGTGAGCGGCTCGAACTGCGCTTCGACGGATTTCAGGACGGCGCTCATGGCGGAGGCGGGCGGTTGGCGCGCGCCTGGGCGCGCTCCTCGGTGGTTTGGGCCACTTTATCGCGAATGTAGACCGGCGCGGCATGCGCCGCGTCCTGCGCCGCACCTTTGGCCAGCAGGCGTGGCGCAATGCGCAGCATCGCCGCGGCCGTCGGCTGGGCCTCGATGCGCGCGGCATCGAACACGTTGCCGGCGACGCGCCAGCCCGCCGGGACCTCGACCGTTTCGGGCCGCGCCAGCACGATGTCGCCCTCGCGCCGCCATTCGCCGCCGCCGAACGCATAGCGCGCGGCATAGACCTCGCTCATCCGCGCATCGAGCATCGCGACCACTTGCGTGGCGCCGGCGCGCTCGCGCGCGTCCTCGGCCACGGCCAGCAGCGTCTCGATGCCCAGCACCGGCACGCCGCTGCCGAAACCCAGGCCCTGCGCGACCGCGCACGCCGTGCGCAGGCCCGTGAACGAGCCCGGCCCGCGGCCGAACACGATGGCGTCGAGGTCGCCCAGCGCCAGGCCCGCTTGCGCGAGCAGCGCCTGCAGCGCCGGGATGAGCGCCGCCGAGGCCTGCGCGCCGCCCACCGTGCGCTCCTCGGCCACGACCGCGCCGCCGCGCATGACGGCGGCGGCGAGGGTTTCGGTGCTCGTGTCGAAGGCCAGCAGGTTCATCGCAAGGCGTCGATTATCGAGCGACATAATCCCGCCATGCCGCGCCGCCCGCTCATCCTCCTCGCATGGGCCTGGGCCTGCGCCGTGCAGGCGCAATCGCTGCCACCCACCGTCGAGGCTGCGTTGGCGCGCGCGAAGGTGCCGCGCGAGTCGCTGGTGGCCTACGTCGCCGAGGCCGACGGCAAGGCCACGCCGCGCCTGGCGCACCGCACCGACGCCACGGTCAACCCCGCCTCCATTGCCAAGCTCGCCACCACGTTTGCGGGCCTGGACGTGCTGGGCCCGGCGTACACCTGGGCCACGCCGGTGTACATCGACGGCACGATCGAGAACGGCACGCTGCAAGGCAGCGTCTACATCCAGGGCCGCGGCGACCCCAAGCTCGTGACCGAGCGCCTGTGGCTCTTGCTGCGCCGGGTGCAGGGCCTGGGCATCCGCCACATCGCCGGCGACATCGTGCTGGACCGCAGCGCGTTCGACGTGCCGCCGCAGGACCCGGGCGCCTTCGACGGCGAACCCCTGCGGCCCTACAACGCCGGTCCCGACGCGCTGCTGGTGAATTTCAAGTCGGTGCTGATCACCTTCACGCCGGCCGGCACGCGCGCGCTGGTGCACGTCGAGCCGCCGCTGCGCGGCGTGCAGTTTCCCGCCGAAGTGCCGCTGCGCGCCGGCTGCGGCGACTGGCGGCCGCAGCTGCAGGCCGACTTCAAGGACCCGGCGCGCGTGCGTTTCGCGGGCGCCTATGGTGCCTCGTGTGGCGAGCGCAACTGGCCGGTGGCCTATGCGCAGCCCGCGAGCTATTCGGCGCGCGCGATCGCCGGCATGTGGCAGCACCTGGGCGGCACGCTCGCCGGCCAGGTGCGCGAAGGCCGCGTGCCCGCGGGCCAGCAACCGGCCTTCGAGCTGTCGTCGCCGCCGCTCGCCGACGTGATCCGCGACATCAACAAGTTCAGCAACAACGTGATGGCGCAGCAGCTGTTCCTCACGCTGGCGCTGCAGCGCGGCATGCCGGCCACCTTCGACAGCGCACGCGAAGCGATGCGTGCATGGTGGGCCGCGCGCATCGGCGGCGACGCGCCGGGCTTCCAGAACGGCTCGGGCCTCGCGCGCGACGAGCGCACCACCGCCGCGCAGCTCGCGCGCCTGCTGCATGCCGCGTGGGCCTCGCCGCTGATGCCGGAGTTCATCGCCTCGCTGCCGCTGGCCGGCGTCGACGGCACGCTCGCCACGTCGGCCAAGGGCCGCAGCGGGCGCGGCCTCGCGCACCTGAAGTCCGGCAGCCTGTGGAACGTGCAGGGCGTGGCCGGCTATGTGGACGGCACCAACGGCAGGCGCTACGTGCTGGTGGCGATCGTCAACGACGCGCACGCCAACCAGGCGCAGGCCGCGCTCGATGCGCTGCTGGCGTGGACGGCGCAGGAGTGATGACCGCGCCGGAACTCGTGGGCTATCTCGCCGCGGTGCTCACCACCGTGAGCTTCGTGCCGCAGGTGTGGCACACCTGGCGCACGCGCGACGTCGCGGGCATCTCGATGGGCATGTACGCCGTGTTCGCCGTCGGCGTGTTCCTGTGGCTGGTGTACGGCCTGCTGCTGGGCGCATGGCCCATCGTCGTGGCCAACGGCATCACCCTCGCGCTGGCCCTCGCGATCCTGGCGATGAAGCTGAAGTGGGGCCGCAGCCCCTAGGCGATCAGAACCGGTCGTGCACGCGGGTGAACATGAAGCTCGCGAAGCGCGAATGGCCGGTGGGCGTCGGGTACACCGGGTCGGCCCACAGGTAGGTCGCGTAGTCCACGCCGCTGGCGATCGTGGCCGTCGTGCACAGCAGCGAATTGACCTGGCCCGTGCCGATGCCGATGCCCGGCCCGGGATCGACCGAGGTGCACGCGGGGTTGCCGACGTTGACCAGGGCGTAGCTCGCGGGGTTGCCGGTCATCAGGTTGAACAGCAGCGCCGTGTCGATGTACAGCATCGTCTGCCCCTCGTTCACGAGCGACACCAGCACCGCGTTGTTGAAGGCGGTGGTCGCATCGGTCAGCAGTTGCTGCTGGCCGGTGGAGATGCCCCAGGGGGTGCGTGCGAGGTCGTAGGCACCCAGGATCGCGATGTGCGTGGCACCGGCGGCCTTCAGGCGCCGCGCCTGGTCGGCGTAGTCCAGGCCGGCCTGCCGCACGTTGGCCAGCATCTGGTCGCGTGTCTGCGTGCCGGCGATCACCGCCCGCGCCTGCACGATGATGTCGCTGAGGCCACCCTGCAGGATGACGAGGTCGGTCGCACCGGGCGTGCTGGACGCGAGGAAGGCGTCGACCTGTTCCTTGATCGTCAGCGTTGCCGTGCTGCCGGCGGCGTCGGGCTCCAGGGTCACGCGCGCGTTGCCGGTGGCGTAGTTGGTGCCGCCCGCCGACGAGGCCTTGAGCGTGGTGACGCCGTAGTCGGCGGCGATCAGCTCCGGCCAGGTCTTGGAGGTGTCGTTCACCGTGTAGCGCTTGCCGGCGGCCTGTCCCTGGTCGGCGAAGCCGTCGCCGAAGACGACCAGTCGCGTGGGCACGAGCTGCGACTCGATCGAACCCGAGCCGCAGGCGCCGAGCGCGAGCAGGGCGGCCGGCGCCAGCGCGAACAGCACGCGGCGCATCCACTGAAATGCCATGGGGAATGTTCCTTGTGTGAGGGGGGTAGTTTAACGGGGGGGCCGTCCCGGCTCATCCCGCCGCGGCGCGCTGCAGCCGGTCGCGCACGCCGGCCCATTCGGGCGTGTCCGGCGGCGTCTCCACCCAGATCAGGCCGACGCCCTGCGCGTCGAACTCGCGCAGGACGGCGAAGAGCTGCCGCGCCGTCTCGGCGGCGTCGTCGGGCATGCGTCGGCGCAGCACCTGCGCCGAGGACGTCGTGAGGATCACCCGGGAGTAGATCGCGATCCCGCGCGCTTCGTTCCCCAGCAGGTTCAGCGCCGTCTGCAACTGCTTCGCGTCCATCAGGCGCACCTTGGCGTTGGGCGCGTAGTGCGACTCGAGCGTGCCCGGGGCACGTGGCGCGGCTTGCGCGAGCTCCTCCGGTGAGCGCATCCGTTCGCCGCACGCCGCCTCCAGCTGCGCCGGCGTGATCATCCCCGGGCGCAGCAGCACGGGCACCTCGCGCGTGCAGTCGACGATGGTCGATTCGATGCCGACGCGGCAGGGCCCACCGTCGAGCACCAGCAGCGCATCGCCGAATTCGGCTTGCACGTGCTGCGCGGTGGTCGGGCTGACGCGGCCGAAGCGGTTGGCGCTGGGGCCGGCCACGCCGGGCACGCCCGCCTGCGCGCAGGCTTCCAGCAGCGCATGCGCCACCGGGTGCGCGGGACAGCGCAGGCCGATCGAGGCCTGCCCGCCGGCGGCAGCTGCCGCCACGCCGCCCTGCCGCGGCAGGATCAGCGTCAGCGGGCCGGGCCAGAAGGCATCGACCAACCGGCTCGCGAAGGGCGGCAGCGATTCGGCAAAGGCCGGGATGCCTTCACGCCCGCGCACGTGCACGATCAGCGGGTGGTCGCTGGGCCGGCCCTTGGCCGCGAAGATCTTCGCGACCGCTTCTTCGCGCGAGGCATCGGCGCCGAGGCCGTAGACGGTTTCGGTGGGGAAGGCGACGAGCTCGCCGCGGGCCAGCGCCTGCGCCGCCTGCGCGACCGCCGCCGCCGTACCACCGTCGAGGATCACCGCGCCCCGCCTTTCGGCCCCTAGAAGGGCTCGATCCCGAGGATGGCCGCGGCGTCGAGCGCGACGCGGCGCGCCTGCGCGGGGTCGGCGGCACTGATGGTGAGGTGGCCCATCTTGCGCCCGCGCCGCGCGTCGGCCTTGCCGTACAGGTGCAGGTGCGTGCCGGGCAGCGCCAGCACGTTGGCCCAGCGCGGGGTCGCCGCGGTTTCGCCGCCGATGAACCACAGGTCGCCCAGCAGGTTGAGCATGACCGCGGCGCTGTGCTGGCGCGGCGCCACCAGCGGCAGGTTGGCCAGCGTGCGCACCTGCAATTCGAACTGCGAGACGTTGCAGGCGTCCATGCTCCAGTGGCCGCTGTTGTGCGGCCGCGGCGCCATCTCGTTGACCACCAGCGCGCCGTCCTTCAGCACGAAGAACTCCACGCACAGCACGCCGACGTAGCCGAGCCCCTGGGCCACGGCGCGCGCGGCGTCGATGGCCTGCTGCGCGGCCTCGTGCGGCACGGCGCCGTCGTGCACCTCGGTCACCGCGAGGATGCCGCCGCGGTGCAGGTTGCGTTGCACGGGCAGGTGCACCATCGCGCCGGTGCGAGAGCGCGCCACGATCACCGAGCACTCGAAGGCGAGGTCCAGCAGCTTCTCGAGCACGCAGGGCACGCGCTTGAGGCCGCCCCAAGCCTGCTCGAGCTCCTCGCGCGTAGCGACGCGCACCTGGCCCTTGCCGTCGTAGCCCAGGCGCGCGGTCTTGAGCACGCCGGGCAGCAGCGCCTCGTCGACGGCGCGCAAGTGTTCGTCCGACTCGATCACCGCATGCGGCGCGCACGGCACGCCGCAGCGCGTGAAATGCGCCTTCTCCAGCGCGCGGTCCTGCGCGATCGACACGGCATCCGCCCCGGGCGCGACCGGCACGTCGCGCGCGAGGCGCTCCAGAGCCTCGGCCGGCACGTTCTCGAATTCGGTGGTGACCGCGGCGCTCACGCGCGCGAGCTCCGCGAGGCCCGCCTCGTCCAGGTAGGCCGCGCGCATGTGGTGATGGCTCACGAGGCCGGCCGGGCTGCCTTCGTCGGGGTCGAGCACCGCAGTCGCATAACCCATGCGCTGGGCCGCGTGCACGAACATGCGGCCGAGCTGGCCGCCGCCCAACACGCCCAGGGTGGCGCCGGGAAGGATGGCCGAGGCGCTCATCCTGCCTTGGGCAGGCTCATCTGCCGCGCCTCGTCCGTCTGGCGCGCGCGGAAGGCTTCGAGCTTGCTGCGCAGGGCCGCGTCTTCGTTGGCGAGCAGCGCCACGGCGAACAGCGCGGCGTTGGCGGCGCCGGCGGCGCCGATGGCAAAGGTGGCGACGGGGATGCCCTTGGGCATCTGCACGATGCTGTGCAGCGAATCGACGCCCTGCAGGTGGCGGCTGGGCACCGGAACGCCCAGCACCGGCACCACCGTCTTGGCCGCCAGCATGCCCGGCAGGTGCGCCGCGCCGCCCGCGCCGGCGATGATGGCCTTGAGCCCGCGGGCCTGCGCGCCCTGCGCGTATGCGAACATGTCGTCCGGCATGCGATGGGCCGAAACCACCTGGGCCTCATGCGCCACGCCGAATTCCTGGAGAATCGCCACTGCGTGCTGCATCGTGTCCCAGTCGCTGCTGGAACCCATCACCACGCCCACCTGTACCGAACTCGCCATGGGTTCTCCCAAAGGTTGAATTTTAAGGGCCGGCTCCCCAGCTACATCCGATGATCGACGTCACCATCCAGAATTTCGAATCCGAGGTCATCGAAGCCTCCCTGCAGCAGCCCGTGCTGGTGGACTTCTGGGCCACCTGGTGCGGCCCCTGCAAGGTGATCGGCCCCATCCTCGAAAAGCTCGAGGCCGACTATGCCGGGCGCTTCAAGCTGGTGAAGATCGACTCCGACCAGGAGCAGCAGCTGGCCGCCGCCTTCGGCATCCGCAGCATCCCCACCGTGATCCTGCTGATGAACGGCCAGCCGGTGGACGGCTTCATGGGCGCCATGCCCGAAGGCCAGATCCGCCAGTTCCTCGACAAGCACCTGCCGCCGGCGGGCGAGGAGCCGGAAGAAGAAGTGCTGGCCGAGGAACCCGCCGCGGCAGCCGACCCGGCCTCGCAGCTGGAGAAGCTGCAGCACGCCGTGGCCACCGACCCGGCCAACGACGACGCCTGCTTCGAGTACGTCAAGGCGCTCTTGGCCGCCGGCCGCAGCGACGACGCCAAGGTCGCCTTCGCGCCCGTGATCGCCAAGGCGCCGGCCGTGCGCAGGCTCGACGCGCTGCAGCGCTGGATGAACGCGCTCGACGCGAAGGGCCAGCCTTCGGACTTCGACGCGAAGATCGCCGCCAACAAGCGCGATTTCGACGCGCGCTTCGGCCGCACGCAGGCGCTGATGGCCCGGCAGCGCTGGACCGACGCGATGGACGAACTGCTGGAGATCCTGATGCGCGACAAGGCGTGGAAGGAAGACCTGGCGCGCAAGACCTACATCGCGATCCTGGAGATCATCGAGCCGCCCAAGCCCAAGGTGGCCGACGGGCAGATCCCGCCCGACGACCCGGTGGTGGCCACCTACCGCCGGCGCCTGTCCTCGGTCGTCCTGAGCTAGGCGCGCAGCCGCTCCAGCGCTTCGCGGTACTTCGCCGCGGTCTTCTCGATCACGTCCTGCGGCAGCTTCGGCGCCGGCGGCTTCTTCGGCCACGGCTTGCCGCCGATGCGCACCGCTTCGAGCCAGTCGCGCACGAACTGCTTGTCGAAGGACGGCGGGTTCGCGCCCTTCGCATAGGCCGCTTCGTAGCCCTCGATGGGCCAGTAGCGCGAGGAGTCGGGCGTGAGCACCTCGTCCATCAGCACCACGCGGCCCTTGCCGTCCAGGCCGAACTCGAACTTGGTGTCCGCGATGATCATGCCCTTCGTGCGCGCGAAATTCGCCGCTTCGGAATAGATGCGGATGCTGAGGTCGCGAATCTGCGCCGCCACCTCGGGCCCGGTGATCTTCACGACCTGTTCGTACGTGATGTTCTCGTCGTGCTCGCCCATCTCGGCCTTGGCGGCCGGCGTGAAGATCGGCTCGGGCAGCTTCCCGGCGTTCTTCAGCCCGGGCGGCAACTTCACGCCGCACACCGACTGCGTCTCCTGGTACTCCTTCCAGCCGCTGCCCGCGAGGTAGCCGCGCACCACCGCCTCGACCGGGATCGGCTTCAGGCGCTGGACCAGCATCGTGCGGCCGCGCACCTGCGCGACCTCGCCGGGCTGGACCACCGACTCGGGCGCGTCGCCCGTCAGGTGGTTCGGGCAGACGTGGCCCAGGCGCGCGAACCAGAACAGCGCCATCTGCGTGAGGATTTCGCCCTTGCCGGGGATGGGCTCGCCCATGATAACGTCGAACGCCGACAGGCGGTCGCTCGCCACCATGAGGATGCGGTCGTCGCCGACCGCGTAGTTGTCGCGGACCTTGCCGCGCGCGAGCAGCGGCAGCGACGTGAGGCTGGAGGTGTGCAGCGCCGCGACCATCAGGCCACGACCTGGGCCAGCTCACCCTTCTCGTACTTCTGCGCGACCACCGTCAGCGTCTCGGGCTTGATCTTGGGCGCCTGGCCCTCGCAGCCGAACTGCTGGAAGCGCTGCTTGCAGATCTGCTTGGCCGCTTCGCGCGCCGGCTTGAGCCATTCGCGCGCGTCGAACTTGTCCGGGTTCTCGGCCAGGAACTTGCGCACCGCGCCGGTCATCGCCAGGCGGATGTCGGTGTCGATGTTGATCTTGCGCACGCCGTGCTTGATGGCTTCCTGGATCTCCTCGACCGGCACGCCGTACGTTTCCTTCATCTTGCCGCCGTACTGGTTGATGATGGCCAGCAGGTCCTGCGGCACCGATGAGGAGCCGTGCATCACCAGGTGCGTGTTGGGGATGCGGCGGTGGATTTCCTTGATGCGGTCGATGGCGAGGATGTCGCCCGTGGGCTTGCGCGAGAACTTGTACGCGCCGTGGCTCGTGCCGATGGCGATGGCCAGCGCATCGAGCTGCGTGCGCTTGACGAAGTCGGCGGCCTGCTCGGGGTCGGTGAGCAGCTGCTCGCGCGTCATCGTCGCTTCGGTGCCGTGGCCGTCTTCCTTGTCGCCCTTCATGGTCTCGAGCGAACCGAGGCAGCCCAGCTCGCCCTCGACCGTGACGCCCAGCTTGTGCGCCATGTCGACCACCTTGCGCGTCACGTCCACGTTGTAGTCGTAGCTGGCGATGGTCTTGCCGTCGGCCTCGAGCGAGCCGTCCATCATCACGGAGGAAAAACCGAGCTTGATGGCGCCGGCGCAGACGTCGGGGCTCTGGCCGTGGTCCTGGTGCATGACCAGCGGCGTCTCCGGGTAGGCTTCCAGCGCCGCCAGGATCAGGTGCTTGATGAAGGGCTCGCCGGCGTACTTGCGGGCGCCGGCCGAGGCCTGCAGGATCACTGGCGAACGGGTTTCCTTGGCCGCCTCCATGACGGCCTGGACCTGTTCGAGGTTGTTGACGTTGAAGGCCGGGATGCCATAGCCGTTTTCGGCGGCATGGTCGAGCAGCTGGCGCATGGAGACGAGCGGCATGGTGAGCTTCCTGCGGGGAGTTGAAGAGACTGCCGCGATTTTACGAGGCGAGGCTCGGCAGGGGAGCTCAGCCGTGGGCCCCCGGCGCTTTCAGGCCACCCGGCAGATCTTCAGCATGTTGGTGCCGCCCGGGGCGCCCATGGGTTCGCCGCAGGTGATGGCGTAGATGTCGCCGCTTTGCATGATCCCGCGCTTCTTCAGGTGCGACTCCGCTTCGCGCAGCGCCTCGTCGCGCTCGGCGCTCTGGTCCATCAGCAGCGGGCGCACGTTGCGGTACAGCGCCATCTTGCGCTGCGTCGTCAGGCGCGGCGTCAGCGCGTAGATCGGGATGTGCACGAGGTGCCGGCTCATCCACAGCGGCGTCGAGCCCGAATCGGTCAGCGCCACGATCGCCTTGCACCCCAGGTGGTGCGCCGTGAAGAGCGCGCCCATCGCGATCGACTGGTCGATGCGCGAGAAGGTCATACCCGAGAAATCGGCGTCGAGCTTCACGTCCTCGGCCTTCTCCGCCTCGGAGCAGATGTTGGCCATCTCGATCACGGTCTCCAGCGGGTACTTGCCGGCGGCCGTCTCGGCGCTGGTCATCACCGCGTCCGTGCCGTCGAGCACGGCGTTGGCCACGTCGCTGACTTCCGCGCGCGTGGGCACGGGGTTGGTGATCATCGACTCCATCATCTGCGTGGCGGTGATGACGACCTTGTCGCGCTCGCGCGCCATGCGGATCATGCGTTTCTGCAGCGCCGGGACCGCGGCGTTGCCGACCTCGACCGCGAGGTCGCCGCGCGCGACCATGATGCCGTCGCTCGCGTCAAGGATGGCTTCGAGGTTGGGGATGGCCTCGGCGCGCTCGATCTTGGCGATCAGGCCCGGCTTGTGGCGCTGCTCGGCGCCGGCCACGTTGCACAGCTGGCGGGCCATCTCCATGTCGGTGGCGTTCTTCGGGAAGCTCACCGCCACGTAGTCGGCGTGGAAGGCCATCGCGGTGCGGATGTCTTCCATGTCCTTCGCCGTGAGGGCGGGAGCCGTCAGGCCGCCGCCCATCTTGTTGATGCCCTTGTTGTTGGACAGCACGCCGCCCAGCTTCACGGTCGTGAGGATCTCCTCGCCACGGACGCCGTCGACCGTGAGCACGATGAGCCCGTCGTTGAGCAGCAGCACGTCGCCGGGCTTCACGTCGCGCGGCAGCTCCTTGTAGTCCAGGCCCACGCCGCGGGCATCGCCCGGCTCGGTGCGCGAGGCATCCAGCGTGAACTTCGCGCCCGGCTCCAGCATGGCCTTGCCGTCCGCGAACTTGCCGACGCGGATCTTGGGGCCCTGCAGGTCGGCCATGATGGCCACCTCGCGGCCCGCGCGCTGCGCGGCCTCGCGAACGAGGTTGGCGCGGTCGATGTGGTCCTGCGCCTTGCCGTGGCTGAAGTTCAGCCGCACGCAGTTCACCCCCGCGCGGATCATCTGCTCGAGCAGTTGCGGCTCGCTCGAGGCGGGGCCGAGGGTGGCGACGATCTTGGTGGCGCGACGGGCCATGGGCTTCAGTTCTCCTTGCGGCCCATTGTCGCCGAACGACGTTGCCGAGGCATGTCAGCCCTTGGCACGCTTCTCCAGGATCTCGAAGGCCGGCAGCTGCTTGCCCTCCAGCACCTCCAGGAAGGCCCCGCCGCCGGTGGAGATGTAGCCGATGTCCTTCTCGATGCCGTACTTGGCGATGGCCGCCAGCGTGTCCCCGCCGCCGGCGATGCTGAAGGCGTCGGACTGCGCGATGGCGCGCGCCACCGTTTCGGTGCCGTGGGCGAACGCGTCGAACTCGAACACGCCGACGGGGCCGTTCCACACGATGGTGCCCGCGGCCTTGAGCTGCTGCGCGAGCTGCTTCGCGGTCTCGGGGCCGATGTCCAGGATCATGTCGTCGGGCGCGACGTCCTTCGCGGCCTTCACCGTCGCCGGCGCATCGGCCGCGAAGGTCTTGGCAACGACCACGTCGGTGGGGATCGGCACCGCGGCGCCGCGCGCCTTCATCGCTTCGATCACGGCCTTGGCATCGCCGAGCAGGTCGGCTTCGGCCAGCGACTTGCCGATGGGCAGGCCCGCGGCCAGCATGAAGGTGTTGGCAATGCCGCCGCCCACCACCAGCTGGTCGACGTTCTTCGCCAGCGATTGCAGGATGGTGAGCTTGGTCGAGACCTTGGAGCCCGCGACGATGGCCACCAGCGGCCGCTTCGGTTGCGCCAGCGCCTTCGTGATCGCGTCGATCTCGGCCGCCAGCAGCGGGCCCGCGCACGCCACCTTGGCGTACTGCGCGATGCCATAGGTGGTGGCCTCGGCGCGGTGCGCCGTGCCGAAGGCGTCGTTGACGTAGATGTCGCACAGCTGCGCGAGCTTCTGCGCGAGTTCCGGGCTGTTCTTCTTCTCGCCCTTGTTCACGCGGCAGTTCTCCAGCAGCACCACCTCGCCGGGCTTCACGTCGACACCGGCCACCCAATCGCGCTTGAGCGGCACCTCGCGGCCCAGCAGCTCGCCCAGGCGCTTCGCGACCGGCGCGAGCGAATCCTCGGGCTTGAACTCGCCTTCGGTCGGGCGGCCCAGGTGCGAGGTCACCATCACCGCGGCGCCGGCATCGAGCGCCATGCGGATGCAGGGGACCGACGCGCGCACGCGCGTGTCCTCGGTGATGTTGCCGGCATCGTCCTGGGGCACGTTGAGGTCGGCACGGATGAAGACGCGCTGGCCGCGCGCGCGGCCCTGGGCACAGAGGTCGGAGAAGCGAAGGATGTTCATCCCCCGATTCTAGGAACTCACCAGCCCAGTCCCAGGTGCAGCGGCAGGTACACGGCCATACCACCGGCGATGGTCAGCAGGACGCTGCGCCGCCAGTAGAAGAGCAGGGCGCCGACGGGGGCCGCGAACAGGCGCGCGTCCTGCCAGGTGGGCACGAGCTGGCCGGCGCTCATCACGACTTCCGGCGCGACCACGCCGGCCAGCGCGGCCACCGGCGCGTACTGCAGCGCGCGGTCGGCCCAGGCCGGCAGCGTCCACGGCCGGTCGAGGATGAAGAAGAAGCAGCGCGTGAGCACGCTCACGCCGGCCAGGCCGACGATGACCGCGAGGGTCCAGAAGTCCGTGCCCCTCATGCCGGCTCCTGCGTGGCCGCGGGGGCGCGGCGCTCCAGCCAGAAGCTCACGGCCACCGCGACCGTGATCGCGACGACGATGTTGAGTTTCAGCGGCAGCGCGTACGCGGCCACCGCGGCGGCGCCCGCGATCACCGCCGCCAGCTTGCGCAGCGGCGTGTTGGCGAGCGACGCGAGGATGCCCACCAGGCACAGCACGCCGGCGAAGCCCAGGCCCCACGACGTCGGGACCAGGTTGCCCAGCACGATGCCGATGACGCTCGCCGTCATCCAGCTGGTCCACGTGACGAAGTAGTTGCCCGAGAGGAAGGCTTCCTCCTCGCGCTTGCGCTCCGGCGTCGTGCCCGGCGTGGGGAAGCGGCGCGTGAACATCGCGTAGCTCATGTCGGCGGTGAGGTAGCCGTTCACCAGCCGGCGCCAGCGCGGCATGTGCATCAGGTACGGCCGCAGGTGCAGGCTGAACACGACGAAGCGCAGGTTGACGCAAAAGCCCGTGGCCCAGATCACCCAGATCGGCGCGCCGGCCACGATGAGCGGGATCGACGCCAGCTGGGAGCTGCCGGCGTAGACGAGGAAGGTCATGGCCAGCGCCTCGACCACGCTCATGCCGGACTTGACCATCGCCACGCCGGTCATCAGGCCCCACGCCGAGATGCCCGTGGCCAGCGGCAGCATGGCCAGCGCCGCCTCCTTGAAGGCGGGATGCGTGTAGTTCTCGCGGCGGAAGAACATCAGCCCAAGCGCTGGCCGGCTTCGAGCGGGAAGCCGCGCAGGAAGTCGGTGGCCGCCAGCCGCTTGCCGCCGGCGCGCTGCAGCTCGGTGATGTCCAGGCGCGAGCCGTCGCCGCAGGCCACGCCGATGCCGGCCTCGTCGATGGCGACGACGGTGCCGGGTGCGGCGCCGCCACGTCCGGGCGCGGCATTCGCGCGCCACACCTTGAGGGCTTCACCGCGAATGGTCGCCGAAGCACCGGGCGCGGGATTGAACGCACGCACGCGCCGCGCGATCGCCTCCGCCGGCTGCGACCAGTCGATCGCCGCTTCGGCCTTGTCGATCTTGTTCGCGTAGGTCACGCCATCGGCCGGCTGCGGCGTGCGCGTGAGGCCGCCGCAGGCCGCCATCTCCAGCGCCTCGACGACCAGGCGGCCCCCCAGCGTCGCAAGCCTGTCGTGCAGCGATCCCGTGGTGTCGTCCGCCGTGATCGGCGTGCGCTCGACGAGCAGCATGTCGCCGGTGTCCAGTCCCGCGTCCATCTGCATGATGGTCACGCCGGTCTCGGCATCGCCCGCTTCGATGGCGCGGTGGATGGGGGCCGCGCCGCGCCACCGTGGCAGCAGCGACGCATGGATGTTCAGGCAACCCAGGCGCGGGGCATCGAGCACCCACTGCGGCAGGATCAGGCCATAGGCCGCCACCACCATCACGTCGGCGCGCGCAGCCTCGATCGCTGCCTTGGCGGCGCGGGCGTCGTCGGGGTACTTGCCGTCCAGCCGCAGGCTGCGCGGCTGCGCGACGGCGATGCCGTGCTCCTGCGCGAACTGCTTGACCGGCGAGGGCTGCAGCTTCATGCCGCGGCCCGCGGGCCGGTCCGGCTGCGTCAGCACCAGCGGGATGGGAAAGCGCGCGGCGTGCAGCCGCTGGAGGGCGACCCGCGCGAATTCGGGGGTGCCGGCGAAGATGACGCGCAGGTTGTCGAAGATCGGGGTCCTATCGGCGGGTGAAGTCCGGGGCGTTGATCCATTCCATCCCGGGGTGGGCGCGCTGCACGATGCCGTTCGGGTCCACGTAGACCCAGTAGAACATGTTCCCGCCCATGACGTCCTGCCAGCGGTATTCCCAGACGACGCCGCGGAAGCTGGAGACGCGGTCGATCTTGCCGGGCGGGCCGAATTCGCGTTCGATGTCGGCGGCCGTCCAGCCCACCTGGATGCGGTTGAAATTGGGGTCGGTCAGCGCCTGGTACACGCGCACCGCGCGCCCCGAGGCGTCGAGGTCGACCATCCAGGCCTGCTGGCCCGCGGGCTGCAGCGAGTACTGCAGCCGCTCGCCGCCGCCGGGCAGCGGCACGATGCGCGTGGGACGCCCGGCCTTGGCGATCACCTGGTCCTTGGGCGTGCCGGGCGGGATTTCGCGCGCGCCGAAGACGGCGCAGGCGGACAGCAGGGCGGCCGCGAAGGCGGCGCTGGCGATCTTCAGGTACTGCATCGAAGAGTCTCCGGGTGGCGGTGGGTTCAGGCGCGCTCGGCGTCGCGCTGCGCCTTGAGCATCTTGGTCTTGATCCGGTTGCGCTTGAGCGGCGACAGGTACTCGACGAACACCTTGCCGCGCAGGTGGTCCATCTCGTGCTGGATGCACACGGCAAGCAGGCCCTCGGCCTCGATGGTGCGCAACTTGCCGTCGGTGTCCAGCGCCGCCACCTTCACGCGTGACGGGCGCTCCACGCCGTCGTAGATGCCGGGCACCGACAGGCACCCTTCGTCGTTGACCTGCGTCTCCTCGCTGGCCCAGGTGATCTCGGGGTTGATGACCACCAGCGGCTGGTTGCGCTCTTCCGACACGTCGATCACGATCACCCGCTCGTGCACGTCCACCTGGGTGGCGGCCAGGCCGATGCCGTTGGCGTCGTACATGGTGTCCAGCATGTCCGCCACCAGCTGGCGGATGCGGGCGTCGACCGCGGCCACGGGCTTGGCGACCGTGTGCAGGCGCGGATCGGGATAGGTCAGGATGGGAAGCAGGGCCATGGCTGTCGCAATTTTGTGTCGCTATTTTCGCTACTTTTGGCGCCCAAGGCTGGACACGGTGGGCATAAACGTTGCCGTATCAAGGGCTTGGGCGCAGAATCATCAGTACTTTGTCAAGACTTTCGACCGCCTGCGCAAGCCGGCGGCCGCGCAGCCGATGCAACACCGCACCCCGCTGAAGCCTGTCCAACGTCCCCGCCTGCCCGCCGTCGCGCTCGCGTGCGCCGGGCTCGCCGCGCTGCTCGCGGCCGGCGCCGCGACCGCGCAGTCGCGCTTCCCGATCACCACGGACCAGCGCTCGACGGCGCAGGCGGTGGCCACGTCGGGCGTGCCGCTGTCGGAGCTGGCGCCCGACGCGCCGGACCAGTACACGGTCAAGCGCGGCGACACGCTGTGGGCCATCTCCGGCATCTTCCTCAAGAGCCCGTGGCGCTGGCCCGAGCTGTGGGGCATGAACATGGAGGAGGTCAAGAACCCCCACTTGATCTACCCCGGCCAGCAGCTCATTCTGGAAAAGTTGGACGGCCGCGCGCGCCTGCGCGTGCGCGGCGGCGACGCCGGCGCCGACCCGGCGCTGGAGACGGTGAAGGTCTCGCCGCGCGTGCGCATCAACCCGCTGGCCGACACCAGCGCCGTGCCCACGCTGCAGCCGAACCTGATCGAGCCCTTCCTGGCCGAGCCGCTCGTCGTCGGCGACGCCGAGTTGCTCGCAGCCCCGCGCATCGTGGCAGTGCCCGAGATGCGCGTGCTCATCACGCGCGGCGACCGCGCCTACGCACGCGGCCTGTCCACCACGCCCATGGTCATGAAGGTCGCGGGCCGCAGCGAGGACTGGCGCGTGTTCCGCAACGCGCGCGCCATCAAGCACCCCGAGACGAAGCAAGTGCTGGGCTTCGAGGCCCAGTACGTCGGCAAGGCGCAGCTGGTTCGCAGCGAAGGCTCGCAGCCCGAGGCGTCGTCGCCCTTCTGGTCGCAGTGGACCGGCGGCAACACCGTGATCCCGGCCACCATCGACATCGTCTCCGCCAAGGAGGAGATGCGCGTGGGCGACCGCCTGCTGCCCGAGCCGCCGCGCCAGTTCACCAGCTACGTGCCGCACGCACCGGCGGGCCCGATGGGCGGCACCATCGTGTCCGTGTACGGCGACGCCGTGTCGCTGGCGGGCCAGAACCAGGTGGTGATGATCGACAAGGGCACGGCCGACGGCGTCGACACCGGCACCGTGCTGGCCATCCTGAAGACCGGCGAGCGCCGGGTGGACCGCACGCAGTCGGGCCAGGTCGCGAACATGAAGCTGCCCGACGAGCGCAACGGCCTGCTGATGGTGTTCCGCCCCTTCGAGAAGCTCTCGTACGCGCTGATCCTCGAGATCAACGACACGGTGCAGATCGGCGACCGCGTCGCCAGCCCGCGCTGAACGACCGCATCCCATGGACCGCGAGGAGCTGGCCGGCTGGCTGCGTCTCGCGCTGCCGGGTGTGGGCAACCAGTCGGCGCGGCGCCTGCTCGCCGCCTTCGGCCTGCCGGCGACCGTCATCGCCCAGCCCCTCGCCGCGCTGAAACAGGTCGTCGGCCCGCAGGAGGCCGAGGCCCTCGCAACGCCGCATGAGGATTTCGCGCAGCAGGTCGAGCGCACGCTGCAATGGCTGGAGGCCGGCGACGCCGACGCGCCGCGCCACGTCCTCACGCTGGCCGATGCGCGCTACCCGCCGGGGCTGCTGCAGATCGCCGACCCGCCGCTGGTGCTGTACGTGACCGGCGAGCCGCCGACGCCGTGGCCCGACGGCATCGCCATCGTCGGCAGCCGCAACGCGACGGCGCAAGGCGTGGCCAACGCGCGCGCCTTCGCCGAGAGCTTCGCGCGCTCGGGTCTCACCGTGGTCTCGGGCCTGGCGCTGGGCATCGACGGCGCAGCGCACGAAGGCGCGCTGGCCGGCGCGGCCCCGGGCACGGTGGCCACCGTCGCCGTCGTCGGCACGGGCCTGGACCGCGTCTATCCCAAGCAGCACCGCGACCTCGCCCACCGCATCGCCGCGCGCGGGCTGATCGTCAGCGAATACCCGGTGGGCACGCCGCCGCTGGCGCCCAACTTCCCCAAGCGCAACCGCATCATCGCGGCGCTCACCCATGGCACCGTGGTGGTGGAGGCGGCGCTGCAGTCGGGCTCGCTCATCACCGCGAAGCAGGCGGCGGAGCAGGGCAAGGAGGTGTTCGCGATCCCCGGCTCCATCCACTCGCCGCAGTCGCGCGGCTGCCATGCGCTGATCAAGCAGGGCGCCAAGCTGGTGGAGACCGCGCAGGACGTGCTGGAGGAGCTGCCGCAGCTCGCGGGCCGCGCGGCCGCCGCCACCGCGCCGCTGCGCGCACCGGCCGCAGGCGGCGATGCGGTGCTCGACGCACTGGGGTTCGATCCGTCCACGCTCGATGCGCTCGTCGCCCGCACCGGCATCGCCGCGCCGCAGCTGCAGGCGCGCCTGCTCGAACTGGAACTGGCGGGGCAGGTTGCGCGCCTGGCGGGCGGCCTGTACCAGCGCATTGCCAGCGCCTGAGCGCCGCCCGGGTTATTGCAGCCGCGCAACACCGCGCAAAAACGCGCGTGCACGCGGCGGCAAAGCCGTTATATTCGCGCTCAATGTTCGATGTGCTCGTCTTTGTCTACGAACACTACTGGCGGGGCGACCAATGCCCCGAGCTCCAGACTCTCGAACGGAAACTCAGCGCCCACGGCTTCGAGCCCGAAGAGATCCACGCGGCCCTCGTCTGGCTCGACGGCCTGAACTTCGCGGCGCAGAACGCCGCCCTTCCCGAAGAAGCGCCCGCGCTCGCCGCAGCGGCTTCCAGCCTGCGCGTGTATTCGCCGGCGGAGCAGGAACACCTGGGCGCCGAGTGCCTGGGCTTCATCGCCTTCCTCGCCGGCGCGGGCGTGCTGCCGCCGACGATGCGCGAGATCGTGATGGACCGCGCCATGGCCGCGCCCGGCGACCCGGTGTCGCTCGACGACCTGAAGATCATCGTGCTGATGGTCTACTGGAGCTTCGGGCAGCAGCCCGACGCCCTGGTGCTCGACGAGTTGTGCGACTCGCCGGAGTCGCGCATCGCGCACTGAACGGCGCGCCACGCGCGCCCTTGGCGCTCCTTACTGGAACAGCCGTTCGGGGTTCGCGTCGAGTTTCGCGAGCGCGTCGCGCGTGGCGCGCACGGTGAGCGCTTCTTCCTCGGCCGGCAGCAGCAGGCCCGCCTGCAGGTAGGCCGCCAGGCGCTTGGCCTGCACCAGGTAGCTGCGGCCGCCGCGCGCGGCGAACAGGTGCAGCTGCTTGCGCTCGCTGCGCCACACGTACTGCACCTGCGTGGTGGCGCCGTTGTGGTCCAGCGCGAACCAGTTGCCCAGCTGCAGCTCGTTGGCCCAGGAGATCATGGCGGCGTTCGGCTTGGAGCCGCCGTCGGCGATCACCTCGATCATCGAGGCGTCGATGCCCAGCATCATCTCGATGCTCTCGCGGTCCAGCGGCAGGTCGGTGTCCGGGTCCTCGCCGACGAAGTCCTCGAGGTTCTCCAGCCGCTTGGTCATCGCGTCGATGCGGTCCTGCGGGATCGCCTCGGTCTTGGACAGGAACGCGTCGGCGAAGATGTCGCCGATCGCCTTGACCTGCGCTTCCTGCGCCTTGCCCGTGATGCCCACCAGCGCCATGCCCTGGCGCAGGCGCCCGAGCAACTTGGGCAGGTCCTGGATCACCTTGGCGCGCTCGCTGCGGTTGGGCTTGGCGCTGGCGGCCCACACCAGCTCGGAGGCCGCCGCCTTGAAGGCCAGCGTCTCCTCGTTCTTGGGGCCGTGCTTGACGGCGGCCAGCGCCAGCACCTCGGCCCACACCTTGAACAGGAACTCGCGGATTTCCTCGCGCACCGGCATGTCGGCGAGCAGCTTGCGCATCTCGATGGTGTACTGGATCGCCATCGTTTCCTTCTGCTCGACCTGCTGCGCGACGCTGACCACCTTCTGGCGCGACTGCTCCTCGGTGAGGAACTTGGCGAGGAACTTCTGGAACTCCTCGTACACCAGCTGGAACACGCGCCGGCCCGTCTCGGGGTACTGCTCGATCACCTGCACGATGCGCTTGATCTCGAGCTCCAGCGCGCTGCCGTTGATGGAGCCGGCGTCGAAGCCCATCACCACCGAGCCCATGCGGTCGATCAGCTGGCGCGCCGGATGCTCCAGCGTGCTGAAGAACTCGGGCTCGCCGATGGCCACGCGCAGCACCGGCATCTGCAGGCGCGCGAACCACACGCGGATGGCCGCGGGGATGCGCTCCTCGGCGAGGATCGCCTGGAACATCAGCGCCACGATCTCGATCGTGGCCTTCTCGCTGTCGGTGTTGGCCTTCTTCTTGAGCTCGCCGGTGCGCTGGCGCAGGTCGACCGCGACGCGCTGCACGGCGGCGTCGTCGTAGACGACGATCGCGTCCTCGTCGCCGGCGCCGGCGCCCGCGGCGCCGCCGCGCGTATGCTCGACGACCGTGTCGTGCACGCGCGAGATCTCGTGCGACAGCGCCTCGGCCAGCGCGGGCGAAGGCCGCGTCGCCGGCGCCGCGTCGTAGCCGGCCACGCGATCGGTGAGCAGCCGCTTGAGCTGGCCGATGACGCCGCTGGCCCGCGCCCGCGCCCGCGCGAGCGGCGGGCTGGACGTCATCATGCGCGTCTCGTCGGAGATGCCCGTGTGCGGCGCATGGCCGGTGGACGCGTGCCCGCCGCCCGTGTGCTGCGCGCCGCCGGCGCCGCGCGCACCCATGGGCGCACCGGCCTGGCCGTTGCCGCCCATCGGTCCCTGCGGCGCGCCGCCGGCCGGGGCGCCGTAGCCGCCTTGCGGCGCATGGCCGCCGCCACCCTGGGGCATCGCGCCGCCACCACCCTGCGGTGCGTAGCCGCCGGCGGCCCCGGCGGCTTGCCCGCCGCCAGCGTATCCACCACCACCACCGCCACCACCGCCGCCGCCGGCCGGTGCGCCATAGCCGCCGCCGACGTACGTCGTTTCCGGAAAACCGTAGCTGCCGCCGGCCCCGGCGACACCGCCCGCAGGCATGCCGCCACCGCCGCCGCCACCACCCCAGTCACCACCACCGCCGCCGCCCATGGGCGCGCCGGCGGTGCCGGGGCCGGAGTCCTGCGGCGGCTGCTCGCCGGGTGCCTGCTGCTGGGGCGGCCGCGGCTGCGCGGGCGCGTTGGCACCGCGGCGCACGCGCGCGCTGAAGTCGATGTCGCGCAACACGTTGTTCGCGACCAGGAATTCATTGAGCTGCGTGTAGGCCTTCGGGACCGTCTCCAGCATGACCTTCAGCACCAGGTCCTGCACCAGGTTCCACGCCTCGTTCGACAGGCCCGCCGCGCCCCACTGCTCGACCAGCGTGAGGCACAGCGTCTCGGGCCGCAGGATGTCGGTGGTGGACTGGTCCTCGCCCTCCAGGTGCTGGATGCGCACCTTCAGGTCGTTCAGGTCCCACACCGCCTTCTCGCCGATGACCAGCGCCAGGCGCGAGGACATGATCTTGCGGTCGACCACGTCCTCGCCGACCAGCTGCAGGTTCATCATCGCGTCCAGCCGCATCATCCCGGTGGCCGTCGGCGGCTCGACCGCCTTCTGCCAGGCCTTGGCGGTGCCGCTCACGAACGCGGGGCCCTTCTTGTCGAAGTCCATCATCGCGTCGCGGCGCTCCTGCATCTCGCGGGAGCCTCCCGGGGTCTGCGCCAGCTCGAGCAGGCGCGCGCGGATCTGCGTGCCCAGCGGGCCGAGCAGCGCCGAGACGTTGGCGACGAACTGCTCCCGCGCCTTGCGTGCGACTGCGGGGCCGTTGGCGGGAGTGCGATGCGTGGCCAAGCGTCGTCGTCCTTGCGGCCTACACCGTGGCGCCGGCGTTGGGGTCGTTGGGATCGCCCTCGCGGCGCGCGGGCGCCTTCACGAGGTCGTCGCGCTTGATGCCCAGCCACATCGCGATGGCCGCGGCGACGAACACCGACGAGTAGATGCCGAAGCAGATGCCGATGGTCAGCGCCAGCGCGAAGTGGTGCAGGGTGGGGCCGCCGAACAGCAGCATGGACAGCACCATGGCCTGCGTGCAGCCGTGCGTGATGATGGTGCGGCTGATCGTCGACGTGATGGCGTTGTCGATGATCTGGATGGTGGTCATCTTGCGGAAGCGCCGGAAGTTCTCGCGGATCCGGTCGAAGATGACCACGGACTCGTTCACCGAATAGCCCAGCACCGCCAGCACCGCCGCCAGCACCGCCAGCGAGAACTCCCACTGGAAGAAGGCGAAGAAGCCCAGGATGATCACCACGTCGTGCAGGTTGGCGATGATGGCCGCCACCGCGAACTTCCACTCGAAGCGGAAGGCAAGGTACACGACGATGCCCACCACCACCATCGCCAGCGCCTTCAGGCCGTCGCTGGCGAGCTCGTCGCCGACCTGCGGGCCGACGAACTCCGTACGGCGCAATTGCACCTTGGCGTCGTCGGCCTTCAGGGCCGCCAGCACCTTGTCGCTTTGCTGCGCCGAGCTCACGCCCTTTTGCGCCGGCAGGCGGATGAGCACGTCGCGCGAGGTGCCGAAGTTCTGCACCTGCACGTCCTGGAAGCCCAGGCCGGCCACGGTGCGGCGCACCTTCTCGACGTCGGCCGGCTGCGAGTAGCCGACCTCCATCACCGTGCCGCCGGTGAACTCCACCGACAGGTGCAGGCCGCGCGTGACGAGGAAGAAGACGGCGGCGGCAAAGGTCAGGAACGAGACCACGTTGAAGACCAACGCGTTCTCCATGAACGGGATGTCCCGCCGGATCCGAAAGAATTCCACTGTTTTCTACCCCTGCTCCGCCTTGGTTATAGCGCCTTCCGTACCGGGCCGCCAGACGGTGCCGATGGAAACGGACTTGAGTTTCTTCTGCCGGCCGTACCACAGGTTGACGAGCCCGCGCGAGAAGAACACCGCCGAGAACATCGACGTGAGGATGCCGATGCAGTGCACGACGGCGAAGCCTCGAACCGGGCCCGAGCCGAACGCCAGCAGCGCCAGGCCGGCGATCAGCGTCGTGATGTTCGAGTCGAAGATCGTGCCCCACGCCCTTTCGTAGCCGGCGTTGATCGCCGCCTGCGGTGACGCCCCGTTACGAAGTTCCTCGCGCACGCGCTCGTTGATCAGCACGTTCGAGTCGATGGCCATGCCCAGCGCCAGCGCCATGGCCGCCATGCCGGGCAGCGTGAGCGTGGCCTGCAGCATGGACAGCACCGCCACCAGCAGCAGCAGGTTCACGCCCAGCGCCACCGCCGAGAACACGCCGAACAGCATGTAGTACACGGTCATGAACAGGCAGATGCCGGCGAAGCCCCAGGCGACGCTGTGGAAGCCCTTGGTGATGTTCTCGGCGCCCAGCGTCGGGCCGATGGTGTATTCCTCGATGATCTCCATCGGCGCGGCCAGCGAGCCCGCGCGCAGCAGCAGCGCGACGTCGTTGGCCTCGGTGGTGGTCATCGCGCCGGAGATCTGCACGCGCCCGCCGCCGATCTCGCCGCGGATCACGGGGGCGGTGACGACCTCGCCCTTGCCCTTCTCGAACAGCAGGATGGCCATGCGCTTGCCGACGTTCTCGCGCGTGACGTCGCGGAAGATGCGCGCGCCCTTGGCGTCCAGCGTCAGGTGCACGGCCGGCTCCTGCGTCTGGTTGTCGAAGCCGGGCTGCGCGTCGGTGAGGTTGTCGCCGGTGAGGATCACCTGCTTCTTGACCACCACGGACTGGCCGCGGCGCTCGAGGAATTTCTCGTCGCCGAAGGGCACGGGCGCGGTGCCCAGCTCGGCGCCGCGCGCCTCGGCGCTCTCGTCGACCATGCGGATTTCCAGCGTGGCCGTGCGGCCCAGGATCTCCTTGGCCTTGGCGGTGTCCTGCACGCCGGGCAGCTGCACGACGATGCGGTCGAGGCCCTGCTGCTGGATCACGGGCTCGGCCACGCCCAGCTCGTTGATCCGGTTGTGCAGCGTGACCATGTTCTGCTTGAGCGCCTGCTCCTGCACGCGGCGCGCCGCCTCCGGCTTGATCGCGGCGACCATGCGGTATTCCGTGCCGTCGGGGCCGTCGGTGGACTGCAGGTCCGGGAACTGGTCCTGCAGCACGTTCTTCGCGGCCTGCAGCGTGGCCTGGTCGCGGAAGCGCACCTCGATCTGCTGGCCGCTGCGGTTGATGCCGCCGTGGCGCACGTTCTTCTCGCGGAACGACGTGCGCAGGTCGCCGGCCAGCGACTCGGCCTTCTTGGTCAGAGCCGCCTGCATGTCCACCTGCAGCATGAAGTGCACGCCGCCGCGCAGGTCCAGGCCCAGGTACATGGGCGCGGCGCGCAGGGACGACAGCCACTTGGGCGAGCCGGACAGCAGGTTCAGCGCGACCACGTAGGTGGGGTCGGCCGGGTCGGGGTTGAGCGCGCGCTGGATCGCGTCCTTGGCCTTGAGCTGCGTATCGGTGTTGGTGAAGCGGGCCTTGACCGAGTTCGGGTCCAGCGCCACTTCCTCGGGCTGGATGCCGGCCTTGCCCAGCGCGTCGCGTACGCGCGCTTCGGTCGTCGCGTCGACCTTGACCGTCGCCTTGGCCGACGACACCTGCACCGCCGGCGCCTCGCCGAAGAAGTTCGGCAAGGTGTAGATCGCGCCCACCAGGAGCGCGATCACGATCAGGACGTACTTCCAGGCGGGGTAACGATTCACTTCACCGTACCCTTGGGAAGCACCTGGACCACGGCGTGGCGCTGCACCTGGACCTCGACGCCGTTGGCGACCTCGATGGACAGCATCGAGTCGCCCAGCTTGGTCACCTTGCCGACCATGCCGCCGGAAGTGGCGACCTCGTCGCCCTTGGCCAGCGCATCCAGCATCGCGCGGTGCTCCTTCTGCCGCTTCATCTGGGGACGGATCATGATGAAGTACAGGACGACGAACATGAGCACCAGCGGCAGCATGCTCATCAGGGAGGAAGACATGTCGCCGCCGGCGGCGGTCTGGGCATAGGCGCTGGAAATGAACACGGGGAAGCTCCGGGCGTGAAAGGGGTTCGAGCATGCGCCCGCACCCCGGTTCCCCGGGGTGCGGGCGAAAGCCATCGATTGTATGTCGCGGGGCTGCTTTAAGAAGTTCGAGTAACTCCGCGATTTCCCTGTGGGTTCGCGGTTACGCGGCCTTCGTCTGCAGGCCCGCGGCGGGCCACTCGCGCATCAGCGCGTCCCAGCGTGCGCGCGCGGCGTGCAGGTTGCGTTCCTTGACGTGGCCGAAGCCCTTGATCTGCTCGGGGATGCGCGCGATCTCGACGGCCGTTTCATGGTTGCCCGCCGAGAGCTGCGCCATCACCTGCTCGAGGCTGGCGCGGTACTGGCCGACGAGGGCGCGCTCGGTGCGGCGCTCCTCGGTGCGGCCGAACGGGTCGAGCGCCGTGCCGCGCAGGCCCTTCAGGCGCGCGAGCACCTTGAACAGCGACATCGTCCAGGGCCCGAACTTCTGCTTGACGAGTTCGCCCTTGTCGTTGCGCTTGGCGGTCGCGGGCGGGGCCAGGTGGAAGTTGATCTTGTAGTCGCCTTCGAACATCGCGGCGATCTTCTGCTCGAAGCCCGTCTGCGTGTACAGGCGCGCCACCTCGTACTCGTCCTTGTACGCCATCAGCTTGAACAGGTAACGCGCCACCGATTCGGTGAGCGTCGTCTTGCCCAGCGGCGCTTCGGCCTGGCGCACGCGCTCGACGAAGTCGCTGTACTGCTTCGCGTACGCGGCATCCTGGTACTGCGTGAGGAACTCGACGCGCCTGGCGACCAGCGTCTCGATGCTGTCGCGCTTGCGCAGCTCGATCACCTGCGCCGGCGTCAGCAGCTTCTCGACCGAGGCCCAGTCGTGCGCGGCGCGGCGGCCCCATTCGAAGGCGGCCTTGTTCTTGTCGACCGTGACGCCATTGAGCTCGATCGCGCGCATCAGCGATTCGTGCGCCAGCGGCACCCAGCCCTTCTGCCAGGCGAAGCCCAGCATCATCGGGTTGGTATAGATGGAGTCGCCCAGCAGCTTGGTCGCTGCGAGGTCGGCGTTGAACACGGCCACGCCGTTGTCGCCGACCGCCTTGGCCACTTCGGCGGCGCAAGCATCCGACGGGTTCGACCAGTTCGAGTTCTTCACGAACGCCGCCGTGGGCGAGCCGTGGCCGTTGAGGGCCACGCGCGTGCGGCCCGGGCGCATGCGCAGCACCGTTTCCTTGCCGGCGGTGACGATGGGGTCGCAACCGATCACCGCGTCGGCGCCGGCCATGGTCACGCGCGTCGTGCGGATCGCGTCCTGCGACTCGCCGATGATCACGTGGCTCCACGTCGCGCCGCCCTTTTGCGCCAGGCCCGCCGCGTCCTGCGTGACGATGCCCTTGCCTTCGATGTGCGCGGCCATGCCGAGCAGCTGGCCGATGGTGATCACGCCCGTGCCGCCGACACCGGCGACGACGATGCCGTACGCGCCTTCGATGGGGGCGATGCGCGGCTCGGGCAATGCGGGCAGGCCTTCGAGCGATGCGGCCTCGGCCTTCGCCTTGGCCTTGAGCTTGCCGCCTTCCACGGTGACGAAGCTCGGGCAGAAGCCCTTGAGGCAGCTCGTGTCCTTGTTGCAGGTGCTCTGGTTGATGGTGCGCTTGCGGCCAAATTCCGTCTCGAGCGGCTCGACCGACAGGCAGTTGCTCTTGACGCTGCAGTCGCCGCAGCCTTCGCACACCAGGTCGTTGATGACGACGCGCAGGGCCGGGTCGACCATCTTGCCGCGCTTGCGGCGGCGGCGCTTCTCGGTGGCGCAGGTCTGGTCGTAGATGATGGCCGTGGTGCCCGCGATCTCGCGGAACTGGCGCTGGATCGCGTCGAGCTCGTCGCGGTGGTGCACCTCGACGCCGGGCGGCAGCTTGGCCACCGTGTACTTCTCGGGCTCGTCGGTCACGACGACCTGCTTCGCGACGCCTTCGGCGGCGAGGCTGTGCGAGATCTGGATCACCGAGTGGCCCTCGGGACGCTCGCCCACCTGCTGGCCGCCGGTCATCGCCACCGCGTCGTTGTAGAGGATCTTGTAGGTGATGTTCACGCCCGCCGCGATCGACTGGCGGATGGCCAGCGAGCCGCTGTGGAAGTAGGTGCCGTCGCCGAGGTTGGCGAACACGTGCTGCTCGTGCGTGAAGGGCTGCTGCCCCACCCATGGCACGCCCTCGCCGCCCATCTGCGTGAAGCCGATGGTGGAGCGGTCCATCCATGTGGCCATGAAGTGGCAGCCGATGCCGGCCATGGCGCGCGAGCCTTCGGGCACGACGGTGGACGTGTTGTGCGGGCAGCCCGAGCAGAACCACGGCGCGCGGTCGCCCTTGACTTCGAGCACGTCCATCGCGCGCTCTTTCGCCTCGAGGATCGCCAGCTGCGCATCCATGCGCGCAGCGGTGTCGCTGTCCACACCCAGCTTCTTCAGCCGCATGGCGATGGCGCGCGCGATGATCGCGGGCGACAGGTCGGCGTTGGCGCGCAGCAGCTTGTTCTCGCCGGGGTTGGCCTGCGACCACTCGCCGCCGGAAGCATCGCCCGGCACTTCGTTGAACTTGCCGACCACGTTGGGCCGCACGTCGGGGCGCCAGTTGTACAGCTCCTCCTTCAGCGCGTACTCGATCACCTGGCGCTTTTCCTCGACGACGAGGATTTCCTTCAGGCCCGTGGCGAAGTCGCGCGTGATGGTCGCTTCCAGCGGCCACACCACGCCGACCTTGTGCACGCGGATGCCCAGGCGGCGGCACGCGGCGTCGTCGAGCCCGAGGTCCAGCAGCGCCTGGCGCGCGTCGTTGTAGGCCTTGCCGCTGGCGATGATGCCGAAGCGGTCGTTGGGGCCTTCGATGACGTTGTAATTGAGCTTGTTGGCGCGGATGTACGCGAGCGCCGCGTACCACTTGAAGTCGAACAGGCGCGCTTCCTGGTCGAGCGCGTGGTCCGGCCAGCGGATGTGCAGGCCGCCGGGCGGCATCTCGAAGTCGGTGGGGATCGCGATTTGCACGCGCTGCGGATCGATGATCGCCGTGCTGCTCGACTCGACGATCTCCTGGATCGTCTTCATGCCGGACCACACGCCGGCGTAGCGGCTCATGGCGAACGCGTGCAGGCCGAGGTCGAGGATCTCCTGCACGTTGGCCGGGAAGAACACCGGCAGGCCGCAGGCCTTGAAGATGTGGTCGCTCTGGTGCGCGGCGGTGGAGCTCTTGGCGACGTGGTCGTCGCCGGCCACCGCGATCACGCCGCCCCACGGCGTGGTGCCCGCCATGTTGGCGTGCTTGAAGACGTCGGAGGTGCGGTCCACCCCCGGGCCCTTGCCGTACCAGATGCCGAACACGCCGTCGAACTTGTGCTGCTCCTTCGGCACGAACCCGAGCTGCTGCGTGCCCCACAGTGCAGTGGCCGCGAGTTCCTCGTTCACGCCAGCCTGGAACACGATGTTGTTGGCCGCCAGGTGCTTCTTGGCGCCCCACAGTGCCTGGTCGTAGGTGCCCAGCGGGGAGCCGCGGTAGCCGCTGATGAAGCCGGCGGTGTTCTTGCCTTGCAGCGCATCGCGCTGGCGCTGCAGCATGGGCAGCTTCACGAGTGCCTGCACGCCGCTCATGAAGGCGCGGCCCTGGTCCAGCGAGTACTTGTCGTCCAGCGTGACCGTCTCGAGGGCCTTGCGGATGTGTTCCGGTAGCGGCGCATTCATGGCGTCGTTGTCTCCTGCTTGGGACTGCACAGTGTATGCCCGGGGCCCAGATAAGTCTTTGCGTTTAGTGCCGGAAACTGGGTAGGATGAGAAAGGATCTTGCTCAAATGGCCACCCCATGGAAACGCTCGACAAGTTTGACGTCCAGATACTGAATGAGCTGCAGGCCGACGCGCGCCTGACCAACGCCGAACTGGCGCAGCGCGTGGGCCTGTCGGCGGCGCCGTGCTGGCGGCGCGTGCGCGCGCTGGAACAGGCCGGCTACATCAAGGGCTACCGCGCCGAGATCGACCGCCACAAGATCGGCCTGGGCGTGCTGGCCTTCGTGCGGCTCGACGCCGACAAGAACACCGGCGAGCGCACCAAGGAGATGGAAGAGGCGATCCGCAAGATCCCCGAGATCGTCTCGTGCCACTACATCAGCGGCGCCGGCACGTTCGAGCTGCAGGTGGTCAGCCGCGACCTCGACTCGTTCTCGCAGCTCGCGCGCAAGGTGCTGATCAACCTGCCCAACGTGAAGGACCTGCACACCAGCTTCTCGCTGGGCGAGGTCAAGGCCAGCAGCGCGCTGCCGCTGGCGCACCTGAAGCCGCCGGCGCGCTAGTCGCGCACGCAGCGCGCCTGCAGCGGCGGCGCGACGAGGTTCAAGCGGGCGTCGCGGCCGTCGAACTCCACCTTCGCGCTCGTGTTGCTGTAGACGGTCTGCTGCGGCGTGGTGCCGCCCGCGTCGCGCAGCAGTGTCTCGGGTTCGCGCGCGGCGAACAGCAGCTCGGCGCTGCCGTCGCCGAAACGCACGTCGAACTCCAGGCCGCCTTCGCAGCGGTAGTGCGGCGGCTTCGCCACGGCAACCGGGGGCGGCGGGGCCGGTGGCGCAGCAGGCGCGGGCGCCACCACGGCTGGCGGCGAGGAAGCGCACCCTCCCAGAAGCAGGACGGCGCTGAAAAGCCAGCGGCACTCGGGCATGCGCGCATTGTGCGCACGCCGCCAGCTCAGCGGGGCTGCAGCACCCACAGTTTCAGCGGCTGGCGCAGGCGCCCCGCGAGTTCGCCCGCTTCCGCACCCCATCCGGTGAAGTAGTCGGCGCGCACGCCGCCGACGATGGCGCTGCCGGTGTCCTGCGCGAACACCAGCCGCTGCAGGCTCACCACGGGCCCCGCGGAAACCAGCCACACCGGCGTGCCGTAGGGGATGCTGTCCTTGTCCACCGCGATCGAGCGCCCCGGCGTGAGCGGCACGCCCTGCGCGCCGCGCGGGCCGGCCGATGCATCACCCTCGGGCAGCGGCTCCTCGCGGAAGAACACGTAGCGCGGGTTGCTCCACAGCATCTCGTTGACGCGGCCCGGGTTCTGCGCGGCCCACGCCTTGATGCCGGGCCACGAGGCGTCGCGGATCGCGCCCTGCTGCAGCAGCCAGTTGCCGACGCTGCGGTAGGGCTGCTCGTTGGTTCCGGCGAAGGCGAGGCGCACGGTGCGCTGCGTGCCGTCGGGTTCGGTGATGCGCAGGCGCGCCGATCCCTGGATCTGCACCACCAGCGCATCGAGCGGGTCGGCGAGCCACGCGATCTCGCGGCCGCGCAGCTGCGCGCGCGCCTCGGGCAGCGTGTCGATCTCCTCGCGCGTGTACCAGGGCCGGCGGCTGGCGAGCGTCGCGGGCGGGCGGTACAGCGGCGCGGCGTTGCGTGCGGTCGCCACGCGCGTCGCTTCCAGGAGCGGTTCGTAGTAGCCCGTGAGCAGGCCGTCGGCGGGGCCCGCGAGCGGCTCGACGCGGTAGGGCTGCAGCTTCTCGAGCATCCACGCGCGCTGCTCGTCGGCCGATGCGATCGACAGGCGCCGCACGTCGCCGCACAGGCGCGCCCAGTTCGCGGGCGGGCGTTCGCAGCCCTTGAGCCACGCGTTCCAGGCGTCGTAGAGGGCGTCGTCGGCGAAGCCCGGCAACTCGCTCCACGCCACGGGCACCCAGCGGCTCTTCGGCATCGTGACGACGTCGCCCGTCACCGCGGGAGCGCTCGTCGCGGGCGATGCCGGCCGCGGCGCTTCGTCCATCGGCGGCAGCGGCACCGAGGCGCAGCCGGCCAGCGTTCCTACAATCGCGAGCCATGCGAAGGACCGTGCCATGTGGGTGATTCTGCTCGAAGCGCTGCTCGCGCTGGCGCTGCTGCTGCTGATCGTGTGGTGGACCATGTTCGCCGGGCGCAAGGGCGGCGAGCCCCCGCGCGACGAAGACAAGGGGAAGGACTAGGCCCCGCGCAGCAGGTTGGCGAGCTCCACCGCCGACTTCACTTCCATCTTGTCGAACACGCGCGCGCGATGCACTTCCACCGTGCGCACGCTGATGTCGAGCTGGTCGGCGATCAGCTTGTTGGGCAGGCCCTCGACCACCAGCCGCATCACGTCGCGCTCGCGTTCGGTCAGCTCGGCCAGGCGCGCCTGCACCGCGCCCTTCGCGCGCCGCGCGTCCAGCACGCCTTGCGAAAGCTTGAGCGCCTGCTCGATGCGGTCGACCAGCGCGTTGTCGGAAAACGGCTTCTCGCAGAAGTCGAAGGCGCCGCGCTTGACCATGTCGACCGCGGTCGGCACGTCGGCGTGGCCGGTCAGGAAGATCACCGGCATCAGCTCCGTCAGGCCGCGCTGCACCAGCTTGTCGAACAGCGCCAGGCCGCTCATGCCGGGCATGCGCACGTCCAGCAGCAGGCAGCACGGCTGCGCGGGCGCCCAGCCGCGCGCCAGCATCTCGTCGAATTCCTCGGCGCCGCCGTACGACTCCGACAGCAGGTGCCGCGAGCGCAACAGCCACGCCAGCGCCTCGCGCACGCTTGCATCGTCGTCGACGATGAACACGAGGGCGTTTTGCGAAGGTTGCATGTCAGGGGGTCGCAGCCGCCAGCGCGCGGGCGTCGACGGGAAGCGTGAACCGGAAAATCGTACCCGTGGGGCGGTTGGGCTCGAATGCGAGGAATCCCCCATGCTGCTCGACGACCGTGCGGCACAGCGACAGGCCCAGGCCCATGCCTTCGGTCTTGGTCGTGAAGAAGGGCGTGAACAGCTGCTGCTGCACCTCGGCCGGGATGCCCGGGCCGACGTCCGCCACCGAGAACTCCAGCCACGCCATGCCCGGGGCCAGCGAGGCGCCGCCGGCCCTGCGCACCTCGATCAACAGAGAGGGCTGCGCGACGCCGCTTTCGTCCATGGCCTGCATCGCGTTGCGCGCGAGGTTCAGCAGCACCTGTTCGACCATCGTGCGGTCCACCAGCACCGGCGGCAGGCTGGCGTCGACGTGCGTTTCGACGCGCACGCCCAGCTTGCGTGCCTGCAGCGACACCAGCGGCATCACCGAATCCACCAGCGCATCGGGCGCGATCGGCTCGCGCTCCTTGTCGCGGCGGCGCACGAAGTCGTGCACGCTCTTGATCACCTTGCCGGCGCGCTCGGCCTGTTCGGCGATGCGCTTCATCGCCACCTCGATGTCGCCGATGGACTCGTCACCGCCCGCCGTCACCTGCGACTTCAGCAGGTTGAGCGACCCCGTCGCGTAGCTGGAAATCGCGGCGAGCGGCTGGTTCAGCTCGTGCGACAGCAGCGACGCCATCTCGCCCACGGTGGCCAGGCGCGCGGTGGCCTGCAGCCTTTCCTGGCTGGCGCGCGACAGCTCCTCGACGCGGCGCTGCTCCGACAGGTCGAGGAAGGCGCTCATCCAGCCGGTCTGCACGCCGTTGTGGTTGATCAGCGGCGCCTCGATCACCAGCACCGGGAAGCGCGTGCCGTCCTTGCGCATGAAGATGGACTCGAAGCCTTCGCGCGGCGGGCTGTGGCGGCCCGACAGGCGCCGCTCCTGCCGCTTGGCGTAGTCGCTCGCGAATTCCGGCGGCCAGTACGGCGCCGGCGTGGCCTTGCCCAGGAGCTCGTCGGGGCCGAAGCCCACCATCGCGCAGAAGGCCGGGTTGACGTAGGTGGTGCGGCCCTGCAGGTCGCGCGCGCGCAGGCCCGTCACCAGCGAGTCCTCCATCGCCTTGCGGAAGGCCAGCGCGTCGGCCAGGTCGCGCTCGGCGCGCAGGCGCCGCTGCGTGTCCTTGCCCAGCAGCCACAGCACCACGAGGAGGGCGATCGCCATCGCCGTGAGGATGGCCGTGAGCACGTTGGGAAACAGCTGCGGCGCCGCACGCCAGCTGTCCATGCGCAGCACCACCGTGTTGCCCGGCAGGTCCAGGAGCTGCTGCCCCGTGAAGATGTGGCTGCCGCGCCGCGCGGCGCCGCGCAGCGCCAGGCGCGTGCCGTCGGCCTCGGTGAACGAGATGTCGTGGCTGTGCGCGAGCTGCGGCTCGATCAGGTGGTTCAGCACCTCGGCGAGCGAGTAGCTGGCGATGACGTAGCCGGTGAGCTGGCCGGCGGTGGCCTGCGGCAGGCACAGCTCCATCACCTCGATGCCCAGGCCGTCCATCTGCGGCACGAAGTAGCTGGTGGAATACGCCGGGCCGGTCAGGCGCCGCGCCGCCGCGCAGGCGAGGTTGATGTCGCCCTGCGAGGCCCCGCGGCCCAGGCGCGTGAACACCGGCGGGCGGAAGGGCGTGTCCACCGCCGCCACCACCTTCATCGTGGCGTCGCGCCACTCCAGCCGCATCCACTCGCGGTGGCTGCGCAGCAGCGCCTGCGCCTCCTGCGTCCACGCGGCGGGCGTCGCGTTGCTCGAATGCAGCGCCTGCAGCGTCTGCACGTTGCGCGTGAGGCCGGCGCGGATGTCGTTGGCGGCGTCGAAGGTGTCGCGCTCGACGCGGCCCTGCTCCATGCTCGTCTCGTAGCGCCCGGCCAGCCACACCAGCGTGGCCAGCATGCCGGCCACCAGCAGCACCAGCAGCGCCCACAGCGACAGGCGCGTGTGCGCCGAGCGCCAGCGCGCAAGGGCGGCCAGGGCCGGTTCGCGCTTCATAGCACGCGGTGCTCCAGCGCCGGCAGTTGCTGGCGCACCTGCGCCAGGCGTTCGGCGTCGAGCTCGGCGAGCACCACGCCGGCGCCGCTCTCGCGCTGCGCCAGCACCACGCCCCAGGGGTCGACGACCATGCTGTGGCCCCAGGTGCGGCGGCCGTTCTCGTGCGTGCCGCCCTGCGCCGGCGCGACGACGTAGGCGAGGTTTTCCACGGCGCGGGCGCGCAGCAGTGTTTCCCAGTGCGCCTGCCCGGTGACGTGGGTGAAGGCGCTGGGCACCAGCAGCACGTCGGCCGCCAGGCGCCGGTACAGCTCCGGGAAGCGCAGGTCGTAGCACACGGACATGCCGATGCGCCAGGTGCGTCCGCCGCCCTCGATGTCGAACGCGACCGCGTCGCCGCCGCTTTCGATCACGCGCGACTCGTCGTAGCGCTCGCGGCCGTTGTCGAAGCGGAACAAATGGATCTTGTCGTAGCGCGCGAGCCGCTCGCCCTGCGCCGAGAAGGCGAGGCAGGCGTTGCGCACGTGCGCGTCGTCGCCGGCTTCCAGCGGCAAGGTGCCGCCGACGATGGCCATGCGCAGCTGGCGCGCCGCATCCTGCAGGAAGCCCTGGATCGGGCCGTCGCCGAAACGCTCGCGCACCGCCAGCTTGTCGCCGTCCTTGTGGCCCATGAAGCAGAAGTACTCGGGCAGCACGGCCAGCTGCGCGCCCGCGCCCGCCGCTTCTTCCAGCAGGGCGCCGGCCGTGCGCAGGTTGGCCTCCACCGAGACGCCCGAGACCATCTGGAGTGCGGCAACCTTCATGGCCCCCACTCTAGTTCGTATTGGGCGGTTTCGGCGCATCCGCCTGCGCCTCGCCCTTCTTGCCGACGCGGTTCACGCGGGGGTCGGTCCAGGTGCCGTCGATGTGGAACTCCTGGGTGTTGGCGCGAATGAGCGGCTGGCGCAGCACCAGTTGCGCAAGGAAGGTGCCCAAGCCGATGGCGGGGTTGATGGCCGCCGCCACCAGCGAGGCCGTGCCGGCGTTGATCTCCGGCACCACCACCACCTTGAGGTCCTGCGTCTCCTTCTGGATGTCCGCGCGGCCCTCCATCAGGACGGCGGCGTTCAGGCCCTTCATCTGCAGGTTGTTGGTGGCGGCGATGCCGTCCCGGATGGTGACGTCGCCGCGGATGAAGTCGAACGCGAAGCCCTCGGTGAAGACGTCGCGAAAGTCGAGCGCGAGGCGCCGCGGCAGCGACTGCAGGCTCAGCACGCCCAGCAGCTTGGCCAAGCCCGGGTCGGCCTTGAGGAACTGGCCGGCCTCGATGCCGACGTTGAAGGCGCCGTCCATGCTGCCGTAGTTGAACGCCAGCGGCGAGCCGATCCACGCCACCTGCCCTTCCATCTTGCCCTTGCCGCGGCGCATCACGTCCTTCATGCCGAAGCGCGCGAGCAGCTGGCCCGAGTCGGCGATGTCCAGGCGGAAGCGCATGGCGGTGCGCATGCGTTCCGGGGTGCGCGCGCCCGCCGCGCGGGCGGGTCCGGGCACGGCCTGCGCGTTGAGCGCCGCCCAGTTGCCGGTGGCCGAGAAATTCGCCTCGGGCATCGTGAGGTTCAGCTTGTTCAACCGCCATTCGCGCGCGCCTTGCGCGCGGTTGGCCGCCTCGATCTCGAGGCGCCCCAGCTTCTTGCCGCGCAGCTCGAAGTCGTCCACCACGACGTCCAGCGCCGGCAGCGCCGTGGGCTGGTCGTCGAGCAGCGACTCCACCTCCTTCGTGGCCGACGCGCCGAGCGACAGGCGCGTCAGGCGTGCAAACAGGCGCCCGCCGGCCGCTGCGGACGAAGGGCGGTACTCGGCAAAGCCGTTGAGCTCGTTGGCGTCGAGGTTCAGGCGCCACGTCGCGCCGTCGCGTGTGGCGCCGACGACGACGTTGTGCAAGGTGCGGCCCTGCGCGACGAGTTCCTTCGCCCGCACGGCCATGATGGTGGGCAGGTAGCTGCCGGGTGCGGCGGATGCCCCGGGCGCGGCCGCCGCGGCGGCGCGTGCCGGCGGCGCCAGCAGCTCGTCCCACTGGTCCAGGTTCACGCTGGCGAGGTTGATGTTGGCCGCGATGCCCTGCTCCGGCATCGCCACGCCTTCGCCGGCCGCCAGGCCCACGCCGATCGTGCCGCGCAGCACGCGCGTCTCGGGGCCCGACACGTCGCGCAGCAGGTTCACCGACACGAGGCGGCCCGCCTCGAAGGTCAGCTGGTCCTGCAGCCGCCCGGCCTGCGCCTCGTGCGGCAGCGCCAGCGCCTCGCGCGTCAGCGCGTTCTCGTAGCGCAGTGGCAGCACCGCGTCGGGGGCCTTGTTCAGGGGCGCCGGCAGGTTCAGGCCCAGGCCCTGCAAGCTGCTGGTGACGGTGACCTCGGGATGGCCGCGCCGGAACATCACGTTGACCGCATAGGGCGTGCCGCCGCTGGCGTCGCGCGCGAGACGCGCCACCGCGCCGAGCTCACGCGCCTGGCGCAGGCCCTCGGCGGTGGCCGTGCCCTGCGCGCGGATCACGATGACGGTGTCGGGCGAGCGCGGCGCCGCCGGCCGCGTGCCGCCTTCGATCTTCACATCGCCGCCGAGCGAGCGGGCGGTGGCGCCGTTGATGGCGAAGCCCTTGTCGCTGAACGTCACGCTGCCGCGCGAGCGTGCGAGCAAAGGCGTTTCGGGCGTGACCTGGATGTCGTTGCCCGGGAGCACCACCGTGCCTTGCACCTTGGACTTGTCGACGGCCGCGAGGGGCACTTCGAGCTTGAGCTTGACGTCGGCGTTGCCGCTGCCGGTGGCCTTCGCGAGGGCCTGGTTCAAGTAGTCGTTCACGGGCGATCCGTTGACGATGGCCAGCGCCTCACCCAGCGGGCCGTGGAACTCGGCGCCGACGGCCACCACCGTCTGGTCCAGGTCCGGGATCTGCGCGTCGGCCTTGACCTGCAGCGTGGGTGCGCCGGTGAGCAGGCCCTTCGCGTTCTTCACCTGCATGCCCTGGCGCTCGAACAGCAGCTCGCCCGACAGCTGCGTGAGCGCGGGCCAGGCCGGCCCGCCCTTCGTGAGCGAGCGCGGCACGAAGGCATAGGTGGCGTTCTGCACGTCGGCGGTGACGCGGAACTCGCCCTGCTTCGCGTTGCGGAAGGGGAAGTCGGCGAGGTTGCCCTTGACGCGGAACTTCGCGTTGGCCGCCACGGCCGACACCACCGATTCGCGCACGTAGTCGCGCGCGGACTTGGGCACGCCCAGGGGCAGGTAGCGCCACACGCGGCTGCCGTCGGCGCGCGCGAGGCTTGCCTGCAGGTCCAGCACGCCGGGGAAACGCTGCGCGCCATCGGCCGTGCGCCAGCGCACCTGGCCTTCGCCGTTCGCGTCGGCGTTGGTGAACTTCAGGTTGTTGAGCGACACCGAGATCGCGTTGCCGTCCAGCTTCCACTGCACGTCGGTGGCGAGTTCGTCGAGCGTGACCATCGGCTCCTCGAACACGCCGGGCAAGTCGAGCGAGCCGCGCCGCACCTCCAGCTTGCCCTTGCCGCCGGCCTGCGTCAGCTCGAAGTCGATGGTGGCCCCGCGCACGCCGGGCGTGGACCCACGGGCCGGCTGCGTGCCGCTGGCCGCCTGCGCCGGCCGCGCCGCGATCTCCAGGGCGCTCGCGCGGCCGCGGCCCTCGTACGACTGCAGCGCGTCGAGCGGGCCCTGCCACTTGGCGTGCAGCGCATCGACCATGCCCTTGGGCGCGAACTCCTGCAGCGCGCGGTGCGTGGCCGGCCCGAGCGGCAGGCGCGTGGCGACCTGGCCGAGCGCGTTCAGGTCCAGCTTGTCGGCGCGGATCTCGCCGCGCGGCGGCTGCGAGCCCTCGGCGTCGGTCCAGCTGACGAACACGTTGCCGCCCGGCCAGCGCACGCCGTCGGGCGTGGCGAACTGCAGCTGCTGCGTCTCGAATTCGAAGCCGGTGGCCAGGCGCTGGCCGCCGATGCGGCCCGACACCGAGGTGAGCTGCAGCGGCGGCAGCTTGGGCGCCAGGCGCGTGTTGACGTCGGCCAGCTCCACGTCGGCGGTGCCGCCCACCACCTGGCCGTTGGCGACGTCGGCCCAGGCGCGCACCGCGCCGTGGCCGGCGCTGACCTCGATGCCCAGGTTGGAATAGCGGCGCAGCTGCGAGACGTCCACGCGCGCGAAGTCGCCGTGCACCTGGCCCTGCCAGTCCTGCCAGCGCGCGCCGCCGTGCGCGAGCAGCGGCTCGCGGAAGATGCCGCGCAGCGAGAAGCGGTCGCCCCATTCGCGCGGCGGCGTCGCGTCGATGCGGATGGCGTGGCGCCGGCCGCCGTTGCGCATGACGAATTCCACGTTGGACAGCTGCAGCGGCTGCGCGCGGCGCAGTTCGTCGGTCCAGCGCACGGTGCCGCCGCGGATGAAGAATTCGGCCTGCGAGAAGAACCAGTCGGCGGCGCCCGCGTCGTCGTCGGGGCGCCGCGACACGTCCAGCCCGGCGACGAAGATGCGGCCGGTGCGGTCGCGGCGGATGTCCAGCTCGGGCCGGTCGATGTAAAGCTGCTCGAACCCCAGGTTCAGCAGCGAGCGCGGCGACACCGCGCCGAGCACGCGCGGCAGGCGCAGGGCGGGCCGGCCCGAGGGGTCGAGCAGCAGCACGTCGCTGAGCTCGAAGGTGGGCATCAGGCCCTCGGTCACGGCCTCGATGCGGCCGATGCGGACCTCAATCCCCAGCGCGCGCGAAGCCCGCATTTCCAGCTCGGGGCGCAGCTCGCCGATTCGCGGCACAATGAAAGCATGAAGGGCACCCCATGCCAGCGCCAGCACCAGCCAGGCGGCCAGCAGCAGCCACAACACGCCTTTCGCGAGGGCTGCGAGCGCCTGCAGGCGGCGTGAGGGCAAGGGCGGCAGGCGGGCGTACATGAAAACTTCGGCGTGTCAGGAATTATGACCCCCGGCCATCGCATGGGTTCAGTGGCGGAGGTGGAAGAACGCCTGTCGGACCACTCGCGTTTCGCCCAGCGCCTGCGCCGCCGCTATGCCGGCGAACTCGCCCTGCTGCCTCCGGGCCCCCCGGTCCACGACACCTTGCGCCGCTGTTACGACAGCCTGCGCACTGCCGGCCACGAGCCGGGCACCGCCCTGCGCATCCTGCGCCAGCTGGCGATGGAGCGCCTGATCGCGCTCGACTGCGACGAAGGCGCGCCGCTGGCCACCGTGACGCGCGCCGTCACCGAGCTGGCCGAGTTCGCGCTCGACATCGCCTGCGCCGAGGCCTGCCGCACGCTCGATGCGGAGCACGGCGCGCCGCTGGCGCCCGGCGGCGGCCGCGCGCAGCTGTGGGTGGTGGGCATGGGCAAGCTGGGCGCGCGCGAGCTCAACGTCTCCAGCGACATCGACCTGGTCTACGTCTACGACCACGACGGCGACACGGCCGGTGTGGCGGGGCGCGGGCGCATCACCAACCACGAGTACTTCGTGAAGGCGGTGAAGATCGTCTTCGGCCTCGTGGGCGACACCACCGAGCACGGCTTCGTCTTCCGCGTCGATTTGGCGCTGCGCCCCAACGGCAACTCCGGCCCGCCCGTGGTGTCGCTGGGCGCGCTGGAGGACTACTTCATGGCGCAGGGGCGCGAGTGGGAGCGCTTTGCCTGGCTCAAGAGCCGCGTCGTCGCCCCGCGCGCGGCGGTGGAGGACTGCTCGGCGCAGGCCCTGCGCGGCGCCGTGCTGCCCTTCGTGTTCCGCCGCTACCTCGATTACAACGTGTTCGACTCGCTGCGCGTGCTGCACCGGCAGATCCGCGAGCATGCCGCGCGCCGCAGCGCCGGCCGCCCCGAGCGCGCCAACGACGTCAAGCTCTCGCGCGGCGGCATCCGCGAAATCGAGTTCATCGTGCAATTGCTGCAGGTGGTGCGCGGCGGCCAGTACCCCGAGCTGCGCACGCGGCCCACCCTGCAGGCGCTGCAGCGCGTCGCCGCCGCGGGGCTTATGCCCGAGGCCACCGCGCAGTCGCTGGCCAAGGCCTACGAATTCCTGCGCCGCGTCGAGCACCGCATCCAGTACCTGGACGACCAGCAGACGCACGTGCTGCCCCTGGGCTGCCGCGAGGACGACGGCGACCTCACCTGGATCGCGAAGACCATGGGCTTCGCCGATTGCTGCCCCTTCCTGCACGAGCTGGACAGCCACCGCGAGTTCGTGGCGCAGGAGTTCGACACGCTCCTGGGCGGCGCACAGGAGTGCAAGGGCTGCGTCGGCCCCAAGGGCAACGGCAAGCCCGCGCCCGAGCTCGACACCCTGCTGGAGGAATTGCCCGCGCAGCTGCGCGAGCGCGTGGCGCAGTGGCGCAACCACCCACGCGTGCTGGCGCTGCGCGAGGACGCGCGCGCCCGCCTGGTGCGGCTGCTGGAGCGTACCAGCCAGTGGCTGGTCGAAGGCCGCGTGAGCGAGGAGGCCGCGCTGCGCATGGCCGACTGGATCGAGCCGCTCTTGCGCCGCGAGAGCTACCTCGCCTTGCTGTGGGAGCGCCCCGGCGTGCACGAGCGCCTGCTGCGCCTGCTGGGCGCGGCGCGGTGGCCGGCGCGCTACATCCTGCAGCACCCGGGCGTGATCGACGAGCTGGCGAGCGAGCAGCTCTATTCCGAGAGCTTCAACGCGGAGGAATTCGAGGTCGACCTGGAAGACCGCCGCCGCGCGCTGCAGATCACGGGCGAGGACGACGACGAGCAGCTGCTGAACCTGCTGCGCCGCGCGCACCACGCCGAGATGTTCCGCACGCTGGCGCGCGACGTCGACGGGCGCCTCACGGTGGAACAGGTGGCCGACGAGCTGTCGGCGCTGGCCGATTCGGTGCTGCGCGTGACCGCGCGCTGGTGCTGGCAGCGCCTGAAGCAGGCCCATCGCGAGGAGCCGCGCTTCGGCATCATCGGCTACGGCAAGTTGGGCGGCAAGGAGCTGGGCTACGGCAGCGACCTGGACATCGTGTTCGTCTACGAGGACGAGGACGAGCGCGCCCCCGAGGCCTATGCCGCCTTCGTGCGCAAGCTGATCAACTGGCTGTCGACCAAGACCGCCGAGGGCGACCTGTTCGAGATCGACACCGCCCTGCGGCCCAACGGCAGTTCGGGCCTGCTGATCACCACCTTCGAGGCCTACGCCAACTACCAGCAGCAGCGCGGCAGCAACACGGCGTGGACCTGGGAGCACCAGGCCATGACGCGCGCGCGCTTCGTCTGCGGCGCCCGCTCGATGGCGCAGCGCTTCGACGCGGTGCGCGAAGCGGTCATCACCGCGGCACGTGATGCCGATGCGCTCAAGCGCGAGATCGTCGCGATGCGCGAGAAGGTGCGCGCCGCGCACCCGGTCAAGCGCGACCGCTTCGACGTCAAGCACAGCCCCGGCGGCATGGTCGACGTCGAATTCGCCGTGCAGTTCCTGGTGCTGTCGCAGGCATCGGTGCACCGCGAGCTGATCCCGAACGTCGGCAACATCGCGCTGCTGCAGCGCGCGGAAGATGCGGGCCTCCTGCCCCACGGTGTCGGTGCCGCCGCCGCGGCCGCCTACCGCGAGCTGCGCCGCGTGCAGCACCAGGCGCGGCTGAACGAGGAGCCGACGCACCTGCTGCCGGCCGCGATGGAAAAGGAAGAACAGGCCGTCCTGGCCCTGTGGCGCGCCGTCTTCGGCTAGCTGCCGCGGATCCGGTTCACGAGCGAAGTCGTCGAATACCCGTCGACGAAGGGGAGGGCCAGGGCCTTGCCGCCGTAGCCGAGCACGAAGCGCGCTTCTTCCAGCGTGTCCATGTCGTAGTCGCCGCCCTTCACCAGCACCGCCGGCCTGAGTTCGTGCACCAGCTGCAGCGGCGTGTCCTCGTCGAAGAAGGTGACCAGCGAGACCGATTCGAGCGCTGCCAGCATCGCGGCGCGGTCGTCCTCGCGGTTGAGCGGCCGCTCGGGGCCCTTGCCCAGGCGCCGCGCCGACGCGTCGGTGTTGATGGCGACCACCAGGCTCGCGCCCAGTGCACGCGCGTGTTCGAGGTAGGTGGCGTGGCCGCGGTGCAGCACGTCGAAGACGCCGTTGGTGAAGACCACCGGCTGCGCCAGCCGCGCCACGCGCGCGGCCGCTTGCGCGCGCGGGACGATCTTGTCGGCGAAGGAGGTCACGCCGCGCTGGGCAACGCGCCGCCGCCGGCCGAGCCGAGGCTGGCGGCGATCTCCTTGCGGTAGCGATTGAGCTCCTGCACGCTCTTGAAGCTGCGGTCCATCAGCAGCGACATGTTGTGCAGGATGCGCTCGACCACCTTGTTCTCCCACACGGAGTCGAAGTTGATCTGCTTGTCCAGCCACTGCTCGAGCCACTCGGGGTCGGGCAGGCGCGACTGGATGGTGTCGCGCGGGAACAGCAGCTTGTTCACGTGCAGGTTGGTCGGGTGCAGCGCCTGCGCCGTGCGCCGTGCGCTGGCCATGAGCACGCCGATCTTGGTGAAGGCGGCCTTGGCTTCGAGGCCGAAGTTGTCGAGCGCGCGCTTCATGTAGCGCAGGTAGGCGCCGCCGTGGCGCGCCTCGTCCTGCGACAGCGTGGTGTAGATGTGCTTGATGACCGGCTCGGTGTGCCATTCGGCCGCGCGGCGGTACCAGTGGTTCAGGCGGATCTCGCCGCAGAAGTGCAGCATCAGCGTCTCGAGCGCCGGCGCCGGCTCGAACTCGAAGCGCACCTCGTGCAACTCCTGTTCGGTGGGCGCGAGGTCGGGGCGGAAGCGCTTGAGGTATTCCATCAGCACCAGCGAGTGCTTCTGCTCCTCGAAGAACCAGATCGACATGAACGCGGAGAAGTCCGAGTCGTCGCGGTTGTCACGCAGGAACATCTCGGTGGCCGGCAGGGCCGACCACTCGGTGATGGCGTTCATCTTGATCGTCTGGGCCTGCTCGTCCGACAGCTTGTCGGCCTCGAAGCTCGCCCAGGGAATGTCCTTGTCCATGTCCCAGCGGACGGACTCGAGCTGCTTGAAGAGTTCGGGGTAGAGCATGGTCTTTCCGGGGGCGAATCCCTCATTTTAGTTCGCAAGGTGAAAATGGCCTGACAACGATCCGACGAGGACCTGCGATGTTGAGAACTTTTCGCTTCGCTTCGGCGCTGGCGCTGGTGCTCCTCTTCGGTGCACAGGCCGCGCGGGCGGCCGATGCGGCCTGTCCGGCTGCCCTCGCGCACACCTTCCCCCGCCTGCAGGACGAGAAGCCCCAGGCCCTGTGCCAGTACGCCGGGAAGGTGGTGCTGGTGGTCAACACCGCCAGCTACTGCGGCTACACGCCCCAGTACAAGGGGCTGGAGGCCTTGCACGACAAGTACAAGGGCCGGGGCCTGGTCGTGCTGGGCTTTCCCTCGAACGACTTCGAGCAGGAAAAGGGCAGCAACAAGGAGATCGCGGACTTCTGCGAGAACACCTACGGCGTGAAGTTCCCGATGTTCGCGGCCTCGCACGTGAAGGGCGCGCGGGCCAATGCCCTGTACAAGCAGCTCGCGCTCGCCACCGGGCAGGAGCCCCAGTGGAATTTCTGGAAGTACCTGGTGGGACGCGACGGCAAGGTGCTCGCCGCCTACCCGAGCCAGGTCACGCCCGAAGACCCGAAGCTGCTGGCGGCGATCGAGCGCCAGCTGGCGGCGCGCTGAGGTCAGGCCGCTGCAAGCTCTGTACGCGCAGCGACACAAAAATTTACCCAAGCGTTGCCGACGGGGCTGGAACCGCGCGGGATCATCCCCACTCTCAAAAGTGGCGAGGGACTCCTATTTCTGCTGCGAAGCCTTCCGGCCCCGGCCGGTTTGCAATCCCGAGGCGACTCTTCTCCTCCTCCCTCCCTCCCTCTTTCGTTTCGGGGCGCTTCGCAGCGTTTTTATTCCGCAGAAAGCAAGAAACCGCCCGAGGGCGGTTTTTTGTTGGGCACGCGGCGCTCAGGCGGGCTTGGTGTCGGTGAAGCTCGCGCGCGTCATCAGCTTGTCATGCAGTTTCGCGAGATTGGGGTAGGGCTCGCGCCAGTCGATCTGCGGGAAGCGGAAATCCAGGTAGCCCAGCGCGCAGCCCACGGCGATGTCGGCCAGGCTCAGGTAGATGCCGGCGCAAAAGGGTTTGTCGCCCAGACCCTGGCTCATGGCCTTGACGCTGCCGTTGATCTTGGCGAGCTGCCGGTCGATCCACGCCTGGCTGCGCTCGCTTTTCTTGCGGCCGGCCCAGTTGGCCTCCAGGCGCGCGGTGATCGCGGCGTCGCACACGCCGTCGGCCAGCGCCTCCCAGGTCTTCACCTCGGCGCGCTCGCGCCCCACCGCGGGAATGAGCTTGCCCACCGGCGACAGCGTGTCGAGGTATTCGACGATGACGCGGGAGTCGAAGAGGGCCTCTCCGCCTTCCATCACCAGGCAGGGCACCTTGCCTAGCGGGTTGGATTCGGCGATGCGGGTGTCGGCGGACCAGACGTCCTCGAGCACGAATTCGTAGTCCAGCTTCTTCTCGGCCATGACGATGCGCACCTTGCGCACGTACGGGCTGGACGTCGCTCCGATCAATTTCATGGACAAGTTTTCTTCCCGTGGCTGTTCGAGTTGTGGGCCGGTCCATTTTACCGAGCGGCTCGCGCCCGGGCGTGTCATGTGACCCTCCTAAAATCGGGGCATGACGCTTTCGACCATCTCCGCGCTGTCGCCGTTGGACGGCCGCTACGCCGCCCGCCTCGCGCCGCTGCGCCCGCTGATGAGCGAGCACGGCTACATGCACAAGCGCGTGCAGGTCGAGGTGTGCTGGTTCATCGCCCTGTCGGACGCCGGCTTCGCCGAGTTCAAGCCGCTCACGCCCGGCGCCCGCACCTACCTGCTCGGGCTGGTGAAGAACTTCTCCGAGGCCGACGCGCGCGCCATCAAGGAGATCGAGAAGACCACCAACCACGACGTCAAGGCCGTGGAGTACTGGGTCAAGTCGAAGTTCGAGGCACGCCCCGAGCTGAAATCCGCAAGCGAGTTCGTGCACTTCGCCTGCACCAGCGAGGACATCAACAACACCAGCCACGCGCTGCAGCTCAAGGGCGCGCGCGACCAGGTGCTGCTGCCGGCGCTGGACGCGCTGGTGTCCACGCTGCGCGACATGGCGCACGCCTACGCCGACGTGCCCATGCTGTCGCGCACGCACGGCCAGACCGCCAGCCCCACCACCGTGGGCAAGGAGATCGCCAACGTGGTCGTGCGCCTGGCCGCTGCGCGCGAGAAGATCGCCGCGGTCAAGCTGCTGGGCAAGATGAACGGCGCGGTGGGCAACTACAACGCACACATTGCCGCCTGGCCCGACTTCGACTGGGAAGCTTTCGCGCGCAAGGTGGTGGAGACGCCCGAGCCGCTGGGCCTGGGCCTCGTGTTCCAGCCCTACAGCATCCAGATCGAGCCGCACGACTACATGGCGGAGTTCTTCGACGCCGTCGCGCGCGCCGACACCATCCTGGTGGACTTCGCGCGCGACGTGTGGGGCTACATCAGCCTGGGCTACTTCAAGCAGCGCCTGCGCGAGGGCGAGATCGGCTCGTCGACGATGCCGCACAAGGTCAACCCGATCGACTTCGAGAACGCCGAGGGCAATTTCGGCCTGGCCAACGCGCTGCTCAAGCACCTGTCGGAGAAGCTGCCGATTTCGCGCTGGCAGCGCGACCTGACGGACTCCACGGTCCTGCGCAACATGGGCGTGGCGCTCGGTTACGCGCTGCTCGGCTACCACTCGATGCACGTGGGCCTGGGCAAGCTGGAATTGAACCGCGAGGCCATCGACGCCGACCTGGCGAATGCCTGGGAAGTGCTGGCCGAGCCGATCCAGACCGTCATGCGGCGCTTCCACCTGCAGGGCGCCTACGAGAAGCTCAAGGAAGCCACGCGCGGCAAGTCGGTGCGCGCGGAGGACCTGCACGCGCTCGTGCGCAGCCTCGACATCCCGCAGGTCGAGAAGGAGCGCCTGCTGGCGATGACACCGGCCAGCTACGTCGGCAAGGCCGCCGAACTCGCACGGCGCTGCTGAAGCCGTGGCGCTGAAGTCCACCGTCTTCAAGGCAACGCTGGCCGTTGCCGACATCGACCACGGCTACTACGCCGACCACGCGCTCACCATCGCGCGCCACCCGAGCGAGACCGACGAACGCATGATGGTGCGCCTCGCGGCGTTCGCGCTGAACGCGCACGCGGTGCAGACCGTGTGCAACGGCGACGCGACGCTCGGTTTCGGCGCCGGGCTGTCCACGCCCGAAGACCCGGACGTGGTGCTGCGCGACTTCACGGGCCGCACGCGCCTGTGGATCGAAGTGGGCCAGCCCGAGGACCGGCCGGTCGCGAAGGCTTGCTCGCAGGCCGACGCGGTGGCGGTGTACGCCTATTCGAATGCGGCGGAGATCTGGTGGCGCGGCATCGAGGGGAAGCTCGCGCGGCTGGCGCACCTGGCGGTGTGGCGCATCCCGGCCGCGCAGTCGCAGGCGCTCGAAGCACTGGCGCAGCGAACGATGCAGCTGCAGGCCACGATCCAGGAAGGGCACCTGATGCTGGGCGATTCGCGCACCAGCGTCGACGTCGAGCCGCAGCGCCTCAAGTAGGCATCCAGGCGCCGCAGCTCCAGCACTGCTCGAAGCCGCCCTCGACCATCTCGCCGCAACCGCAGAGCCAGCGCCGCTGCGGCACCCGCGCGAGGTCGTGAAGCAGCGTGCGCGCCTGCGCCTCCTGCTCCTCGTGCATGAGCCACACCTCGGGCAGGCACTGGTCGGGCGGCAGGTCGCCGGCGATGGCGCCCAGGTAGTAGCGCTGCATGGTCGCCTCGATGCCGGCCTGCCGCAGGGCATCGACCCAGAGCGCGCAGATCGCGATGTTGGGCGCCCGGGTCAGCCGCAGCATCAGGCGGCTTTCTTCAGGACCCGCTCGGCGTAGCGGTTGAAGCGCCAGGCGCCGCCGTGCAGCGTGATGCGTCGCCACGTGACGCGCTTTTCGGCGGGCGTCATTTCGCCCCAGAGCTTCACCTCCTCGAAGGTGCGGCCGCAGCCCTTGCACTGTTCGTCGCCCTGGCTGGTCGAACAGATCGCGATGCAGGGCGTGTCGGGCGTCGTCTGGTACCAGGCTTTCCACGCTTCGTAGGCGTCGCGCGGCATGCCGTGCTCATCCGCTTCGTCGAAGCGGTGGTACACCATGAGCGCGTACACCTCGGCCAGCGCGCGCAGCTCCGGCGCCAGCGTGATGCCGTCGGGCGAGGGCTTGAGGGCCCGCCAGTGGTTGATGGCGGCCTCGATGTCCGTGATGTGGATGCCGGCCATCGGGACAATGGTAGCGCCGAGTGGAAACACGTACACCCCGGCACCCCCCGTTTGTGCTGTAATGGTCACACGAAGGGGAGTAGCTCCAATTCGGCGATGTCGTCATTACGAGGCCTGCGAGGGCCTCCGGCGCGCCGGGCCATTCCAACATACTCCTGCCGAGCAAGACCTTCGACTGGGAACCCGCGTGGGTTCGGTCGAGGGTTTTTTTGCGCCTGCGACCGATCCTGCACGGGCTGAAAAACGCTCGGACAACAGGAGAAACGTTCGCATGGAATTCTTCACCACCGCGTGGTGGTCGGCGCTGGCCGCCATCATCCTCATCGACCTTGTACTGGCCGGGGACAACGCGATCGTCATCGCGCTGGCCGCCCGGAACCTGCCCAGCACGCTCAAGAAACGGGCCATCGTCTGGGGCACCGTCGGCGCCATCGTCGTGCGCGCCGCCATGACCGTCGGCGTCGTCTGGCTCCTGCGCGTGCCCGGCCTGATGCTGGCAGGCGGCATCGGCCTGCTGTGGATCGCCTACAAGCTGCTGGCCGAACCTTCGGAAGACAAGGACCACGGCGTGCCCGCGACCTCTTTCTGGGGCGCGATGAAGACCATCGTCATCGCCGACGCGCTCATGGGCGTCGACAACGTGCTGGGTGTCGCCGGCGCCGCGCACGGCGACTTCATCCTCGTGATCATCGGCCTGGTGGTCAGCGTGCCCATCGTCGTCTTCGGCAGCACCGTCGTGCTCAAGCTGGTCGAGCGCTTCCCGCTGATCATCCACGCCGGCGCCGCCGTCCTGGCCTGGACCGCCGCGCGAATGATCATCCACGAGCCCATGCTCGACGAGATCTTCGACGAAGCGGCGCTGCGCTGGCTCACCTACGCCGCCGCGATCGCCGGTGTGCTTGCCGCCGGCCACTGGGCCGCGACCCGTGTCTCCCACCGCCCCTCCATCAACGCCTGACAACAAGGAGCAACGACCATGGAAACCATCATCGTCTACATCGACGAAGCCGACTGGGCGCTGCAGCAGCTCGCGCCGATGGCCTGCACGGAGGGCGCGCCCGCGTCCCGCTGGGTGCTGGTCGCCTGCCCGCCGCGCATGGCGCACCACGTGAGCAAGTGGCTGACGCACGCGGCCCGCAAGGCCTGGCGCGAGAAGTGGTCGGGCGCGATCTTCGCGCAGGTCGAGCCGATCCTGCGCAAGCGCGGGCACACGACGGTGCGCGTGATCGCCAAGGGCCCGCTGCCGGAGCTGACGCAGGACCTCGTGCGCCAGCACGCCGCCGTGCACGTGCTCGACGCGCGCCGGCCGAAATTCGGCCAGCCGCTGGCGCCGGTCTCGGAGGAACAGCAGCAACCGGGCGGCAACAAGGGCCAGTGGGAGGTGCCCGCGGCCGTCGCCGGCATGGGCGCCGTGCTGCTGCTCGCCGCCGACTAGGGGCTCGCGCCCCGCCATGGGCGCGGTGTATAACCGCGCCCATGCTGAAGATCCTCGCGAAGTGGCTGCTCCTTGCCTCGGCGCTGCTCTTCGTCGCCTACGTCTACGAAGGCGTGGTGGTCAAGAGCTTCGGCTCGGCGATGCTTGCGGCCTTCGTCCTCGGCCTGCTGAACACCATCGTGCGGCCGGTGCTGGTGGTGCTCACGCTGCCGGTCACGGTGCTGACCGTGGGGCTGTTCCTCTTCATCATCAACGCCCTGATGTTCTGGGCGGCGGCCGAGCTGCTCGACGGCTTCCAGGTGCGCGGCTTCCTCGCCGCCTTCATCGGCTCGCTGATGTACTCGGTGCTCGGGCTGATCGTCGACTCAGCGCTCGAGAGCCTGTTCGCGAAGAAGTGACTGCATCTCGCGCGCGCGGGCGTCGATGATCGACGCCTCGATGTGGTCGCGCGCGCTGGTGCCGCGGCGCAGCAGCTCCTGCGCGGCGCGCAGCCGGTCCAGCGCCGCCTGCCAGTCCAGGCGCGCGGCCTGCACTTCGGCCTCGGCACGCACCGCCCGCAACGTCTGCCCCTGCGCGGCATGGGCCTGCGCCAGCAGCTGCCACATGTAGGCGTCCCTGGGGTTGAGCGAGACGAAGGTCTGCAGCCGTTCGGCCGCGGCCCCGGCCTGCCCGCTGCGCATGCGCGCCTGCGACGACAGCACCAGCTCGGGCCGCGCGGGGTCGGCGAGCGCCAGCGCCGGCTGGGCATCGCCCGCGGCCAGCGCGATCTCGGCGGCCAGCAGGCGCGCCTGCCGCGCCGTCTCTTCGTTGCCCGCGGCGAGTTGCGCCAGGCGCGGCAACAGCGCCTGCGCCGCGCGCGCATCGCGCAGCTTCGACTGCGCGAGCGCCGCCGCGTACAGCGCGCCGGCCTCGCGCGCGCGGCTCGCGGGATCGGCGCGCGTGGCGTCGGCCGTCGTGAAGCTGCGCAGCATGTCCACGCCCGGTTCGGACAGCACCTTGGCGCGGCCGGCCATCATCAGGTGCAGCATGTCGGGCGTGCGCGCCGCGCCGGGCGCGGCCAGTTGCATGCGCTGGTGCACTTCGGCGATGCGCTCGGTCGTCATCGGGTGCGAGCGCAGGTAGGGATAGGAGCCGTTGTCGCTCAGGCGCGTGGCCGCCTGCAGCTTCTCGAACATCGACGCCATGCCCTGCGGCTCGAAGCCGGCCTGCGTCGCCACCTGCAGGCCGATGCGGTCGGCCTCGCGCTCCATGTCGCGCGTGTAATTGAGCTGGTTCTGCATGAACAGGGCCTGGCCGCCGACCATCGCGGCCTGCGCGGCGTCGGCGTTGCGGCCCGCCGCGAGGGCCCCGAGGATCATGGCGCCGAGCAGGATCGGCATGTTCTTCTTTTCCTGCGCCATCATCCGCGAGATGTGGCGCTGCGTGACGTGCGTCAGTTCGTGCCCGAGCACCGCGGCGAGCTCGTCGGCGCTGGTGGTGGCGCTGATCAGGCCCAGGTTCAGCCCCAGCCACCCGCCGGGCAGCGCGAACGCGTTGATCGTGCGGTCCTTGCCGAGCAGCACGTCCCAGGCGAAGCGCTCGTCGATGTCGGAGCCGAGGTCGCCGCGCGTGCGCGCCGCCGCCAGCAGGCGCTTCCAGATCCCGAGCACGTACTCGTCGAGCACCGGGTCTTCGATGTAGTCGGGGTCGCGGTACAGCTCCTTGGCCACCTGCATGCCCAGCTTGCGTTCGGCCGACACCGACAGGTCGCCGCCGCCACCCAGCGTGGGCAGTTGCGCCGAGACCGGGGGCGCCATCGCGACCAGGGCCGCGAGGAGGGCGCAGGCGAGGCGGCGCGGTCGCATCAGTACGGGTCCACCGGCGCGAAGCCGACGACGTCGCCGGTGGCCGGCTCGATGAAGGCCACCCAGGCGAGCTTGCGCGAGACGAGCGGCAGGTACTTGGTGCGGGCCGCGTCGCGCCCCAGGCTGGCGAGCGCGGCGTCCAGCGCCGGCGCCTTGGCGGGCATGCGGCGCCGCAGCGCCTCGACCGGCTGCGCCGCCGCCGTCACGCGCGGCCGCGCCTGGTCGTAGGGCTGCCACAGGTCGGGCCGCGCGGCGAGCTGGATGCCTTGCATCGCCACGAGCGTGGCCTGCATGTTCTCGTTGGCGTCGCGGAAGGGCCGCACCGCGAGCAGCGTGGGCCCGCCCCAGGGTTCGGCCTGCACCCCCGGCGGCGTCTGCGCCAGCAGGTCCTCGGGCACGTCGACGCCGTGCACGACGCGCAGCCGGTCGAACTCGAACACCATGTGCACGGGTCGCGCGACGGCCACGGTCCACAGGCCGTAGCCGAGCGCGGCGAGCTGGATGCAGGCGACCACCGACAGGTCCAGGACGAGCTCGCGCCGCGGCTTGGCGAGGTTGAAGATGGTCAGCGTGATGAGCGGCCCCAGGATCACGTCGACGCCGGTGACGATCAGGAACAGCTCGCGGCCGCCCGAGATGTCGCGGTAGGGATAGGGGTACCAGAGCGCGAAGACCAGCGTGGCCGCCAGCGCGGCGATCCCCGCGCTGATGGCGAGGTGGACCAGCGCGGCGCGCAGCCGTTCCTGACCGATGACCATGGCCGTATGATGCATGACGCACGTGAAGGAAACGTAACCGTCACGTGCGAGCCGTTTGGCAGCCATGAGTTCCCTCACCCATTTCGACGCCCAAGGACAGGCCCACATGGTGGACGTCGCCGGCAAGGCCGCGACGCACCGTGTGGCGGTGGCGAGCGGGCGCATCGTGATGCAGCCCGCCACGCTGGCGCTCGTTGAGGGCGGCAACGCCAAGAAGGGCGACGTGCTGGGGGTCGCCCGTATCGCCGGCATCCAGGCCGCCAAGAAGACCAGCGAGCTCATCCCCCTGTGCCATCCGCTGGCGCTCACGCGCGTGGCCGTCGATTTCGCCGTCGTGCGCGACGCGAACGCCATCGACTGCACCGCGACCGTCGAGACGGTGGGGCCGACCGGCGTGGAGATGGAGGCGCTCACCGCCGTGCAGGTGGCGCTGCTGACCGTCTACGACATGTGCAAGGCCGTAGACCGGGGCATGACGATCACCGACGTGCGCGTGCGCGAGAAGCACGGCGGCAAGTCGGGCAGCTTCGTCAATTCCTGACGACGCCCGCCTGCGTCTTCAGCCACAGCGCATGCTCCTTCGGGAACGCGATGCGAAAGCGCGCCAGCAGCGCCGTCGCCGCGTCGCGCTCACCGATCATGGTGGCGCTTTCGATCGCCTTCTCGATCACGCGCGGCTCGGGCGAGTAGTGCAGCATGGCGAGTGACGTTTCGTAGGTCCAGCGCGCGTTGTTGCGCGTGAGCGGGGTGATGGTGAGTTCGGCGAACGATGCGTACTCGCGGAACAGCCACGAGGCGCGGATGTGCGGCAGCGGGTCCTCGCGGTAGGCCGCCAGGCGGTCCTCGGGCGCCAGGTAGATCTGGCTCACGCGCAGGTAGTCCCAGGCGGCATAGCCGACCAGCACCGCCAGGGCCGTGGGCACGACGACGGCCAGCTTCTCGCCCGCAAGCGGCGTGCTGTCGCGCGGCCACAGCACGCCGATCGCCAGGCCCAGCGCGACCTGGAAAGGCGCATACCAGAGCGGGTACTCGAGCAGGCTGTGCATCGCCACGACGGCGAGCACGCCCCAGGCCAGCTGGCGGTCGCTGCCGGCCTCGCGCCAGGGCTGCGCGCGCACCAGCACCACCGCGGCCGCGGCGATCACGAGCAGCGCCGCGGGCAAGCCGAGCTCCACCGCCAGGTGCAAGGGCAGGTCGTGCGCGTTGTCGAGGATGTCGCAGAAGCGCGCGCCGGGGTACAGCGTCATCAGGTGCGCGTAGTCGAGTTCGCCCCAGCCCCAGCCGCCCCAGGGGCGTTCGCGCACCAGGTGCGCGATGTTGGACCACAGGATGGAGCGGCTGCCGCAGGCTTCGGGGCCGGTCACGCGCTCCCACAGGCTCACGCTGGTCACGCCCGACGCGACCGCCAGCAGCCAGGGCAGCAGCACGGCCGCGGCCGCGTACGCGCCGATCGCGCTCGACGCGACCAGGGCCTGCGCCCGCGAGCGCGTCGGCCACAGCATCGCCAGAGCAGCGAGCGCCAGGAACTCGACCAGGCCCGTGCGCGAAGCCGACGCCGCGTTGCCGATGCCGAACCACACGGCCAGCGGCACCGCAAATGCGAGGCGCCAGCCGCCCCGCACCTGCCACAGCACCACCGCGAGGCCGATCGCGGTGAGCGAGGCGAACTGGTTGCGCTGGCGCAGGTTGGCGTAGGCCGTGCCCGCTTCCGTCGCGCTCACCCACGGTGCGAGCGCGCCCGACAGCGCGAAGTACTGCAGCAAGGCCATCGCGGTGCTCAGCGCCGCGGCGATCCACCACGCTGCGGCCAGCGTGCGCACTTGCGACTCGCGCTGCGCCCACGCGCCGACGCCGGCGGCCAGGCCGATCACGGCCAGCGCACCGCCCAGCGCCGCCGGCTCCAGGGGCGACAGGGCCTGCCACGCGCCCAGCGGCACGAGCACGGCGATGGCCAGCAGAGCCGCGCGGCTGAAGGCGCAGCCGGTGAGGACGTTCGCGGCGATCGCGCACGTGGCCCCGGCCAGCCACGGAACGATGGCGCTGGACGGCCCCGGCGCGAACGGCCACAGCCAGGGCAGCAGCAGGAAGGCGCCGACCGCCAGCGGCGCCAGCGCGGCGGCGGACGGGCGCGGCGTTTCAGCCACGGACGACGGCGGCTTCGACCTGCGCCGGGTCGCGCCGGAAGGCATCGAGCGCCAGCGCCAGGCACTCCGCGAACTCGCGGCGGAAGCGCGGCTCGGCAAAGGTCTCGGCCCAGGCGCGGCAGGCGTGCGGGTCGATGGCGGTGGCGTGCGTGTCGAAGTCGCGCACCGCGGCGGCCAGGGCCGCCGGCGTCTGCGCGTCGAACAGCAGGCCGGTGGGCTGCGCCTGCGTGCGCACGTCGCGCACCGTCTCTTCCGAGCCGCCCACGCCGTAGGCGATGACGGGCGTGCCGCAGGCCTGGGCCTCCACGGGCGAGATGCCGAAGTCCTCCTGCGCCGCGAAGATGAAGGCGCGCGCCGCGCCCAGCTGCTGCTGCACCACCTCGTGCGGCTGCCAGCCCATCAGCGTGACGTTGGGCGGGCAGCGCGCCCGCAGCTTCGCCGCCTCGGGCCCGTCGCCGATGACCACCAGCTTGCGGTCGGGCAGCTGGCGGAAGGCTTCGAGCATGAGGTCCACGCGCTTGTACGACACCAGGCGCGACACCGTGACGTAGTGGTCCTCCTTGCGCTCCTGCAGCGCGAAGCGGTCCACCGCCACGGGCGGGTAGACCACGCGCGCGGGCCGCCGGTAGGCGCGCCAGATGCGGCGGCGCACGTGGTGCGAGATGGCCATGAACGCATCGACGTTGTTGGCGCTGGCGCGGTCCCACTGGCGCAGGCGGTGGAACATGTAGCGCGCCAGCATGCCCTTCACGCCACGCTGCAGCCCGTAGTCCTCCAGGTACTGGTGGTGCAGGTCCCAGGCATAGCGCATGGGCGAGTACACGTAGCTCAGGTGCAGCTGTTCGGCGGTGGTGATCACGCCCTTGGCGAAGGCATGCGAGCTGGAGACGATCACCTGCGCGTCGCGCAGGTCGTGCGACTCCACCGCCAGCGCGGTGATGGGCAGGTAGTTCCAGAAGCGCGTGCGCGCGCCGGGGAATTTCTGCAGGAAGGTGGTGCGGATGGCCGCCGCGCCCAGGCGCCGGCGGTTGGCTTCCGAGAGGAAGTCGATGGTGGCGAACACCTGCGCCTGCGGCAGGCATTGCAGGATGGCGCGCAGGCAGTCCTCGGAGCCGCCCCATTCGGTGAGCCACTCGTGCACGACGGCTGCCTTACCATCCGATACTGTCTGTCCGTGCAAACCGTCATCCATTTCGATACGCGCTGGTTCGGCGAACACGGCATCGGCCGCTTCGCCCAGGAGTTGTTCCGGCGGCTGCCGGGGACGGTGCCGCTGCGCATTGCCGGCGGCAAGCTGTCGCCCGTCGATCCCCTCGCCTGCACGCTGGCCGCCTCGCGCCTGCGCGGCGGCCGCTACTTCTCGCCCGGCTTCAACCCGCCACTGTACAGCCCCGTGCCCGTGGTCTTCACGATGTGCGACCTGATCCACCTGCGGGTGGCCAGCGAGTCCACGCCGGTGCGGCGACTGTACTACCGCACCGTGGTACGGCCGGGGGCGCGCCGGGCCGAGCGCATCCTGACGATCTCGGAGTTCTCCCGGCGCGACGTGCTGGAATGGACCGGCGTGCCCGAGGAGCGGGTGGTCAACGTGGGCACGGGCGTGTCGGAGGTGTTCACCCCGGACGGCACGAGGCACGAACCCGGCTTTCCCTACCTGCTGCACGTGGGGCGGCGCGCCAGCCACAAGAACGTCGAGCGGCTCGTGGCCGCCTTCGCGCATTCGCGCGCGCGCGCCACGCACCAGTTGCTGTTCACCGGCCACGCCGACGCCGAAACCGCCGCGCACATCCGCGCGCACGGCGTGCATGGCCAAGTGCAGTTCACAGGCCCCGCGGACGACGCGCGGCTGGCCGCGATCTACCGCGGCGCCACGGCGCTGGTCTTCCCGTCGCTGTACGAGGGATTCGGGCTGCCGGTGGTGGAGGCGATGGCCAGCGGCACGCCCGTGATCACCTCGGACGCCACCGCCACAGCGGAGATCGCGGGTGGCGGGGCTGCGCTGCTGGTGGACCCGCTGCGCGTGGAGGCCATCGCCGAAGCGATCGACCGGCTCGTGGACGACGGCGCGCTGCGCGCGGAACTGGCGCGGCGCGGCATCGCGCACAGCGCCCAGTACACGTGGGAACGTTCGGCCGCGCTCGCCCGGGCCGCGCTCGCCCCCACCGCATAATCGGCGCATGGGAACGGTGCTTCTCACCGGCGCCACGGGCTTCGTGGGCAGGCAGGTCCTGCGCGAACTGCGGCGGCGCGGCGCGGCGGTGCGCGTCGCGGTGCGCGACGGTTCCCAACACCGCCTGGAGGATCGCGAGGGCCTGCATTCGGTCGTGACCACGCCGGACCTTTTCGGTGAGCCGGCTTCGTGGTGGGCCTCGGCCTGCGCAGGGATGGACACCGTCGTGCACGCGGCCTGGTATGCCGAGCCGGGCCAATACCTCGGCTCCCCGAAGAACATCGACTGCCTGGCAGGCACGCTGCGGCTGGCGCAAGGCGCCGCCGCGGCGGGCGCGCGCCGGATCGTGGGTGTGGGCACGTGCTTCGAGTACGAGGTCTCGGCGGTCCCGCTGTCCACTCACGCGCCGCTGCGGCCGCAGACGCCCTACGCAGGGGCCAAGGCGGCGGCTTTCCTCGCCCTGTCGCAGAACCTGCCGCCGCTGGGCGTGTCGTTCGCATGGTGCCGCCTGTTCTACCTGTATGGCGAAGGCGAGGATCCGCGCCGCCTCGTGCCGCAGCTGCGCTCGCGCCTGCAGGCCGGCCAGCCCGTGGACCTGACGCGAGGCGACCAGGTGCGCGACTACATGGACGTGGCCGACGCCGCACGCATGATCGTCGACACCACGCTCTCCGGCGTCGAAGGCGCCGTGAACGTCTGCTCGGGCGTCCCGGTGACGATCCGCGCGCTGGCCGAGCGCATCGCGGCCGAATACGGCCGCGCGGACCTGCTGCGCTTCGGCGCGCGGCCCGACAATCCCTTCGACCCGCCGCACATCGTCGGCATTCCCGGCCAGCAAGGCGCTTGAACCCCCCTGTCCTCCTCTCGGTCCTGCCGGAGCTGCATGCGGGGACCGGGCACGTCTACGGTTACCACCTGAGTGTGGCCGAGGCGGCCCGGCAGGCGGGCTGGGACCATGAAGCGCTCGTCCCGCGTGACCATGGCATCGACGCCCTCCCGCCGGGCTGGCATGCCGTGCTCGAGCCCGGCGACCTGGCGGCGGGCCTGCCCGCGGCGGTGCGCGCGCTGCGGCCGCAACGGCTGGTGGCGGACGGGCAGCGCTTCGCCGCGTCGCTGCACCAGGCGGTCGCACCACGGCTCGAACGGGCGGACCGCGACGCCGTCGTCTTCCTGGAGCGTTTCAACGGGCCCCAGCTGCTCGCGGCCGCGCGCGGCATCCGTTCCTTGCCACGCGAGCGGCTGCAGTTCTGGCTGATGTTCCGCCAGGATCTGCGCTCCGCCGGGATCATGGGCCGTGCGTATGCCTGGGCAGCGCGGCGAATCGCGCGCGAGTGGCAGGACCGCTTCCGGCTCCTCACCGACAGCGAGCCGCTCGCGCGCGAGCTGCAAGGCCACCTGGGCCTGCAGGCGCACGTCATGCCGATCCCCCACACGCGGGTGGCGCCGTCACCGCCGGGCCCGAAGGGCGACGGCGAGATCGTGTGCTGGTGGCCCGGTGCGCCGCGGCCCGAGAAGGGGCTGGCGCCGATCCAGGCCTTCGCCGCCGCGCACGACACGGGTTCGCGGCCGGTGCGCCTGGTCGTCGCGCAGGATGCCGACGTCGGCGGGGGCGGCGCCGTGCGTGTCGAAAAGATCCCTTCGCGCATCGACGATGCCGCCTACGGCCGCTGGCTGGGCACCGCCGACTACGTGCTGCTGCCCTACGAGCCGGCACGCTACCGCTACTCGACATCGGGCATCTTCGCCGAGGCCGTGGTCGCCGGCAGCATCCCGCTGGTGACGGCCGGCACCTGGATGGCGCAGGAGCTCGAGCGGCACGGCGTCGCGGAACTCGCGCTCGACTGGCGCGAGCCCGCGCGCATCCCGGCGATGCTGGCGACCTTGCGCGGCGACGCCGGATTGCGCGCGAGGCTCGATGCCATGCGCGCGCACTACGCGGCCTACCACTGCGAAGCGTCGTACGCGCGCGCGCTGCAGTCGGTGCGCGCCGCCGGCGGATGACCGCTCAGGCCGGCACGACCCGGTAGCGCCTCTGCCCGAGCCAGCAGAGAGAGACGATCACCGCTTCGGCGGCAACCGACGCCCAGGCTGCCCCGAGCAGCGAATGACCGGGGATGAGCGCGAGGTTGAGCGCCAGGCTGGTCAGGGCGCCGCACGCCGTGGCCGCGAGCAGCACGCCGTCCAGCCGCAACGCGATCACGCCCCACACCGCGAGCTGCCCCACGAAGACCACCGCGCGTGAGAGCGCCAGCACGACGAAGGGCGCGGTGCCTTCCTGGAATTGCGGCCCGAGGAAGCGGTCGAACACGAACGGCGCGGCCAGCGCCGCCACGACCAGCGCACCGACGGCGAGGGCGATGTGCGTGCGAAGGTAGGAACGCTGTTGCGCGCGCAGGACGTGTTCGCCTTCCTCGCGCGCGCGCACCAGCCGCGGCAACAGGAGGCCGTTGATGCTGGCGAACACGAGCTCCAGGCCGCTGGCCAGCTGCAGGCACACGCGCAACACACCCGCCGCGGCGTCGCCCTGCATGCGGGCGACCAGGAGCACCGGCAACGCGGTGTAGACGAAGATCAGGAGCGCGAGCAGCCAGTAGCGCCAGCTTTGCGCGATTAGGCGCACGGCCACCGCGCCCGTGTCGCGCCAGCGCATGCCCGGCGCAGGCGCTGCCGCGTGCACCCCGGCGAAGGCCTGCGTGACGGACACCGCCGCCATGACCGTGCCGACGGCAACGAGCACCCACAGGTCCGACCCCGCCGGCATGCCGGGGCGGAAGAACAAGGCGTAGGCGCCGGCGACGAGCAAAGCGGACATCGCCGTGAGCGCCGACCAGCGCGGCATCCGCTCGGTGGCCTGGAACACGAAAGGCAATTGCACCGCGGCGATCACCAGCAGCGGCCCGCCGAGCAGCCACGCCGTGCGCACGACGCCGGGCTCCTGCGTCGCCAGCGCCCAGGCCATCCAGGCGAGGGCGAGGGGCACGGCGACCGCCAGCCGGAAGGCCAGGACCGCGCGCGCCACGGTCGCGGCGGACTCCTGCCCCGAGGCAATGGCGCGCACGCTGGTCATCTCCAGGCCCCCGTTGAAGGCCAGCGCGGCCTGCTGCACGCCGACCTGCACCTGCGCGCCGATGCCCACGTTGACAGCACCGAGGCAGCGCGCGGCATACGTGTTGCCGACGAGCAGCAAGGCGTTCGCGGTGGCGTTGAACAGCGCGACGCGCAGCGCCGTGCGCGCGAGGCCCGAGCCCTGCTGCCCGTCCCCGCGCGCGGCGGTCACCGCAGGTGGATCCGCTGCTCGCGGAACCAGGCGATGGTGCGGCGCAGGCCCTCGTCCAGGCCCGTGCCCGGGAACCCCGGCAGCAGGCCCTGCACCTTGGCCGTGTCCAGGAACTTGGAGCGCGCGCCGACGTAGCGGCTCGTGTCGTACTGCACCTGCGCCGCGTCATAGCCGACGACGCGGCAGATGGCATCGACGAACTCGCGGATGGAATGCTCGCGGCCGGCGCCGAGGTTCACGAGCTCGTTGTCCACGCGCGGCGCGAGCGCCAGGGTCGCGTCCACGAAATCGTCGATGAACACGACCTCGCGTCGCTGGTGCCCGTCGCCCCACAGCACGACCGGCTCGCCCAGGTCCTTGCCGCGCAGGATCTTGCGGATCAGGTCGAAGATGAAATGCATCTGGCGGCCGTCCACGTGGTAGCCGGGCCCGTAAAGCGTCGACGGCACGAGGCACAGGTAGCGCAGGCCGTACTGCGCCGCCAGGGCGCGCGCGCCCTGCAGCAGCATGCGCTTGGTCATGGCATACGTGTACAGGCTCTCGATCGGCTCGCCGACCATGTAGTTGGCCTCGACCAGCGGCATCTCGGGCGCGTAGGCGCAGCTCGTGCCCATGAAGACCAGCTTCGCCTGCGGCTGCGCACGCTGCCACCACTCGAGCACCTGCGTGTTGATCTGCTGGTTGATGACCCACTGCTCGCCCGGGTGGCGCAGGCAGAAGTCGCCCGCCTGTGTCCACGCCGCCAGGTGGTAGATCACGTCCCAGCGCTGCGCGGGCAGCGCGTCGAGCGACCCTTGGCGCGTGAGGTCGCAGTCCCTGGAGCCGAGCGCCACGGGCGCATCGCCGCGCTCGCGCAGGCGCTCGCACAGGTGCGTGCCGAGGAAGCCGGTGCCGCCAGTCACGAGGATGCGCGTCATGGCTGCGGGTCCACAGGGAAGTAGAACTCGACCCCGCGCTCGAGGAGCTCGCGGTTGTTGGCGAGGATTTCCTGCTTGAAATTCCACGCCAGCACGTAGTAGATGTCGGGCGGCACGTCGATGTCGGATTCCATGCGCAGCGGGATGTGCATGCCGGGCGAGACGAGGCCGCGGCGCAGCTCGTTTTTCTCCACCAGGCACTCGATCAGGTCGGGGCCTATGCCGAAGAAGTTGAGCAGCGTGTTCCCCTTGACGGGCGCGCCGAAGCCGAACACCCGCTTGCCCTGCGCGCGCGCGGCGCGCAGGTAGGCGAGGTCGCGCGCCTTGACCTCCTGCACCTGCTGCGCGAAGCGGTGGTAGGCAGCGGCCGTGTTGCAGCCGCTCTCGCTTTCGCGGCGGCGCAGCTCCTGCAGCCGCTCGCTGGTGGCGCGCGTTCCCTTGTGCGACACGAAGCCGATGATGGAGCCGCCGTGGATGGGCGCGAGCCAGGCATCGAACATCGACAGCCCGTGCCGCTGCAGCAGCACCTCGATCGTCTCGAGCGTGTAGTACAGCAGGTGCTCGTGGTAGACCTGGTCGAACGCCAGGTTCTCCATGATGGTCTTCATGTACAGGAACTGCACGACGAAGACGCCGTCGTCCTTCAAGCCTTCGCGGATGGCGTCGGTGACCGAGTGCAGCTCCTCCAGGTGGAAGAACACGCCCGCGGCGTTGATCGCGTCGAAGCGCCGCCCCAGGCTGCGCAAGGTCGGCAGGTTGAAGAAAGCGTTCACGGTCTTCACGCCCGCCTCGTTGGCGCGGCGCGCGGTGCCCGCGGACGATTCGACGCCCAGCACGTCCCAGCCCAGTGCCTGGAAGTGCTTCAGCTGGGTGCCGTCGTTGGAGCCGATGTCGAGCACGGCCTTGTCGCTGCGCCCGGCGCCAAAGCGGCGGTCGACCTCCTCGGCCACGCTGCGGAAATGCGCCGACAGCGACTTCGTCACGCCCGAGAGGTAGGTGTGGTCGCCGAACATGACCTCCTTGCGCACCGTGTAATCGAGCTGCGCCGTGGCGCAGCTGCGGCAGCGCAGGACGCGCAAGGGGTAATACGGCTCGTGGCCGGCTTCCTCGGGCTTCAGGAAATGGTTGCACCACGGCTGTTCGCCGAGGTCGAGCACCGGCTCGAGGTCATTCGAATCGCAAACGCGGCAGTCCATGGTGTCAGTCGCCGAACCAGTGGCGATTGTCCGTGATGAAGCGGCCGGCCTGCGCCATCGACGCCTCCGTGCCGATGTCGAGGAAGGGACAGGCCGCCGCGACCACCTGCACGGGACGCCCTTCACCCAGCAGCGCGGGGAAGACGTCCGTCTCGAAGCTCAGGGGCCGGCGCGGGGGAAATGCATCGACGGCGGCGCGCGAGAACAGGTAGACACCCGCGTTGACGAGCCCGGCCCCCGCGCCCGCGCGCTTTTCCGCGAAGCCTTTCAAGCGCGCCTGCGCGTCGACGGCCAGGCTGCCGTAGCGCGAGGCGTCATCGACTTGCACGGCCAGCATCGCCGCGGCGGCGTTCGTCAAGGCCGCGCCCAGCGGCGCGAGATCCGCGAGCGCGAGCGAATCGCCATTGAGGACCAGCACGTCGGCGCCCTCGGGCCGCAAGGCGTGCCACGCATGCAGGAAGCCACCGGCAGTGCCCAGGGGTTCAGGCTCGGCGGCCACGTCCACCTGCATGCCGCGCAGCTGCAGGCCCGCGGCGAAATCCGAAATCTGTGCGGCGCCGTAGCCGGCTGAGAGGATTGCGCGCTGCACGCCCTGGCCATGCAGGTAGCGCAGGACCCATTCGAGGAAAGGCCGGCCCGCCACCGGCGCGAGCGGTTTCGGCAGCGCGCCCAGCAGGTGCCGCACGCGCGTGCCCAGCCCCCCGGCAAGGACCACGGCCACCCGCGGCGCCGCGTTCGTCACTCAGACGTTCCCATAGCGCACGTTGCGCAGGATGGTGTAGCCCTTGAGCAGTTCGCGGATGCCCCGGTCCAGGCCCCACTCGGGCTTGAACCCGGTCGACGCGAGGCGCGCATTCGACACGATGTAGTCGCGCTTGTCGGGGTCTTCGCCGATGGGCGCCTCGACGTAGACGAAGCCGGGCACGTGCTTCTGGATCACCTGGCACAGCTGGATCTTCGTGAGGTTGGCGTCGTCCAGCCCAACGTTGTACGCACGGCCGCGCATCGACTCGAAATTCTGCAATGCATGCAGGAAGGCCCGCGCGACGTCCTGCACGTGGATGTAGTTGCGCGTGAAGTGCCCCTCGAACACGAGCAGCGCGCGGTCGTGCACCGCGCGGTAGGTGAAGTCGTTGACCAGCAGGTCCATCCGCATGCGCGGCGACATGCCGAACACCGTGGCGAGCCGGAAGGTCAGGCTGTTCTCGCGCTGCAGGACCGCCGTCTCGGCGTTCACCTTGGTGATGCCGTACAGCGACAGGGGGCGCAAAGGGCTGTCCTCCGTGCACGCCTTGTCCTTCTCGCCGATGCCGTAGCCGCTGTTCGACACGGGCATCAGGATGCGCTGCTCGCGGCTCGCGAGTTCGCACACCATCTCCACCGCATCCTGATTGATCGTCTGCGCGCCCAGCGGGTCGATCTTGCACATGGGCGCGCCCACCAGAGCGGCCAGCGGGATGACGGTGTCGGCGCGCGCCATCAGCTTCTTGACCAGCTCGCGGTCGCGGCAGTCGCCGCGCACGACGTCGAAGGTGTCCCAGCCGCAGGCGTCGGCGAGCGACGACTGGCCGAACATGAAGTTGTCCAGCACGGTGACGCTGTGGCCTGCCTGCAGCAGGCGCGGCACCAGCACCGAACCGATGTAGCCGGCGCCGCCGGTCACGAGGATGTTCACTCTTGGCTCCGTTGGAATTCAGGCATGGACGACGGTGCTTCCCGGCGCGTTGATGCCGATCTTGACTTCATGGTGGCTCGCGAGGGCCGCGCGCACCTGCGCCTGGCGCGAAGGCGGCACCAGCAGCAGCATGAAGCCGCCGCCGCCCGCACCCAGCAGCTTGCCGCCGAGCGCGCCCGCCTTCATCGCGCGGTCGTACAGGCTGTCGATCTCCGGCGCGCTCACCGAGGCGTCGAGCTTGCGCTTTTCCAGCCAGTTCGCGTGCAGCAGTTCGCCCAGCGCGCCCACGTCACCATTTCCGACGAGGACGCGGTGTGCTTCCTCGACCAGCGCGAGCATCGACTTGAGCGTCGCTTCGTTCGACGCGAGCTTGCCGAGCTTGGCCTTCTCGACTTCCTGCGCCTTGCGCGTCAGGCCCGTAAAGTACAGCAGCATGCTGTCGTTGAGGGCGCGCATGCGGTCGGGCGAGATCGCGATGCGCTCGACGTTGAATTCGCCGTTGCCGGAAAAGCGCACGAGGTTGAGCCCGCCGCAGGCGGCGAAGACCTGGTCCTGCAGGCCCACCGTTTCCCGCAGCACGTCGCGTTCGACGTGGATCGCGCAGCGCGCGAGTTCCTCCTGCCCGATGGCGCGGCCCTGCAGCGCGCGCAGGCCCTTGATCAGTCCGACGCTGAAGCTCGACGAGGAACCCAGGCCGCTGAACGACGGCAGGTCCGACGCGAGGTTCACCTCGACGTCGCGCTCGACGCCGCAATAGCGCAGGATTTCGCGGAAGGGCGTGTGCTCGACGCTTTCGAGGTCCGGTGCCAGTTCCACCTTGCGGTAGGAAAAGCGGATCTTGTGGTCGAACAGCCAGGACGGCAGGTGCGACACCGTGTGATAGATGTACTTGTCGATGGCGGTGCCGAGGACGGCGCCGCCGTGGCGCGAGAAGAATTCGGGGAAGTCCGTCCCGCCGCCGAAAAGGCTGACGCGCAAGGGCGTGCGAACGATGATCATGGGGTGCTGCTCCCCAGCAAGGATACGCCACCACCGGGCGCCGGCAGGAGCGCCCCGATCCGCTCCACGCATTGCCGCGCGCTGTCGCGCCAGCTGAAGGCGGGCATCGCGGGCACGGCCGCGGCGCCGCCGGACGCGTCGTCGATCAGCAGCCCTGCCAATTGCGACGCGTCGCGCGGGTCGAACCAGCGCACGCCCGCGTCGGCGATCTCGCGGAACACCGGCAGGTCGCTCGCGAGGACGGGACAGCCGGCCGTACGGGCTTCAACCAGCGGCAGGCCGAAGCCTTCGTACAGCGAGGGGACCACGAGCGCGCGGCAATGGCGGTACGCGTGCGCGACCTCCGTGTCGTTCGCGTCGTCGACCAGCATCACCCGGGCGGCCTCGCGCGCATGGCGTTCGAGCCGTTCGACCACGTCGCGGCACTCGCCGGTCCTGCGGCCGATGACGAGCAGCCGGGCGTCGCAGCCGCGGCGCCACGCGTCTTCGAAGGCAGCGACGACCAGCGCATGGTTCTTCTTCGGCTCGAACGACCCCAGCACCGCGTAGCAGCGCGGATGCTGCAGGAAAGCGCGCAGGTCATCGCGCACGCTGCCATCGGAGGCGACGGGCACGTCGCAGCCGAGCCGGAACGAATCCGCCGGCGGCATCTCCCAGCCATGGCGGCGCGCCGCCTCGCGCACGCTCTCGAGCGTGAAGCGCGAGTCGCACAGCAGCGCGTCGCTGCCGCCCACCAGCCGCCTCAACCAGTCGGCGAAAGCCCCACGCACCCAGGGCAGGCAGAACTGCGGCGCCTGCAAGGGCATCAGGTCGTAGATCACGCCCACGACGGCGGCGCCGCTGCGGCGCGCCTGGCGCGCGCCCTTGTCGACCGCGTAGTTCCAGCTGGCGTCGGCGAGAACCAGCACGTCGCCGGGCGCGAACGCGATCCGCTTCCGCGATGCAACGGCCTCGCGAAACGACACGCCCGATGCCAACGCCCACGCCGGCCGGACCAGGGGCCAGGGCAGCCGCAGGATGTTCTCGACCACCCGCTTCAACGGGCCGGTGGCGGCCCGCAGCGCCGCTGGCCGGGCCTCGTCGCCGGCGAGGGGCGCGAGCGCACCGGCGTCGCGGAAGCCGTCGCCGTCGAAGGCGACGCAGACGAAGTCGGCGCCTTGCGCGCGCGCGACAGCCGGCAGTTCCTCGGCCAGCCGCCGCACCGTCCGCGTGATGCCGACAGCGCGCGGTTGCAGGCGCGTGTAGGTGCAGTCCAGCAGGATGCGGCGCACCTGCACTCAGATCTCCCGGTTCCACGGCAGCCCGCTGCGCCCGCGGATGAAGCTGCAGTCGAACTTCGTGGTGCCGTCGAGGAGGCCCGCCACGGTGCCGATCTCCACGGGGTTGAGCGCGCGCCAGAACTTGTAGAGCACGCGGCCGTCGTTCAGCACGTAGACCTTCATGTCCGAATCCGGGTAGTGGCGCACGACGCCGTGCGGGATGCGCAGCACGCCTTCGCCATGCTGGAAGAAGCGCGGGCACATCTGCTCGACCTTCGCCAGCGCCTGCAGCGCCTGCGGCGAAACCGGCTCCTGCGGCACGGGGTTCACGGCGTCCTGGCGCTTGAGCGAGCACTGCCAGAAGCCCACGGGCTCCTTCGGCGGCTCGCGGCCGGCATGCGTGCCGATCGAACGCAGCCCGCCGGACCGCAGCAAGGTGCAGGCGTCGGCGCCGGCCAGCGCGAGGCCGTGCGGAGCCAGCAGCTTGTCGAGCGCATCGCGCACGTCGGGGATCGGGAGGCCCTGCGCGTCGAGCTGGCCGGGGATGGTGGGCGCGAGCAGCCGGATGGGGCCGGGCGAGCGCGCGATGAACTCGCGGCCCCATGCCGTGTCGCGCCGTCCCTCGCCGACCGACGCGACGTTGATCCAGCGCGACTGCGGCGGAAACTGCGGCGCGATCAGCGAATAGCTGATGCTCGAGAGCGTGACGTAGGTGACCGGGCGCGGGTCGTCCGCCTTCGGCACGTCCACCTGGAAGTAATTGCCCTGGCCCCACGACGACCACGCCCACGCGTCCCAGGGCGGCCGCTCGCTGACGACGAACACCTGGCCGGCGAGCAGGCCGGCCACCAGCGCCAGCTGCATGCGGCGCGACAGCGGCAAGGCGAGCACCAGCCCGACCGCCAGCGGGCCCGCCGCGAGCAGGATGGGGATGAAGTAGCGGCCGTTGCCGCTCGTGAGCAGCCACGGTGGCATGCACGCGACCGCGAAGGCCAGCAGCGCGATAAGGGCCGCCGGCGGTTTGGAGCGCAGGCGCGTCCAGAGCAGCAGCAGGCCCAGCGCGAGGATTTGCACCGCCGCCAGCCGCAGGTCCGGCGCGGCGATCTCGACGTACACGTTCGCATCCGGCGCCGTCATCGCGAGGGGCCGCAGCAGGGCGTCGCCCCAGGTGTCGGGACTGAAGCGGATCAGCGCCATCAGCGATGCCACCCGGTGAGGGCGCGCAGCGGGGCCAGCCAATCGTCGGCGATCGGGTAGAACGGATTGCCCGTTTGCTGCCACACCTGCCAGCCCCAGGGCGCATAGGCCACGAAGAAGGCCAGCGCCGCGACGAGGCCGGCGAGGACCGTGCGCGCAAGGCGCGGGCGCCATGCGTCGCCCGGCCACAGCCACAGCAGCGGCAGGACCACGACGATCACGCCGTTGCTCAATTTGAACGCCGTCGCGATGCCCCCGAGCGCCGCCGACCCAATGGCACTGCGCAGCAACGCGCGTTCATCCAGGCCCGGGACGGCCACCGCGCGTACCGACAGCGCGATCGCCCAGACCAGCGGGATGGCCGCCAGCAGGTCGTTGCCGGTGCCCGCCACCATCGACAGCACCACAGCCGACGAGAACGCGAGCGCCACGGACATGAGCCGCATGGCGACGTGGAACCATTCGCGCCCCGGGATGCAGGCTGCGGCGAGCAGCGACAGCGCGGGCGTGACCAGCACGTTGAGCTCCGCGAGCACCACGCCTGCCGTAACGCCGTCGGTGCCCGCTGCGGCGAGGCGGTAGGCGGGCCAGTACAGATAGGGGTACTGGAAGGACTGGTAGCTGGCGGCCAGCCAGTCCTGGCCGAAACGCGGGTGCTCCGCGGTCCAGCCGAGGTAGATGTGGTGGTTCAGCGCGTCCCAGTTCAGGCCGATGTAGCCCATGGACAAGGGGATCGCCGCCAGCGCGATGGCGGCCAGTGCGGCCGTCCACGCCCATTCCCAGCGCAGGACCCAGGCGGGCGCCGCGCGCCCTTCGTCAAGCATCGGCCGCCCCGTTGACGCTGCGCCAGCAGATCTCGGCCGCGCCGGCGAACAGGGCGCCCGCCACGGCCTGCATGCCGACGATCATCAGCGACACGGCGGGGATCACCACCTGCATGCCGAAGGCGGGATCGAGCGCGCCGAACCCCGTCGCTCCCCAGTCCAGCACGATGAACAGCGACAGCAGGAGGCCGAGCACGAACAGCGCGCCGCCGACGAGCAGCCCCGTCTCCACGGTGCGCAGCGGCCTGGACCGCTCGAGCCAGGCCGGCGCCGGGACGATGCCCGAACTCACGCCGAAGTACTTGGTCAGCACGGCCAGCTGCACGAGCTGAACGCCCAGGATCACCGCCGCCGCCATGTACAGCAGCGAGTGCACCCGCGGCGCGGCGCCCGTGGGCTGCAGCGCTGCGAAGCCGAGCAAACCGCCTACGAGGAGGAACAGCCCGGGGTAGAGGAACAGCCAGCGCGGGCAGAACAGGAGCAGGAAGCGCAGGTGGCGCCAGCCGTCGCGCCAGGTGCGCAGGTGCGGCGGCCGGTCGCGGCCGTCGGGCCGCAAGGTCGTGGGCACTTCGTCGATGCGCACGCCCGCGAGCGCCGCCTTCGCGATCATCTCCGAGGCGAACTCCATCCCGGGGCTGACCAGCCGCAGCTGCTCGATGGTGTCGCGGCGAAAGCCGCGCAGGCCGCAGTGGAAGTCGCCGATGTGCGTGCGGAAGAACAGGCGCCCCAGGAAGCTCAGGACCGGGTTGCCCAGGTGGCGATGGAGGAAAGGCATCGCGCCCGGCGCGATCCCACCCTGGAAGCGGTTGCCCATGACGAGGGCCGCGCCGTCGCGCAGCCGCGCCACGAAGTCGGCCAGCGACGAGAAGTCGTAGCTGCGGTCCGCGTCGCCCATGATCACGTAGTCACCCTTCGCGGCGGCGATGCCGGCGATGAGCGCCGCGCCGTAGCCGCGCCGGGGCACGTCGATCACGCGCGCGCCGGCGGCGCCGGCCAGCGCCTGGGAGCCGTCGGTCGACCCGTTGTCGGCGACCAGCACCTCGCCGCTGATCCCCTGCGCGTCGAGGAAGCCGCGCGCCTCGCGCACGCACTGCTGCACCGTCCTTGCCTCGTTCAGGCAAGGCATGAGAATCGTCAGTTCCACGCTGGAAGTTTACGGGCGAAAAAAAAGGGGCCGGAGCCCCTTTCTTCGCGCCGTGAGGCGTTAGCCGCGGCAGGAGCCGGGCAGGTACTTCGGGTTGATCGTCGTGCCGGAGCCCGTCGAGCCGCAGACCCACTTGAACACCGGGTTGCCGATGTGCGTCGTGGAGCTCATGGCCGTCGTGTCGTCCTTGTACGGCACCAGCGTCACGACCTTGGAGTCGATGTTGGTGTCGTTGAAGCCCTGGGCTTCCACCGTGATCTCGCCGTTGGTGCCGGTGTTGACCGACTTCACGTACTTGCTCGACTGGGTCGTCGATTCGCAGCCCCAGCTGCCCGCGCCCGGGTTCGTGATCGAACCGGTCTGGTACACCTCGGTGATGGTCGTGCGGCAGGCCGACGCGGCCAGCACCACTTCCGACATCTTGGCGCGCTTGGTGTAGTCCTGGTACGCCGGCAGCGCGACGGCCGCCAGAATACCGATGATCGCCACCACGATCATCAGTTCGATCAGGGTGAAGCCCTGTTGCAGTTGACGCTTCATTTCACCTCCGGAGTTGTTGAGAGAAGCGGGCTGATCGTGCAATTGCTGTGCCAAGCCCGCAACCCGGGAAAAACCTGCCTTTGTTGGCAAATGTTGCGGGGCGGAACGCCAAATGTGGCAGATCGCGCCCCACGCGCACGACATTTTTGTCGCCCGGCTACTTGATGCAGACGGAGCGGACCATCTTCAGGCTGGTCAGGCCCATCATGATCTTCTCCATGCCGTCCATCTTCAAGGTGCGCATGCCGCTGGCCACCGCCTGCACGAAGATGTCGGCCACGCGCGCACGTTCCTGCACCAGCTTCTTGACGGCGTCGTCGGCCACCAAGAGCTCGTGCAGGCCGATCCGGCCCTTGTAGCCGCTCTTGTTGCACTTCTCGCAGCCCACCGGGTTGTAGAACTTCAGCTTCCCGTCCTGGCCGTAGTCCTTGACCCAGGTGTCGTACAGCTTCTTGGCCTCGCCCGCATAGTCCTTCTTCCACGCCTCGGTCTGGCGCAGGTCCTCGGCGTATTCGGCGATGAAGGTCTTGATCTCCTCCGGGTCGGGGTCGTACGCCTCCTTGCAGTCGCACAGCTTCTTGGCCAGGCGCTGCGCGAGGATGCCCAGCAGGGCGTCCGCGAAGTTGAACGGGTCCATGCCCATGTCCAGCAGGCGGATGATCGATTCGGGCGCGGAGTTCGTGTGCAGCGTGGAGAACACCAGGTGGCCGGTGAGCGAGGCTTCCACGCCCATGGACACCGTTTCCTTGTCGCGCGACTCGCCGACCATGATGATGTCCGGGTCCGCGCGCAGGAAGGCGCGCATCACCAGCGCGAAGTCGATGCCGGCCTTCTTGTTGATCTGGACCTGGCGCAGGCCCTTCTGCGTGATTTCGACCGGGTCCTCGGCCGTCCAGATCTTGGTGTCGACGTTGTTGAGGAACTTCAGCACCGAGTGCAGCGTGGTCGTCTTGCCCGAACCCGTCGGGCCGCACACGTAGAACAGGCCGTAGGGCTTGCTCACCGTCTTCTCGAGGCGCTCCTTGTTGATCGGCGTGAGGCCCAGCTTCTCCAGCGGGATCGGCTCGCCGGCCGCCAGGATACGCATCACGACGTCTTCGACCTGGCCGGCAGACGGGATGGTGGCCACGCGCAACTCGATGTCCAGCGGCCCGTACTTCTTGAACTTGATCTTGCCGTCCTGCGGCTTGCGCTTCTCGGAGATGTCCAGGTCGCACATGATCTTCAGGCGCGTGACCAGCGCCTGGCGGAAGTGCGCGGGCACCTCGATGTACGGCTGCAGCGAGCCGTCCACGCGGAAGCGGATGCCGGTCTTGGCCTTGCCGGGCAACGGCTCGATGTGGATGTCCGACGCCTTCATGTTGTAGGCGTCGATGATCACCTTGTTCACCAGCTTGACCAGCTCGTTGTCGGCGGCTGCGGAGACCGAGTCGTCCTCGAGCCCGATGTCGTCGTCGCCGGCGCTGCCCATGTCCGCCAGCAGTTCGTCCACCGACGGCCCGGCATCCTCGGCGCCGTAGATCTGCGCGAGCGTTTCCTCGAACTCCGTCTGCGTGGTGACGCGGTAGGCGAACTTGGAAAAGCGCGGCAGCACCTGCGGCACCATGCGCGAACCACGCACGGCCTCCGGGTCGAGGCACATGACGATCAGGCCTTCGGGCGACTCCTCGCATGGCAGCCAGCCCTGCTCGATGATGAAGTCCTTCTTGAGCGGCCCGTGCAGCGCTTCGACCTTCAGGCGGCCGGGGTTGAAAGGCTCGTACGGCACGCCGAAATACTTGGCGAGCGACGGGCCGATCTGCGCCGGGCGGATCTGGTAGTCAGCCATCAGCACGTGCTCGACCGGCTTGGCGTCCTCGCGCGCCTTGCGGATCGCGTTCTCCAGTTCGTCGGCCGTGATGACGCCGGCGCTCACCAGCCCCGAGTAACGCGTCGCGCGGCGGCGTGCGCTTTCCTCGGCCTTGGCCATGCGCTGGCGGATCGCGGTGGCCAGGGTCTTGCACAGCTGCGTGGCGCCTTCGATCTCGAGGTCGCCGAAGGGGTGGTCGTTCTTGTTGTTGATCACCTGCAGCACGCCGTGCAGGTTCTCGCCTTCCATGATCGGCACCACCATCATCTGCTTGGTGCGGTAGCCCGAGCGCTTGTCGACCTCCTTGAGGAAGGCGAGGTTCGGGTGGATCTTCTTGAGCGCCTCGTCGTCGTAGACGTCGGCGATGTTGACCATCTGGCGCGAGAACGCCGCGTAGCCGGCCAGCGACTGCGGCGTGATCGGCAGCTTGAGGTCCTTGCTCGCGTTCAGGCCGGTCTTGATCTTGGAGACGATGGCCGTGCGGTCCTCGTTGACGGCGTAGAGCGTGAGGCGGTCGGCGTTGAACAGCTTGCAGATGTCCTGGCTGGACTCCAGCATGATCTGGTCGATGTTCTCGGTCTCGTGGATCTTCGTGGTGACCAGCTGCAGCTGGCGGTAGAAGAGCGCTTCGAACGAAACGCCGCGCTTGTCCGGCGGCAGCTGCTGGGACTCGAAGAATGCTTGGGAATCGCCGCCGACTTGCGGCTTGAGCACGGCACTCATGGGTGGTGGCCTCCGCTCTCTTTACAACTCGAATTCCTGGCCCGCATGGAGCCAGCGGATGTCGTGGGTGACGTTCGGGCCGAACGGCTGCGTCTGGTCGAACTTCTGGATCTCCGCCATGATCATCTCGGTCTCGGCCGGCTTGGTGTGCGTGATGAAGATGGGGAAGCGCTTGTTCTTGTCGATCAGGTCGAGCTCCTCGGCGAGCGAGGCCGGCGCCAGGTGCAGCGCGCGCTTGGCCAGCTCCTTCTCGCGGTTGGAGAAGGCCGTCTCGATCACCAGCGCCGCGACGTTCATCTGGTTGATGCGGCGCCAGAAGGCCGGGTTGCGCTCGGTGTCGCCGGTGAAGATCCAGCAGCCCTTGCCCGAGGTGACTGCGAAGCCGCACGCCGGGACGGTGTGCACCGCGGGCAGCACCTCGATGCGCTTGCCGGGCAGCTCCAGCGTCTGGCCGACCTGGATTTCGTGGAACGTGATGAAGGGTTTCTCGGGCGTGGGGATGCGCGAGAAATCGGGCCAGATCACGTTGTTGAAGATGTGCGCCTTCAGCGCGGCGATCGTGCCGGGCAGCGCGTGGACCTGCACGGGCTTGGTCAGCGAGGAGGCGATCGCGTCGATCATCAGCGGCAGCGACGCCACGTGGTCCAGGTGGGAATGCGTCACGAGGACGTAGTCGATTCCCTTCATCTCGGCAAGGGTCAGGTCGCCCACCCCGGTGCCGCAGTCGACCAGCACGTCGGAATCGAGCAGGAAAGAGGTGGTCCGGCAATCCTTGGCGATCGCCCCGGAGCAGCCCAGCACCCGCACCTTCATCCGGTTGTCCTTACTTGGTCTCGAAGTTGGTGGCGCCGTCCCACTCGGGGTCGAACGGCAGCAACCTCATCGAGGCTACACGTTCCGAATACAACTCGTAAAGGTATTTTTTGGGGTTCATCCGCTGCAGGTTCAACAGGTGCAGGTCGCAGTTGTCCCAGTCCTGCGCGCGGTAGGCCTTGAGGAAAGCGGCCCAGGTCTTGAGTTCGTCCTGGTAGGCCTTGTCCAGCCGGTCGGCCGGCGCGAGCGGCCAGAAGATGGCCACGGCCTGCTCCTTGCCCTTGACGCGCACGCGGTCCAGTTCCTGCCAGGCGAACTCGTTGGCCAGCTTGCGGGTGGACTCGCTGACCACGATGTCCACGCCATAGACCTTGGACAGGCCCTCCAGGCGGGAACCCAGGTTGACGGAGTCACCGATGACGGTGTAGGCCCGGCGCAGCTCCGAGCCCATGTCGCCCACGCACATGCTGCCGGTGTTCAGGCCGATGCCCACGCCGATCTCGGGGATGCCCTTGGCGCGGTGTTCCTCGTTGATCTTGCGCACGGCGTTGGCCATCTCCATCGAGGTCTTGGAGGCCAGGAAGGCGTGGTTCGGCAGGTCCACCGGCGCGCCCCAGAAGGCCATCACGCAGTCGCCCATGTACTTGTCGATGGTGCCGCGGTTGCCGCGGATGATGTCCGTCAGGCGGTTGAACACCGAATTGAGCAGCTCCTGCAGCTTCAACGGCTCCATGGTCTCGGACATCTTGGTGAAGCCGCGCATGTCGCAGAACATCACCGTCAGCTCCTTGCTCGCGGCCGCCATCGAGTAGGCCTCGGGGTCCTTGACCATCTCGTCGACCAGCTCGGGCGGCACGTAGGTGCCGAACAGGTGGGCCAGGTTGCGCTTGCTGCGGCTTTCCACGAAGTAGCCGTAGGACATGTTCAGCGCGAAGGCCGTGATGCTCATGACGAGCGCGGCCGCCAGCGGCAGCACCAGGCCCTCGGCGGTGAACAGGTACCAGTTGAAGCCGAAGACGATGGCGATGACGACGGCGCTCAGGATCACGGCGCGCGTCGCCGACAGGAGCGGCAGCCCCAGGGCCAGCACCAGCCCGGCCACGACGATCATGAAGACGTCGTAACCCACCGCGTAGTCGGGCTTGTAGAACACCTTGCCGTCCAGCAGGCCCGAGATGACGTTGGCATGCGCCTCGACGCCCGGGTAGGTTTCGCCGACCGGGGCGATCCGCAAGTCCTGCAGGCCCACGGCCGTCGTGCCCACCAGGATGATGCGGTCCTTCAGTTCGCCTTCCTTCAGGCGCTTGCCGATGACGTCGGCCGCGGACACGTAGCGGAAGCTGCCGCCCTTGACGCCACCAAGGCCGCGGTAGGGGATCAGGCTGGCCACCTTGTCGTCCACGGGAATGGCGAAGTGGCCCTTGCCCTTGCGCAGGTTGATGCTCTCGAGCGCGTTGTAGGTCTTGGAGCTGAAGAACTTCGTGTCTTTCGGGAAGCCGGGCTCCACCGTCGGCAGGCCGATGGCGAGGCGGTACATGGCGAGCGACAGCGTCTCGTAGTACTTGCCCCCGTACTCGGAGAGCAGCGGGATGGAGCGCAGCACGCCGTCGTTGTCGACCACGGGGTTGAAGAAGCCGGCCATCGGCGCGTTCTTGCCCAGCACGTCGATGTTGGAGCCGTAGCCTTCCCACCCGTAGAAGCGGATGGTGCGGCCCTGCAGGTCCGCCTTCTGCAGCACCGGCTCCGGCAGGAAGCCCTTGCCCTGCGGGTCGTGCGTGAAGTAGTACCCCATGACGACCGGGCGCTTCGCGAGCGACTTCGCGAAGAGGGCGTCGTAGTCCAGCGAGCCCTGGATCTGCTCCAGGCGGCTGACGAAACCGGGGGCGTCCTTGAGCTCACCCTGCGCGAGCTGGCGCAGGCGCTGCAGGCCCGAACTGTCGTCCGCCTCGGCGAACACCACGTCGAAGCCGACCACCGCGACCTTCTGGCGGTCGAACAGTTCGTCCATCATGGCCGCGAGCTTGTTGCGCCCCCAGGGCCAGTGCCCCAGCTCGCCCAGGCTCTTTTCGTCGAGGTCGACGATCACGATGCGGTCGTCCAGCGTGCGCGGCATCGTGGCGCGCAGGCGGGCGTCGTAGATGATGTCGTCCAGGCGCTGCAGCACGCCGATGTGCAGCACGCCCATCGCGTGCAGCAGCGCGAACACCAGCGGAACCAGCGTCACCGCGATGCGGGACCAGTGTTTGGAGAGCAAGCCCATAAGGCCCCGAACCCCTCTTTCGGTGAGGCGGCGTTCTCGTGCGCCGCGCTGTACGGACTACGCCCGCCGGGCCATCAGGCCTGGACGAACTGCATCTGGGTGCCCGCGAGCTCCAGCAAGTCGCCGTTCTTCAGCGTCACCGGCTCCGCGCCGATGGCCGCGCCGTTCAGCGTCGGCTTGTTGCTGCCCTCCACATGGGCCACGACGAAACCGTGCGGCCGCTTGGTGATCGCGGCCACCGCCACCCCGGGCTTGCCGATGGTGGTCACCACCTTCACCAGCGGCACCTGCCGGCCGGCGGCGGCGCCCGACAGCACCTTGATGCTCGCGTTGATCTGGCCCAGGTCGGCCTGCTGCGCCTCCACGCTGGCGGCGGGAGCGCCGGGAGCGGGCGCGGCGGCCGGCGGCTTGGCCGGCGGCAGGATCGAGCCGGGCTTGAGGATCACGGTCTTCTCGGCACCCGCGAACGCCGGCTGCTCGTGGATGAACTTGATCTTGTACTTGCCGATCTCCACCGTGTCGTTGTTCGCGAGCAGCTGCTTCTTGACGGCCTTGCCGTTGATGTACGTGCCGTTGGTGCTGTTCAGGTCCTCGAGGTAGACCTCCTGCCCGCTCATCGCCAGCACGGCGTGCTCGCCGCTCACGGCGAGGTTGTCGATCACGATGTCGTTGTAGGGCCGGCGACCCAGCGTCGTCCGGTCCTTGGTCAACTGCACTTCCTTGATGACGACGCCGTCAATCGAGACGATCATCTTCGGCATGGCCCGCTCCTGTTCGAATTCCTCGTCATTATCGGCAAACTAGTACGAAAGCCGCCTATTTCCCGAGCAACCGGGAAATCAGGCCTTTCCTCCGCGAACCCTCGTTCGCCTGGGCCACCAGCACCGAGATGTTGTCCCGGCCTCCATTGGCATTGGCCGCGTCGATCAACATGGCCACCTTCTGTTCCAGCGGTACATCCTGCGCGAGGATCTTGGCGATCCCGTCATCATCCACCATGTCGGACAAACCATCCGAGCACATGAGGTAGATATCGCCCGGCTCGACCTTGTGTTCGTTGACTTCCAGCAACACCGCGTCCTCCACACCGAGGGCGCGCGTCACCAGGTTCTTGTTCGTCGAGGTGGCCGCCTGCTCCGGCGTGATCAGGCCGGCGTCCATCTGCTCCTGCAGCAGCGAGTGGTCCTTGGTGATCTGGGCGATCTCGGCACCGCGCACGCGGTAGCAGCGCGAATCGCCGATGTGGCCCAGGATCAGGCGCCCTTCGCCGAAGCAGGCGAGCACGAGCGTCGTGCCCATGCCGCTGTACTGCGGGTTCGAGTTGGCGGCGTTGAAGATCGAGCGGTTGGCGTTGTCGACGCAGATCTCCATGGCCCGCCGCACCTCGCGCGGGTTGGCGTTGCGCCCGGCCTGCGACAGCCAGCGACCCAGCTCCGACTTGATGAAGGTGGTGGCCATGCCGCTGGCGATCTCGCCGGCGTTGTACCCGCCCATGCCGTCGGCCAGGATCGCCAGGCGCGAATCCTCGTCGAGGGCGACCGAGTCCTCGTTGTTCTCACGCGCGAGGCCCGGGTCGGTGCGGATGCTGAACTCGTAATTCATGTTGGCCGGTCAGGAGCCGGAGCCGCCACCGTCTGGCTTCGTGAAGGTGGTGGTCTTCTCGTAGGCCGGCCCTGAGCCCGCCCCTCCCTGTGGCGGCGCATCATAGCCCGCGTCGCCCGGGCCGGGCATGCCCACCACGGTCTTTTCGTAGGCGGCGCCGGAACCCTCCTGCGCCGCATAGGACTCGCCGCCCGGGTTGGCCGCGGCCAGCGCCGCCTCGCCCTTGGACAGGGTGGAGGGCGCCGACGACGACGACGCCGCCGCGCCCGCATCGCCCAGCGCCGCCTTCAGGTCGGCGGCGAACTGGTCGCCGTCCTGGTAGCGCTCCTCGGGCTTCTTCGCGAGCGACTTGGCAACCACGGCGGCCAGGCGCTCGGGGATGTCCTTGCGGATGATGCGGATGTCCGGCGCCGGCTCGTTGGCGATCTTGTACATCAGCTCGGCCATCGAATCGCCGCGGAAAGGCAGCACACCGGCCAGCATCTGGAACAGCATCACGCCCAGTGAGTACAGGTCGGAGCGGCCGTCGACCTTCTTGCCAGCGATCTGCTCGGGCGACATGAAGCTCGGCGTGCCCAGCACCAGGCCCGTCTTGGTCTTGCTGGAGTCGGTGATGCGCGCGATGCCGAAGTCCGTCACCTTCACGGTGTCGGTGTCCAGCTCGTACATGATGTTCGCGGGCTTGATGTCGCGGTGCACGACGTTGGCGCGGTGCGCGTACGCGAGCGCCCCGGCCACGCGCTCGACGATCGTCACCACCTTGTTCATGGGCAGCAGGTTGCCGTCCTTGCAGTAGTCGACGAGGTCGCGGCCCTTGAGGAACTCCATGGCGATGTAGGCCAGGTCGTGTTCCTCGCCCGCATCGAAGATGGTCACGATGTTCTGGTGCTGCAGGCGGCCGGCCGTCTCGGCCTCGCGGAAGAAGCGCTCGCGCGCGTCGTTCAGCTCCTCGCCCTCGAACTCGTTCGACAGGGCCATCGTCTTGATCGCCACCACGCGGCCGATCTTCGGGTCCTTGCCCAGGTACACGACGCCCATCGCGCCCTTGCCCAGTTCCTTCTCGACTTGGTAACGCCCCAGCATCGGCTTCTCGACACCGCCGCCATCGAGCAGCATGGTGCCACCGGGGTGCGCGCCGCCGCCGCCGAGGATGACGGTCTCGGACAGGTTCTTCGCGCGATTGAGCTTGGCTTCCAGGCCCTTGTACGTCTTGTCCAGCGTGGCCATGTACTCGTACACGGCCTCGGCCTTGTTGAACTGGCGCTTGCGCTCGAAGTCCAGCGCGAGGTTGTTCAGGTTGTCCATCAGCGCGTCGGTGTGCGGCACGCGGCGGAAGCGGTCGAACGCCATGTCCAGCTGGCCCTGCCCCTGCAGCGCCAGGCCCATCATGCGGTTGGTCTCGGCCGACTCCTCGTCGGACTTGAGCTTGCCGGCTTCCGTCACCAGGAAGCGCTTGGTGGTCAGGCCCAGGTGGCCGATCACCAGCAGCGTCGCGGGCAGCACCAGCTTCAGCCACATCGAGGCCGACGACAGCAGCGCGAACTCCGCGGCCAGCAGCACCACGAAGGCGCCGGCGGTGACGCCCGCCGCCATGCCGGCGGACAGGCGCGGCAGGCCCGCGATCAGGTAGCCCGCCACCAGCAGGAAGATGCCGGCGGTGGCCCACAGGCCCCAGCCCGGCTCGACGATGAAGTGCTCGCCCAGGATGCTGGAGGTCACGTGCGCCATGTATTCGGCGGGCGACAGGCCGGCATAGCCCGGCGCGGGGAACACGGTGCCCACGCCGGCGGCGGTCGCTCCGATCAGCACGATCTTGTCGGCGTACTTGGCCGCCGGGATCTTGCCGGCCAGCACGTCGTAGAAGGAATCGACGGCGAAGGGCATCTTGCCGTCGCGCGCCTTGTAGAACTGCGGGTACATGAGCGCGGCGCCGTCGGTGCGCACGCGCAGGCGGCCGATCTGCACCGACTCGCCGCCGTTCAACTTGATGTCCGAGGGCTTGAGGTTCAGGCTCTTGGCCGCGGCCAGCAGCGCCATCGAGGGCACGGCCTGGCCGTAGTAGTTGACCAGCAGCGGCTCCTGGCGCACCGCGCCGTCCACGTCGGGCCACTGGTTCAGGTGGCCGATGCCGGCTGCCGGGTTGCCCATCGCGTCGATGGGATAGGTGCCGCGCACGGCGAGCACCGAGAAACCCGACTTCTCGTCGATGGCGCTCTTGGCGACCGGGCCGGGCAGCGGCTTGTCGGGCTTGCCCTGGGGCTCGCCCAGCTGGAACACCGAGGGCAGCAGCACGTTGCCCGCCTTGCCGATGCTGGCGGCGAGCTTGGCGTCGGTGTCGAGCGTGGCTTCCGCTTCGGCGATGACCTTGCCGATCGGCTCGTTCGCGGCGTCGGCCTGCGGGCCCAGCACCTCCTTGAGCTTGCGGATGAACGACAGGCCGCGGTCGACCTGCGGCTCGCTGAAGAACACGTTGTAGGCGATGGTCTTGGCCTTCGCCGCGGAGAGCTTGTCGATCATCTCCGCGTGCACGTCGCGCGACCACGGCCAGCGCCCGATGTTGGCGATGCTCTGGTCGTCGATGGCGATCACCGCGATGCGGTCCGACGGCGCGCGCGAACTGCTGGTGATGCCGAAATCGTAGAAGCGCCGCTCGAGGGTGCTGATCGTGTCGGTCGCCTGGTACAGGATGAGCACAGCCACCACGATGACGGCGCCCACGAACCAGTCCGCGCGCCAGAACTGGCCACGCTTGGATTTAGATTTGCCCACAGTCGCCCCCGTCCAGTACTGCACATCGCGGCGACGCCGCACCCACCCGACGCCGTGTAAAGACGCAGGCCTCAAGCGGAAGTTAACAGACGAGGCAGGGCCGGACAAGGGACTTTGTCACGACCCACATACAGTTTGTTGCAAATGCGCACGCGGCCCTGCGCGTGCGATTCGCGGGGTTCAGGCAGCCTGCGCGCGCCCTCGCGACTGCAGCAACTTGCCCAGGCCGACCACGAACACGGCGCCGGCCACCGCGGCGGCGTAGTGCAGCCACTTGTTCGCTTCGAGCACGTCCTTGAGGATCGCGTCGCTCACGATGGTCTCGCCCGCCACCCAGCCGATGAGGCCCGCGCCGGCGACGACGATGATGGGATAGCGCTCCATCAGCTTGACCATCAGCGTGGCGCCGAAGATCACCAGCGGGATGCTGATCGCCAGGCCCAGGACGAGGAGCGTGGTGCTGCCGCCGGCCGCCGCGGCGACCGCGATCACGTTGTCCAGGCTCATGACCAGATCGGCGATGAGGATGGTGCGGATGGCCGACATCAGGTTGCTGGCCTTTTCCTCGTCGGTGTCGTTCGCGTCCTCGTCGTCCTCGGAGAGCAACTGCACGCCGATCCACAGCAGCAGCAGGCCGCCGACGATCTGCAGGTATGGCAAGGCGAGCAGCTTGACCGCGACCACGGTGAGGACCACGCGCAGCACGACGGCGGCGCCCGCGCCCCACAGCACCGCCATCCGTTGCTGGTGCGGTGGCAGCGTCCGCGCGGCCAGCGCGATCACCACCGCGTTGTCGCCCGACAGGATGATGTTGATCCAGATGATCTTGACCAGGCCGATCCAGAACTCCGGCGTCTGCAGCATTTCCATGGACGGTGTGTCTCCAGCGGTTTGTTGTCGTTCAAGGAAAAGCGCCCGGGGCCTTCGGGCCCGGGGCGCTTCCCCTTCATTCTCCGCGGCAGTTTAGCGGCGCGCCGGGCGGCGCGCCGTTCGTGATTCTGCTTACGCCTAGATGAGCGACTTCAGGATGCGGCCCATCTCGGACGGGTTGCGCGTGACCTTGAAGCCGCACTCTTCCATGATCGCCAGCTTGGCGTCGGCCGTGTCGGCGCCGCCACTGATGAGCGCGCCGGCGTGGCCCATGCGCTTGCCGGGGGGCGCCGTCACGCCGGCGATGAAGCCGACCACGGGCTTCTTCATGTGGTCCTTGCACCAGCGGGCGGCATCCGCCTCGTCCGGGCCGCCGATCTCGCCGATCATGATCACGGCGTCAGTCTCGGGGTCGTCGTTGAAGGCCTGCATCACATCGATGTGCTTCAGGCCGTTGATGGGGTCGCCACCGATGCCCACGGCGCTCGACTGGCCGATGCCGAGTTCGGTCAGCTGCGCGACCGCTTCGTAGGTGAGCGTGCCGGAGCGCGAGACCACGCCGACGCGTCCCTTCTTGTGGATGTGGCCGGGCATGATGCCGATCTTGATCTCATCGGGCGTGATGAGGCCCGGGCAGTTCGGGCCGAGCAGCAGCGTCTTCTTGCCGCCCTTGGCTTCCTTGGCCTTCATCTTGTTGCGCACCACCAGCATGTCCTTCACCGGGATGCCTTCGGTGATGCAGATGACGAGGTCGAGGTCGGCCTCCACCGCTTCCCAGATCGCGTCGGCCGCGCCCGCCGGGGGCACGTAGATGACCGAGACGCTCGCGCCGGTCTTCTGCTTGGCGTCCTTGACGCTGGCGAAGATCGGGATGTCGAAGATCTTCTCGCCGGCCTTCTTGGGGTTCACGCCCGCGACGAAGCAGTTCTTGCCGTTCGCGTACTCCTGGCACTTCTCGGTGTGGAACTGGCCCGTCTTGCCCGTGATGCCCTGGGTGATGACCTTCGTGTCCTTGTTGATGTAGATCGACATGTTGTGTTCCTCAGGCCTTCTTCACCGCGGCGACGACTTTTTGCGCGGCTTCCGCCATGGTGTCCGCGCTGATGATGGGAAGGCCCGACTCGGCCAGCATCTTCTTGCCCAGTTCCTCGTTGGTGCCCTTCATGCGCACGACCAGCGGCACGCTCAGGTTCACCGCCTTGCACGCGGTGATCACGCCGGTGGCAATGGTGTCGCACTTCATGATGCCGCCGAAGATGTTCACCAGGATCGCCTTGACCTTGGGGTTCTTCAGCATGATCTTGAAGGCCTCGGTGACCTTCTCCGGCGTGGCGCCGCCGCCGACGTCCAGGAAGTTCGCCGGCTCGGCGCCGAACAGCTTGATGGTGTCCATCGTGGCCATCGCCAGGCCCGCGCCGTTGACCAGGCAGCCGATGTTGCCGTCCAGCGAGATGTAGGCCAGGTCGAACTTGCTCGCCTCGATCTCGGCCGCGTCTTCCTCGTCCAGGTCGCGCAGCGCGACGACGTCGGGATGGCGGAACAGGGCGTTGGAGTCGAAGTTGAACTTGGCGTCCAGCGCGACGATGTTGCCCTTGCCGTCGCGGTTGAGCGGGTTGATCTCGACCAGCGAGGCGTCCGTGTCCATGTAGCACTTGTAGAGCTTCTGGAAGACGTCCTTGGCTTGAGCGGTCGAGCCGGGGGGGATGCCGATGCCGTCGGCGATCTCCTTGGCCTGCGCATCCGTCAGCCCCGCGAGCGGGTCGACGAACACCTTGATGATCTTCTCGGGATGGCTGTGCGCCACCTCTTCGATGTCCATGCCGCCTTCGCTCGAGGCGATGAACGCGACCTTCTGCGTGGCGCGGTCGGTGACGACGGAGACGTAGTACTCCTTCTGGATGTCCGCGCCTTCCTCGATGTACAGGCGCCGCACCTTCTGGCCTTCGGGGCCGGTCTGGTGCGTCTTGAGCTGCATGCCCAGGATGTTGCCGGCCAGCTCCTTGACCTGGTCCACGCTCTTGGCGACCTTCACGCCGCCGCCCTTGCCGCGGCCGCCGGCATGGATCTGCGCCTTGACGACCCAGACGGGGCCGCCGAGTTTCTGGGCCGCCTCGACGGCTTCCTGGACGGTGAACGCCGGGATGCCGCGGGGCACGGGCACGCCGAACTGGCGCAGGATTTCCTTGCCTTGGTACTCGTGGATCTTCATGAGGTGTCTCTGGAGGGGAAACTGGAAGGGTGCGTGCCCGGCGGCGGGGCGGCGCCATCCATGCGCCCGCCTGCGGAAAACAGCGTGCAACTGTATCATGGTGCATCGCACCAAACCGGGTGCGCGCCTACGCATTCCCCACAGGACAACCATGCCCAAGGTCTTCATCGACGGCGAGGCCGGAACCACCGGCCTGCAGATCCGCGAGCGGCTGGAAAAGATGCCCGCCATCGAACTGGTGAGCATCGCGCCGGAGCGGCGCAAGGACCCGTCCGCCAAGCGCGAGCTGATGGCCGGCGTCGACTTCGTCATCCTGTGCCTGCACGACGACGCCGCGCGCGAGTCGGCGGCGATGGTCGATGACATCGAGCGCACGCAGGGGCGCGCGCCGCGCGTCATCGATGCGTCCAGCGCCCATCGCGTCGCCGAGGGCTGGGTCTACGGCTTCGCCGAACTGGCGCCCGGCCAAGCCGAGGCGATTGCGAAAGCCAGGCGCGTGACCAACCCCGGCTGCTACCCCACCGGCGCGATCGCGCTGATCCGCCCGCTGGTCGACGCGGGGCTGATCCCGAAGGACTTCCCGCTCGTGGTGCCGGCAACCAGCGGCTACACCGGCGGCGGGCGCACCATGATCGAGGCGTTCGAGAAGAACGAGGCCGGGCCGTTCGAGGTCTATGGCCTGTCGTTGAAACACAAACATCTGCCGGAGATGGTGAAGTACTCGGGGCTCACGCGCCGGCCCATCTTCATTCCCTCGGTCGCCTGCTTCAACCAGGGCATGCTGGTGGAACTGCCGCTCTTCCTCGACGAGCTGCCGCGCAAGCCGAAGCTCGCCGACCTGCACGATGCGCTGGCGAAGCACTACGCCGGCAGCGAATGGGTGACGGTGGAGCCGCCGACCGAAGGCGGCCGCATCGAGGCCACGGCGCTGAACGACACCAACAAGATGGAACTGCGCGTCTACGGCAACGAGGAGACGCGCCAGGCGGTCCTCATCGCGCGCCTGGACAACCTGGGCAAGGGCGCCAGCGGCGCGGCCGTCCAGAACCTCAAGCTGATGCTGGGCCTGTAGCGGCGCGCCGCGCGAGTTCCTCGCGCACCGTATCGAGCACCGGGTTCCACTGGCCCGGCGCGGGCTGGCGGAAGAGGCGTGCCGTCGGATACCACGGCGAATCGTCGCGCGCCAGCAGCCAGCGCCAGTCGGGGCGGTGCGCCAGCAGCACCCACAGCGGCCTGCCCATGGCGCCCGCGAGGTGCGCGACGCCCGTGCATACCGAAATCACGACGTCGAGCGTCTCGACCAGCGCGGCGGTGTCCGAGAACGTGCGCAAGTCGGCGGACGGGTCCCACACGTCCGACTGCCGCAGCGCCTCGCGGTCCGCCTCGCGCACGTCGCGCTGCAGGTTGACCAACTGCACGCCGGGCGTGGCGATGCGCAACACCTGCGCCAGGGCCATCGAGCGGTTGCGGTCGTTCGCCTGCGCCGGGTTGCCGGACCAGACGATGCCGGCGCGCAGCCTCGCCCCCCGCGGCAGGCGCGAGCGCCACGCGTGCACCCGGGCGGGATCGGCCCGCAGGTAAGGCACGTCGGCCGGCAGGGTGGCCAGCGTCGTGCCCAGCGCGCCGGGCAGCGACATCATCGCGATGTGGAAGTCGGGCTTCGGCCCCTGGCCGACGCGCGTGACCACGGTGCATCCGGGCATGGAGGCCGCCAGCAGCTCGCGCACGGGTTCGCGCACCAGCAGCACGACGACCGCGCCGCGGCGCCGCAACTCGCCGGCGAAGCGCACGAACTGGAACACGTCCCCGAAGCCCTGTTCGCCCACGAGCAGGAGCGTGCGGCCTTCGATCGGCTCCGCGCCGGTCCAGGCGGGGCAACCCAACTCGCCCGCATCGGGCGCCGCACCGGCGCCGGGCAGGCGCCATCGCGCTTCCAGCGGCGCCCAGCCCTGTTCGCAATCGCCCGCGGAGAGCGCCACGGCGCCGTAGATCCATTCGAGGTCGGCATCGTTCGGGAACTTCTGGTGCGCGGCACGCGCCGCTGCGATCGCTTCGTCGTGCCGCCCGAGCAGCTGCAGCGCGTTCGCGCGCAGCGACAGGACGGTCGTGTCGTCCGGGCGCAGCCGCAGCGCATCGTCGGCACGCGCCAGCGCGCGGTCCATGCGGCCCGCGCGGAACCACGACATCGCGGCATTGCCAGCGGAGGTCGGCAGGTCGGGCTTGCGCGCCAGGGCCGCCTCGTAGGCAGCCGCGGCTTCTTCGTACCGCTCGAGCGCGAACAGCGCGTTGCCGCGCACGTGCCCCGTCAGCGGATGCTCGCCGGCCTGCGCCTCGGCGGCGCGCACCGTCTCCAGCGCGGCTGCGGCCTGCCCTTGCTCGCATTCGGCCTGGGCGCGCTCCACGAGCTCGGGCCACGACGGGCTCGCTGCGACGGCGGGCGTTCTCTCCTGTGCCGGGACGCGGTCCGCCACCGCGTCCTGCAGGGCCGACCGCGCGGCGGCAAGGACCGGGGTCCAGTTCTGCGGCGCGGACTGGCGGAACAGGCGCGCGCTGGGATACCAGGGCGAGTCGCTGCGACCGAGCATCCAGCGCCAGTCGGGGCAACGCGGCAGCAACACCCACAGCGGGCGCCCCAGCGCGCCCGCCAGGTGCGCCACGCTGGTGTCGACGCTGATCACGAGGTCCAGCGCCTGCACGAGGGCGGCGGTGTCGTCGAAGTCGACCAGCTCCTCGCCCCAGCGGCGCAGTTCAGGCCACGCCTCGAACACGGCGCGATCGGCCGCGCGCGTCTCCAGCTGCAGGCTCACGAAGAAGCAGCCGGCGGTGTCGAGCGCGCGCAGGGCGGCCAGCGCGATCGAGCGGTTGGCGTCGTTGTCGTGGGTGGCGCTGCCCGACCAAGCGAGCCCCACCTTCAGGCGACCGCCGGCTGCCCGCAGGCTATCCGACCAGTGCGAAACACGCGGCGGGTCGACGCGCAGGTAAGGCACCTCGCGCGGGATCGTGGCCTCGTCGGAACCGAACGCGAGCGGCAGGCTCATGAGCGGGCAGTGGAAATCGAAGGAAGGCAGCGGCGCGCCCGGCGGCAGCACGGTCACGCCCGGTCCCAGGTCGCTTGTGAGCGTCAGGCCGTACAAGGGGCGCGGCAGGTGCAACAGCACGCGCGCCCCGCGCGCCGCGACGAGGGGCACGTAGCGCAGCATCTGCAGCGAATCGCCAAGCCCCTGTTCGGCGAACAGCAGGATGGTGCGGCCCTGCAGGTCTTCGGCGCCCGACCACTGGCCGCCGCGCTCGATCAGCGGATGCCGGGCGCGGCTCATCGCGGTCTTCCAGCGCCACTCGTGCTCGCGCCAGCCCTCGCCGAAGCGGCCCGCGAGCAGGCAGGCGATGGCCATGTTCCAGTGGATGTCGGCGTCGTCGGGGTGCGCGGCCAATGCCTGCCGGCCGGCTTCCTGCGCGTCCTCGGCGCGCACCAGCTGCAGCAAGGTGTTCAGGCGCCCGAACAAGGCGCCGCGATGGTGCGGCTGCAGGCGCAGCGCCTCCTCGAAGCGCGGCAAGGCCTCTTCGCCGCGGTTGGCCCGCGCCAGCGCCGCGGCACTGTTGGCCAGCGCGTCCGGCACCGGGCCGGCGAGCGCCAGCGCGCGCTCGAAACAGACCACGGCTTCGTCGGGCCGCTTCAGTGCGGCCAGCACGTTGCCGCGGCCGGTCCACGCCTGCGCGTGGGCCGGCTCGCGCGCCAGCGCGGCATCGAGCACGGCCAGCGCCTCGTCGTTGCGCCCCAGCGAATGCAGTTGCTGCGCGACGACGATGTCCGCGTCGATGCCGGGGCGCACCGTCCGCAGCCGCTGCGCCCATTCGAGCGCCTGCGCGTGGTCGCCGGTTTCGTGCAGCACCTGCACCAGCTCTTCGATCGCTTCGCCGAACGTTGGCAGCGCTTGCGCAGCGGCGCGGTAGTGGTCGATCGCCTTGCTCGAATCGCCTTGCGCACGGAGCGCGCGCGCCGTCAGGTAGTGGATGTCGTGCAGGATCGCCTGGTCCGGCTGGCGCAGCGCGAGCGCCTCGGCCAGTTGCGCGTGAGCTGCGCGCGCATCGCCTTGCTCGAGCAAGGCAAAACCCAGGCTCAGGCGCGCGAGCGCGTCACGCGGATCGGCGGCGGCGGCCTGGCGATACGCCTCCAGTGCGTCTGCCAGCCGGCCTTCTCCCAGGGCGGCATTGCCGCGCTCGCGCCATTGCGTCGCCGAAGCGTGCGGGGGTTGCTCGCGGGCTTCCAGTTGCTCGCGCCTTCGCCCCAGCTTGTCGAACAGGTTGCGCAGCATGGGATCACCCTTGCGCGAGTGCCGCGCGGACGCGCTCGACGACAGGTTCCCACCGGCGGTCCGCGTCCTGCCGGAACAGGCGCGCCGTCGGGTACCAGGGCGAGTCGGAGCGCTCGAGCATCCAGCGCCAGTCCGGCACCCAGGGCAGCAGGACCCACACCGGCCGTCCCATGGCCCCGGCGAGGTGGGCCACGCTGGTGTCCACCGTCAGCACGAGGTCCAGCGTTTCCAGGAGCGCCGCGGTGTCCGCGAAACTGCGCAAGTGCGCACGGGCGTCGAACACCTCCGGATGCGCGTCGAGCGTCGCGCGATCGGCCTCGCGCACCTCGGTCTGCACGGTCACGAAACGGACGTCGCCCACGGCAGCCCCCAGCAACGTGGCCAGCGGCATCGACCGGTGGAGGTCGTTCAGGTTGGCCGGGTTGCCCGACCATGCGATGCCGACGTTGACCCTGTGCGACGACAGGCGCTCGCGCCATTCGCGGACGGCCGCGGCTTCCGCGTGCACATAGGGAACGCGGGCCGGGATCGTGGCCTCGGTCGTTCCCAGCACGGCGGGCAGGCTCATGAGCGGGCACTCGTAGTCGGTGGCGGGCGGCGCCGCATCCTGGGCGAGAACGCAATTGGCAGGCAGGTCCAGACGCAAGCCGGCCAGCGGCCGCAGCACGCGCACATGCACGGTCTGCGCGCGGCTGGCCACTTCGGGGACGAAGCGCAGGAACTGGATGGCATCGCCGAAGCCCTGCTCGCCGTGCAGCAGGATGCTGCGGCCCTCCAGGCTCTCGCCGCGCCAGCGGGACTTGGGCAGGGCCGAGACGGGCCCGTTGCGCCATTCGTGTTCGGCCCACCCCTCTTCGAAATCGCCGAGCAGCAGCAGGTTGACCGCAAGGTTCCAGTGCAAGTCGGCGTCGTCCGGGTGGATGCGCAGGCCTTCGCGCGCGCAGCTGGCCGCCTCGCGTGGTCGCCCGAGCAGCTGCAACAGCGCGACCTGGTTCGCCAGCAACCCGCGATGCCCCGGGCGCAGGCTCAGCGCCTCCTGCACCGCGGCCAGGGCCCGCTCCGGCTGCCCGAGCCGCCCCCATGCGGCCGCGAGGTTGCCCAACGCCGCGGGATGGGGGCCGATCGCGGCGAGCAGGCGCTGCGCTTCGGCGAGGGCGTCGTCGAAACGTCTCGCGTTGAACAACGCGGCGAAATAGGCGGAAGACGCTTCCGGGTGGGTGGGCTCGGCGGCGGTCGCGGCGGCGAGGACCTGGACCGCTTCCGGCGTGTTGCCCGCGGCGTCCAGGGCGGCCGCATGCAGCAGCTGGGCCTCGATCGACGGGCGCAGCGCCACCAGCCGGCGCGACCACTGCGCGGCATCGCCGTTGCGCTGCAGGGCGAGCAGCGCGCGCACGCCTTCTTCCAGCGCCTCGGCGAAATCGGGTTTGGAACGCAGCGCCTGCTCGCAGGCGCGCAAGGCCGAGTCCCATCGTGAGAGCCCGGCGTTTGCGCGGGCGAGCAGGTAGTGCGCGTCCGCGGCGACCCCGTCCCCGTCACGGCGCAGCGCCAGGGCCTGTTCCAGCCGCTCGGCGGCGGCGGTGAAATCGCCCTGTTCCAGCAGTGCGAAGCCCAGGTTGAGCCGCAAGGTGGCATCGGCCGGGTCGGCCTGCGCCCCGAGGCCGTAGCAGCGCGCCGCTTCCGCGAGGTTCCACTGCTCCATCGCCGCATTGCCGCGCGCTTTCCACTCGGCAGCCGGCACGGGCTGCTGCTGCGCGCCCGTCACCGCTTCGCGGGGCTCGGCAGCAGGAGTGCGGAACAGGTCCTTGAGCCAACTCATCGCACGGACCTCACACGTCGAACCAGCCAGGCATGCCGGCGAGTCTACAGGTCCTCGCCGCCTCCGCTGACGACCTTGCTCACGATGTCCCCGGGGAAACCGCGCGCGAGGAGGAACCGCGCTTGCCGGGCCCGGTCGCCCGCATCTTTCGCGGGCTCATCGAACCTGCGCCGCCAGACGTCGCGGGCACGCTCCCATTCGGTCGCCTTGACGGTCGCCAGGGCCGCCGCCACCAGCGCCGGTTCGATCCCGAGCGACTGGAGCTCCTGCTTCAGTCGCAGCGCGCCGAGCTTGCCGGCCTTGCGGTGCACGACCGAGTCGGCGACGCGCTGGTGGTCGATGAAGCCGCGCGCCTGCAGCTCGTCGAGCACGCGCGCCACCTCTTCGGGCTGCTCGGCGTGCTTCGCGAGCTTGCGTTCCAGTTCGGCGCGCGAATGCTCGCGCTGCGAGAGGTAGCGCAGCGCGCGCCCCTTCAGGGACAGCTGCGGCTTCGCCCGCGCGATCACTCCTCGTCGGCTTCCTCGCCGCCGCCGACGCCTTCGGGCAGCAGCGCGATGCTCAGCTCGGTGCGGATCTTGTTCTCGATCTCGCGCGCCAGGTCGGCGTTCTCGCGCAGGAACTCGCGCGCGTTGTCGCGGCCCTGGCCGATCTTCTCGCCGTTGTAGGCGTACCAGGCGCCGGATTTCTCGATGATGCGGGCGTTCACGCCCATGTCGACGATCTCGCCTTCGCGCGAGATGCCTTCGCCGAAGAGGATGTCGAACTCGGCCGTCTTGAAGGGCGGCGCCACCTTGTTCTTCACCACCTTCACCTTGGTCTCGTTGCCGATGGACTCCTCGCCCTTCTTGATGGTGCCGGTGCGGCGGATGTCCAGGCGCACCGAGGCGTAGAACTTCAGCGCGTTGCCGCCGGTGGTGGTCTCGGGGCTGCCGAACATCACGCCGATCTTCATGCGGATCTGGTTGATGAAGATGACCATGCAGTTGGTCTTCTTGATCGTGGCGGTGAGCTTGCGCAGCGCCTGCGACATCAGGCGCGCCTGCAGGCCGGGCAGCGAATCGCCCATCTCGCCCTCGATTTCGGCCTTGGGCACGAGCGCGGCGACCGAGTCGATCACGATCAGGTCCACGGCGCCGGAGCGCACGAGGCTGTCGCAGATCTCCAGCGCCTGCTCGCCGGTGTCGGGCTGCGAGATCAGCAGGTCGGACAGGTTCACGCCCAGCTTCTGGGCGTACTGCACGTCCAGCGCGTGCTCGGCGTCGATGAAGGCGCACTGGCCGCCGGTGCGCTGCATCTCGGCGATGACCTGCAGCGTGAGCGTGGTCTTGCCCGACGATTCCGGGCCGTAGATCTCGACGACGCGGCCGCGCGGCAGGCCGCCGACGCCAAGGGCGATGTCCAGGCCGAGCGAGCCGGTGGAGACAACCTGGATGTCCTCGAGCTTCTCGCCCTCGCCCAGCCGCATGATCGTGCCCTTGCCGAACTGCTTGTCGATCTGCGCCAGCGCGGCCTGCAGGGCCTTCTGCTTCTCGGTGTCCGCCGCCGCGATGCGGGTGCCTTTGACTTGTGCGTCCATGTCGTTTCCTCCGGGTGGTTGGGTTTGGGTTTATCGACAGGCTGGATGCCTGACCAGCACTTTAACGGCCCGGGTGTGAATCGGTAAACAGGGTTTTTTGTCAGTTTGCCTTACCATTTCGGCATGGCAACGGACGACAGCTGGCGCCTCACGCACTTGGGGCGGCTGCTCGGGCATGCGGCGCGCCGCTTCGACGAGCGCGTGCTGCAACTCATGGCGCGCGACGTCGAGGTGCCGCTGGCGCTGTCCAACCTGGCGGCGCGCGCGCAGGTCAGCGCCGCGCACGTGCACATCACGCGCCACGTGGCGCTCGAGGGCTCGCGCCTGACGGACCTCGCGCTCAGCGCCGGCATGACCAAGCAGGCCATGGGCGACCTCGTCGACCAGTGCGAGGCCTGGGGCCTGGTGAGGCGCGAGCCCGACCCGAAGGACGCGCGCGGCCGCATCGTGCGCTTCACGCCTACGGGACTGGCGTGGCTCAAGGCCTTCCAGGACGCGGTGGCGCAGGCGGAAGCCGAGTTCCGCGCCGAAGTGGGCGACGAGGTCGCCACCGTGGTGGCCATCGGCCTGGAGGCCTACGCCGGCGAGTGGGGCGCTAGCGGGCCTTCGCCACGTCGAACCAGAGCTCGGGTCGCGACTTGACGAGCGCGCGCGTCTCGCGCGACGCGAAGGGGTTGTCGATGTAGAAGGGCCGCCGCGTCTTCAGGTGCGCGCGGTTGATCAGCACGGCCTTGTAGCGCAGGAAGTAGTTGTCGAAGCTCGCGGTGCGGATCAGCGTTTCCAGCCCCGCCTCGATGCGCTCGGCGAGCCGCTGGCCCTCGTCGGCGCGGCGCACGAAGAAGTAGCGCGTGGTCGGGAAGTGCAGGAGCAGCTTCTGCTCGACGCGCATCTCGGGCAGGCGCGCGCGGCGCTCGTCCCATTCGCGGTACGCCTCGTCGGCGCTGCGCGAGAAGAAGTCGAACTTGCGGTCGACCAGCATGCGGAACAGGCCCTCGTAGCTGTCGCCCGTCACCACCTTGAAGCCGGCGGCGCGCAGGATCGAGGTGTCGGCCCAGGTGGTGAACGAGCCCACGCTGTAGGCGCGCAGCTGGTCGAGCGACTCGACCTCCGCGAACTTCGCCTCCATGTCCGCGCGCACGAGGAACACGCGCCAGCTGATGAGCCCCTTGTCGATGGGGATGCGCACCGGGAGGAAGCGCATTTCGATCTCGGCGGAGGTGGAACGCGCGAAGACGTTCACGCTGCGCGTCCCCGCCAGGATTTCCTCGCCCGCCTTCGCCTGGTTCATCGCCTGCGCGGAGGCGCGCAGCTCGAAGGGGCCGTGCGTGGGCACCGTGGCTTCCAGCGCCAGGCGCAGCAGCTCGTAGTCGTAGACGTACTGGGAATCGGACGGCGACTCCGAGCGCGGGTAGGTGAACACCTCCACCGGCGTTTGCGCGCGCACGTGCGGCGCACCCAGCCATGGGCCGAGCGCGAGGCAGGCAGTGGCCAGGCGTCGTTTCATCGCGGTCCCCCAATCGGCCTCCCCCCGCCAATATGGGACCTGGGGCGCCGGGCCGCGCGGGGGTTTTCCCGCAACACCGATGCTGCGCTTCGCCCCCGCATGCCTACAATGAAATCACTACAAGGAGACAAGCGATGCGCATCCTGATTGCGGAAGACGACCAGGTGCTCGCCGACGGCCTGCTCAGGTCGTTGCGCGCATCGGGGGCCGCCGTGGACCACGTCGCGAGCGGCAGCGAGGCCGATGCGGCGCTGATGGCGAACAACGAGTTCGACCTGCTGATCCTGGACCTGGGCCTGCCCAAGATGCACGGCCTGGACGTGCTCAAGAAGCTGCGCGGGCGCGGCTCGACGATGCCGGTGCTGATCCTCACCGCCGCCGATGGCGTCGAGGAACGCGTCAAGGGCCTGGACTACGGCGCCGACGACTACATGGCCAAGCCCTTTTCGCTGCAGGAGCTGGAGGCGCGCGTGCGCGCGCTCACGCGCCGCGGCATGGGCGGCACCAGCAGCACCATCAAGCACGGCCCGCTGGTGTACGACCAGGCCGGCCGCGTGGCCACCATCGACGGCAAGATGATCGAACTCTCGGCGCGCGAGCTGGGCCTGCTCGAGGTGCTGTTGCAGCGCGCGGGCCGCCTTGTGTCGAAGGACCAATTGGTCGAGCGCTTGTGCGAATGGGGTGAAGAGGTGAGCAACAACGCCATCGAGGTCTACATCCACCGCCTGCGCAAGAAGATCGAGAAGGGGCCGATCCGCATCGCCACCGTGCGCGGGCTGGGCTACTGCCTGGAGAAGATCCCGGGCTGATGCCAGCCCGGGCCGCGCGATGAAGCTGTTCCAGCGCGAGCAACGGTCGCTCTTCGGTGAGATCCTCGACTGGATGCTCACGCCGCTGCTGCTGCTGTGGCCGGTGAGCCTGGCGCTCACGTGGCTGGTGGCGCAGAGCATCGCCGGCAAGCCTTTCGACCGCGCGCTGGAATACAACGTGCAGGCGCTGGCGCAGCTGGTCACCGTGCAGAACCAGCGCGTGGTGTTCAACCTGCCGCAGCCCGCGCGCGAGCTGCTGCGCGCCGACGACTCCGACCACGTCTACTACCAGGTGCTGGGCCCGCACAGCGAGTTCCTGTCGGGCGAGCGCGACTTCCCGCACCCGCCCGAGGACGAGGCGCCCGCGGTGGGCGACGTGCGCCTGCGCAACGACGAGATGCGCGGCCTGGACGTGCGGGTGGCCTACACCTGGGTGCGCCTCGACGTGCCGGGCGGCGTGCCCTGCCTGATCCAAGTGGCCGAGACGCGCGAGAAGCGCTCGGTGCTGGCCACCGAGATCATCAAGGGCGTCATGCTGCCCCAGTTCGTCATCCTGCCGCTCGCGGTGCTGCTGGTGTGGCTGGCGCTGGTGCGCGGCATCGAGCCGCTGTCCAAGCTGGAGGAGCGCATCCGCGCGCGCCGGCCCGACGACCTCTCGCCGCTGGACGACAAGGCCGTGCCGCTGGAGGTCGCGCCGCTGGTGCAGTCGGTGAACGACCTGCTCGAGCGCCTGAAGGATTCGATCGCCACGCAGAAGCGCTTCCTCGCCGATGCGGCGCACCAGCTCAAGACGCCGCTCGCGGGCCTGCGCATGCAGGCCGACCTCGCGCAGCGCGAGGCCTTCAACGAGGACGAGCTGAAGCAGTCGCTCAAGCAGATCGGCCGCTCCAGCATCCGCGCGACGCACACGGTGAACCAGCTGCTGGCGCTGGCGCGCGCCGAAGGCGGCGGGCAGGCGGTGGCGCTGCAGCCCTGCGACCTCGCGCGCATCGTGATGGACGCGGTGCAGGACTCGGTGCCGCGCACCATGGACCGCCGCATCGACCTGGGCTACGACGGCCCGCAGCCCGGCGAGGACGGCGTCCAGCTCGAAGGCAACCCCACGCTGCTCAAGGAGCTGGTGCGCAACCTGCTGGACAACGCCATCAACTACACGCCGTCCAGCGCCGACAACCCCGGCGTCATCACGGCGCGCGTCCTGCCCGACCCCTTCGGGCATGCGCTGGTGGTGCAGGTGGAAGACTCGGGCCCCGGCATCCCGGAGGCCGAACGCGAACTGGTGTTCCAGCCGTTCTACCGCGCGCTGGGCACCAACGTCGACGGCTCGGGGCTGGGCCTGCCGATCGTGCGCGAGATCGCGCGCCAGCACAACGCCGAGGTCACGATCGAGGATGCGCGCCCCGGGCAGCAGCCGCCGGGCACGCGCATGACGGTGCGCTTCGTCTTCGGCGAGCCGCGCCCCGCCGTCGCCAGGCTGGCTCAGGCCGCCTTGTAGACGTTCAGCTGCAGGCGCTCGCGCTCCATCGCGCGCTTGACCGCCGGCAATTCCGCGACCTTCTGCACGTGCGCCCACAGCGCCGGGAAGGTTTGCGGGTCGATGCCGGCGAAGCCGCCCCAGCGCATCAAGGTGAGCGCGTAGGCATCGACAGGGCCGAAGTGTTCCCCGAAGAGGAACGGGCGCCCTTCGGCCTGCATCTTCTGCGCCATGGCCTCGATCTCGCCCAGCATGCCGCGGAACAGCTTGGCGTTGTGCGCCTTCACCGCGGCCTGCTCGCCGTCGCCCTCGACGAACTTGTAGGGCATGAAGACGTGCGTGAACGTCGGATGGGCCGTGTTGTTCATCCACGCCAGCGTTTCCATCACGCGCGCGCGCTCGCGCGGCTCGCGCGGCAGGAAGTTGCACTGCGGGAACTTCGCGTCGAGGTAATCGACGATGGCCAGGATCTGCGTGATCGCCTGGCCGTCGTCCACCACCACCGGCACCTGGCCGCGCGGGTTGAGGGCGCGAAACGCCTCGCCCAGGTTCTCCTGCTTGTGCAGCTTCACCAACACGGGCTCGTACGCCGCGCCGCTGGTCTCCAGCAGCGTGTGCGGCACGAAGGAACAGGCGCCGGGGCCGAAATACAGCTTCATCGTCATGGCGAAACTCCGGAAGGAAAGGTCAGCGGCAGGCCTTCAGCGGCTTGCCGTTCAGGGCGGTCTTGAGGTCGTCGAGCTTCGGCCGCAGCGTGTCGTCGATGGCCGGGAACTTCAGCGACTGGCCGCGCGCCTCGGCCCTTTCCTGCACCACCTTGGCCGTGCGCACGCCTTTCTGCGCAAGCGCCTCCATCTGCTGCTTGGCGGCCGCTTCGGTCGGGTAGCCGCCCAGCGAGATGCCGGGCTCCATCGAGGGGTTGGCGAGCGGCTCGAAGGACACGTTCAGGCCGCGCAGCTCGGCCTTCTTCTTCTCCAGCGAGCCGGCGTCGGGGTACTTGCCCATGTAGACGATCCAGCGCGCGGGCTCGGTGGCCGCCTCGAGCGACCAGCTGCCAGGCGGCCAGCCCTCCAGCGCGGACTTCAGCGAATCGGCTTCCGGGTCGGTGAACAGGCCCGCCTGCACGCATTCGGTGGGCCGCGGCGCGGCGGCGATCTCGATGCGCCGGGCTTCGTCGCCGGGCAGCAGGCGCACGGCTTCGGGCTTGACCTGCTGCCCCACGCGCTGCGGCTCGGCCTGCTGCGTGGGCGCCAGGCCCACGGGCGCCAGCAGCTGGCGCGACCACGCGTAGTACGCCGCGTTCGCGAGCACGAGCAGCAGGACCAGCAGGCGCAGCATCATTCCCCTCTCGCGGGCCGCACGCTCACTTCCGCGCTGGTCACCGCCACCATGCCGGCCGCAGTATGCACCAGCAGGCCGCCGGCCTCGGTGGTGCCGTGCGCCGTGCCCGCCGTGCCGTCGGACAGGGCCACGGCGCGGTCGCGCAGCGCGTCGCGCGCCTCGAAGCGCGCCTGGAAGGGCGCGAAGCCGAAGGTCTCGAAGGCCTTCACGGCCTCGACCAGCGGGCGCGCGAGGCGCACCAGGACGTCGCGGGCGCGGGCCTGGGGCATGACTTCGTCCAGGCCCGCCGGCGGCGTCGCGAGGCCGTCTGCGGGCGGCCGGGCGACGTTGATGCCCACCCCGATGACGGCGTAGCGCGGGCCGTTCGCATCGGCGGTGGAACTGGCGGTCTCGATCAGGATGCCGGCGAGCTTGCGGTCGTCCAGCCACAGGTCGTTGGGCCACTTGATGCGCACGCGCGGGTGCAGCGTCTCGGCCAGCGCCACGCCCACGGCCAGCGAAAGCCCCGACCAGGCGGCGGGCGCCAGCATCAGGCCCAGCGAGAAGGTGAGCGAGTCGCCCGGCGCGCTGGCCCAGTTGCGCCCGAGGCGGCCGCGGCCGGCCGTCTGGTGTTCGGCGACCAGCAGCACGGGCTCGGTGCGCCCCGCGCGGGCGCGCCGCATCAGCTCGGTGTTGGTGGAGTCGACCTCGGGGAGGACTTCGACGGTGAAGCCGGGAACCAGCGGCGAGACGCCGTCCCGGATCGCTTCACCGGCACGGATCACTTGCGGCTGCCGCGCTTGGGCGCCAGCATCGTGCCGCGGCAGTTCTTCGCCCCGCACAGGCACAGGTACTGCGCCTTCAGCTTCTTCGTGTACGGCTCGTCGATCACCAGGCCGTAGTCGTAGTTGAGCTCCTCGCCGGCCTTGATGTTGCGCAGGGCCTTGATGAAGACGCGGTGCGTCTCGTCGTCCTCGTCCGACTCGCAATTGGGGTCGCACGAGTGATTGATCCAGCGCGCGGCGTTGCCGCCCACGTTGGCGTCGATCACCCGCTTGCCGTCGTCGATGGAGAAGAAGAACGTGTGGTTCTCGTCGTTGGGATCGCTGGGCGCGCGCTTGTCGGCCTGCTTCCACGTGATGATCTCGCCCACGTACTCGATGAGGGTCTCGCCCTCGGCGATGTCCTGCAGGGCGAAGACGCCCTTGCCGTGGACGCCCGAGCGGCGCACCTGGATGCGGCGCCCCGAGGCCGCCTTGCTTTTCTTCTTCGCCCCGGTGGCGGAACCCGCTACCTCAGCCTCGCGGTCGACCTGCTTTTCTGCCATTTCGCAAAAACCTGTTAATTTGGAATTGCACGTGCGCGCGTGCGCGTGTGTGCGCGTACGCGCGCGTGAGAGAGAACCGCATTGTATGAGCCAAAAGACACTGATCATTGCCGAGAAGCCTTCCGTCGCGAACGACCTGGTCCGGGCGCTCACGCCGGTGGCCGGCAAATTCGACAAGCACGACGAGTATTTCGAGAACGAGAAGTACATCGTCACGAGTGCCGTCGGCCACCTGGTGGAGATCCAGGCGCCCGAGCAGTACGACGTCAAGCGCGGCAAGTGGAGCTTCGCCCACCTGCCCGTGATCCCGCCGCACTTCGACCTGAAACCGGTGGACAAGACCAAGACGCGCCTGAACGCGGTGGTCAAGCTCGCCAAGCGCAAGGACGTGGCCGAGCTCATCAATGCCTGCGACGCGGGCCGCGAGGGTGAACTCATCTTCCGCCTGATCGAGCAGTACGCCGGCGGCGGCAAGGCGCTGGGCAAGCCGGTCAAGCGCCTGTGGCTGCAGTCCATGACGCCGCAGGCCATCCGCGACGGCTTCGATGCGCTGCGCAGCGACAAGCAGATGGCGGGCTTGGCCAGCGCCGCGCGCTCGCGCTCCGAGGCCGACTGGCTGGTCGGCATCAACGGCACGCGGGCCATGACGGCCTTCAATTCGCGCGACGGCGGCTTCTTCCTGACCACCGTGGGACGCGTGCAGACGCCCACGCTGGCGGTGGTGGTCGAGCGCGAGGAGCAGATCCGCAAGTTCGTCAGCCGCGACTACTGGGAGGTGCACGCCACCTTCCTGGCCGAGGCCGGCGAGTACACGGCCAAGTGGTTCGACCCCAAGTGGAAGAAGAACCCCGACGACGCGGAAATGCGAGCCGACCGGGTGTGGACCGAGAAGGAGGCGCACGCCATCGCCGCGGCCGTGCGCGGCAAGTCGGCGTCCGTCACCGAGGAGGCCAAGCCGACCACGCAGGCTTCGCCGGGCCTGTTCGACCTGACCACACTGCAGCGCGAGGCCAACGGCCGCTTCGGCTACTCGGCCAAGACCACGCTGGCGCTGGCCCAGTCGCTCTACGAACGCCACAAGGCGCTCACCTACCCGCGGACCGATTCCCGCCACCTGCCCGAGGACTACCTGCCGGTGGTCAAGGACACGATGGGCATGCTGGCCAAGAGCGGCATGAAGCACCTGGCGCCTTTTGCGAAGCAGGCAATGCAGGACGGCTACGTCAAGCCGAACAAGCGCATCTTCGACAACGCCAAGGTGTCGGACCACTTCGCCATCATCCCGACGCTGGAAGCGCCGCACGGCCTGTCGGACGCCGAGCAGCGCCTGTACGACCTGGTGGTCAAGCGCTTCCTGTCGGTGTTCTTCCCCAGCGCCGAGTACCTGGTGACCACGCGCATCTCCCAGGCGGTCGGCCACAGCTTCCGCACCGAGGGCCGCGTGCTGGTCAAGCCGGGCTGGCTCGCGATCTGGGGCAAGGAGGCCGAAAGCGCCGACACGCCGGCCGAGGACAGCAAGATGCTGGTGGCGGTGAAGCCCGGCGAGATGGTGCGCACCGAGCGCATCGAGCCCAAGGGCCTGAAGACGCGGCCGCCCGCACGCTATTCGGAGGCGACGCTGCTCTCCGCGATGGAAGGCGCGGGCAAGACCATCGAGGACGACGACCTGCGCGAGGCCATGCACGAGAAGGGCCTGGGCACGCCGGCCACGCGCGCGGCCATCATCGAAGGCCTGATCAACGAGAAGTACATGTTCCGCGACGGGCGCGAACTGATCCCCACCGCGAAGGCCTTCCAGCTGATGACGCTGCTGCGCGGGCTGGGCGTGGAGGAACTGTCCAAGCCCGAGCTGACCGGCGAGTGGGAATACAAGCTCGCCCAGATGGAGCACGGCAAGCTCTCGCGCGACGCCTTCATGCGCGAGATCGCCGAGATGACGAAGCACATCGTCGAGAAGGCCAAGACGTACGACCGCGACAGCGTGCCGGGCGACTACGCGACGCTGCACACGCCTTGCCCGAATTGCGGCGGCGTGGTGCAGGAGAACTACCGCCGCTACACCTGCATCGGCAAGCCCAAGGCGCAGCCCTGCGGTTTCTCGTTCACCAAGATCCCGGCGGGCCGCGCGTTCGAGCTCGCCGAAGTCGAGAAATTCCTGCAGGACAAGCGCATCGGCCCGCTGGAAGGCTTCCGCTCCAAGGCGGGCTGGCCTTTCACCGCCGAACTCACGCTGAAGTTCGACGAGGAAGAGAAGAACTGGAAGCTGGAGTTCGATTTCGGCAAGGAGGACGACCCGGCCGAAACCGGCGAGGTGGTCGACTTCAGCGCGCAGGAGCCGCTGGGCCCGTGCCCGAAGTGCGGCGCGCGCGTGTTCGAGTGGGGCAGCAACTACGTGTGCGAACGCTCCGTGCCGACCGCCGGGCACCTCACGCCCAGCTGCGACTTCCGCACCGGCAAGATCATCCTGCAGCAGCCGGTGTCGCGCGAGGAAGTGACGAAGCTGCTGACGACGGGCAAGACCAGCCTGCTCGACAAGTTCGTGTCGATGCGCACGCGGCGCGCGTTCAAGGCTTTCCTGGCGTGGGACAAGGAGGCGGGCAAGGTGAACTTCGAGTTCGAGCCGCGCACCTCGAAGTTCCCGCCGAGGAAGACTGCCGCGAAGTTCGCGGCGAAGGCGGCGCCGGCGGCGAAGAAGGCGCCCGCCGCCAAGAAGGCTCCGGCCGCGAAGAAGGCTGCGGCAAAGAAGGCCCCGCGCAAGACGACGGGCGGGCTCACCCCCAGCGCCGCACTCGCCGCCGTGATCGGGCCGGAACCGGTGGCGCGCACCGAGGCGACCAAGAAGCTGTGGGACTACATCAAGGCCCACAACCTGCAGGACGCCAAGGACAAGCGCTCGATCAACGCCGACGAGAAGCTCAAGCCCGTCTTCGGCAAGGCGCAGGTGACGATGTTCGAGATCGCCAAGGTGCTGAGCAACCACCTGAGCTGACATGCCCACGCCCGCCACGCTCGAAGCCTTCATCGCCCGCGTCGAATCGAACGCGCACGTCGAGGCGATCCGCGACTTCTACACCGAGGACGCGACGATGCGCGAGAACTTCGAGGCGCCGCGCGTGGGCCGCGAGGCGCTGATGGCGCACGAGGCGAAGGCGCTGGCGCGCACCGCCTCGGTCACTTCTCAGTGCGTACGTCCCGTTTTCCTCAATGGCGACCACGTCGTGATCCGCTGGATCTTCGAGTTCACCTCCAAGGAAGGCACGAAGGCGCGCATCGAGGAGCTGGCGTACCAGCGCTGGCGCGGCGAGAAGGTGTGCGAGGAGCAGTTCTTCTACGACCCGAAGCAGTTCGCCTTCCGCTGACTCAGTTCTTCGCGCTGAACATGCGCACCTTGCCCTCGGCCAGGTCCACCGTGTAGACCACGCGGGCCAGGTTGTTCGGCGAGCACCACACGCCCGCGCCCGCCACCTGCGACTGCACGATCGCCAGCTCCTGTTGCTGCTGCGTCGTCAGCGTGCCCGACGACAGCCAGCTGCGCGTGTAGCCGTCGCTGATGCGCCGGGCCATGCCGTCGGCGGTGATCACGTCGCCGCCGTTCAGGCAGAAGCGGCCCGGGGCGGGGAAGAGCTCGGCCAGCGTCGCGGCGATGCCCGTGAGCTGCGCGAACTCGGACACCGCGCCCGCCGCCGTGCGCTTGTACACCTTGGCGCCGTAGCCGATGTACAGCACGTTGTCGTGCCAGAACATGTCGGAAATCGCGCTGTCGCCCGGCAGTGTCGCGGTCGACTGCAGCCCGCTCGCCGAGAACACGCGCAGCTTGTTGCCGAGGCCGACGAAGACGGTGCCGTCCGTGGGGTGGGCGACGAGGATCGCGCTGGACAGGTTCGCGACCTGGTCCGAGCCCGCCGCGGCGGTGCCGAAGTAGTCGGACGTCTTGCGCACGCTCGTGTAGGCGCCGTCGTCCTGGTACAGGGACTGCAGGTCGCTGTTGAAGCCGGCGACCACCCACGGCCGCGGCGCGATCACGCCGGACGTGCCGCCGGCCGCCACGAGGCTGATCGACATGTTGTCCTCGACGTCGAAGCCGGGCGTCGAGCCGGTGTTGGCGGTGTACAGGCCCCAGCGTGACTCGACGCCGCGCCGGTTCCAGTAGAAGCTCACCTGGCGGTCGGCCTCGGTGTAGACGTTCAGCGGCGCGTAGCTGTAGATGCCGTCCGCGAAGGGCACGCTCGTCCAGTCGTTGAAGATCGGGTTGCCGTGCAGCTTGAGGATGTGGGCGGCGTCGCCGTCGAGCGCCTGCATGTAGAGGCCGCGGTTGGTCGCCACGAAGCCCGTGAGTGACGTGCTCGCCATGTCGTAGCCGGGGATCGAAGCCTCGTCGTATGTCGCGACGCCGGCTGAACCACTGCTGCCCGAGCCGGTTCCGACGACCGCCGTCACCAGCTGCATCGCGGCCGACGTCGACGTGGGCGTCACGGCCGCGGCGATCTGCATCGTCTTCGTGATCGACGTGGCCGCGTCCTTGTAGTTCAGGCCGTTGCTGATCGCGAACGATGTCGCCACGGCCAGCTTGTTGTCCAGCAGGTCGGGCACCCAGCCCCAGGTGGCGTTGCCCTTGAAGGTGTGTGCCGAGCCCAGGATGGACGAGACGAGCGTGCCGCGCGTCTCCTTGCCGCTGGCGAGCGCGCCGCTCCAGTAGGCCAGCCCTTCGGCATCGGCGGAGGCGCGGCCCAGCACGTTGCGGTAGACGATGTTGACGAAATCCGAATTGGTCATCGTGGGCGTGTAGCCCGTGATGTCGCTGTACTGGATGGCGGCGGCGTAGAACGCGTCGGCGATCGCGTTGATGGTCTGCCCCGCCTTGCGCTGCTCGATCCAGAAGTTCAGGCCGTCGGCCTCGGGCACGCGGTTGAAGAAGGCCACGTACAGCTCGGTGAGCAGCTGCAGGTCGGCGGGCGCCAACGTGGCCGCCTGCGCCGCGATCTGCAGGTTCACGGTCACGTCCGAGAACGTGAGGAACTGCGAGGCCGTCGCCGCCGTCTGCTGGCCCGTGGCCAGGTCGGTCACGGTGTAGCCGCTCGCGGTTTTCGCGATCGAGTAGGCGCTGCGCGCCTTGGCGAACGCGGGGCCGGCGGTCGCCGCCATCGGCTGGGCGGTGGGCGCCGGCGTGCCGCCGCCCCCGCCGCAAGCGGTGAGCGCCGCGGCAAGGACGAGGGAGGAAGCGAGGGAGGCCGCGACGAGGGGGCGGCGGAAGGCGGACGACATGCTCGGGTCCTGGACTGCTTGAAAAACGGATCGTTAGCATGCCAGCTGATAGTTGCAATCGTCAACCTCCGCCACCCCAGGTGCTTTGCAAAGTGCCTCAGCGGTGAAAAGTCACGGTTGACCGGCGTTGCGGCGCGCCGCATCATGCGCGCTCGCTGACCAGGAGATGCACATGCGGACCACGCTGATGTTCCTTGGGGCCTTCGCCGTCGCGAGCGCCCACGCCGCCGGTTTCAAGCTCGAAAGTCCCGACGTCAAGGCCAACGCCACGATGGACAAGAAGTTCGAGGCCAACGTGTTCGGCTGCAGCGGCGAAAACAAGTCGCCGGCGCTGAAGTGGAGCGGCGCGCCCAAGGACACCAAGAGCTTTGTCGTGACGGTGTACGACCCCGATGCGCCGACCGGCTCGGGCTTCTGGCACTGGTTCGTCTACAACATCCCCGCCACCGTGACCGAGCTGCCGGCCAACGCCGGCGCGCAGGGCGGCGCCAACCTGCCCAAGGGTGCGGCGATGAACCGCATCGACTACGGCTTCGCCGCGTGGGGCGGCGCGTGCCCGCCGCCGGGCGACAAGCCGCACCGCTACGTCTTCACCGTCTACTCCCTCAAGACCGACAAGCTCGACTTGCCGCCCGATGCGACGGCCGCCGTCGCGGGCTTCATGACGAACATGAACAAGATCGCGTCGGCCACCTTCACGGCGAAGTACGGCCGGCCGGCCGACAAGAAGAAGTAGCGGCGGCGCGGCTCAACGCTCGTACGACACGGTCACGCCGATCGTGCGCGGGCGCAGGTACAGCGCCTGGTTCACCGACTGGATCGAGGGCTGCTGGATGATGCGGTGGTTGTTGGTGAGGTTCTTGACGAACAGCGACACCTCCCACTTCTTCCACGACATCCCGGCGCTCGCGTCCGCGGTGAAATACGCCGGCCGCAGGTGGTCCTTCTGCTCGCGCACGAAGGTGCCGTGGCTGGGGCCCGTCCACTGGCCGCTGGCGCGCACGAAGGCCTGCGCGTCGGTCATCGGGTAGAAGCGGTACTCGAAGCCCAGGCGCGCGTTGTAGCGCGGCACGCCCTGCACCCAGTCACCCTTGCGCGCGTTCAGCACGCCGTTGCTGTCGGCGCCCAGCGCCACCACGTCCTCGGCGAAGGTCGCGCGCGTGAGGCCGGCCGATGCGTTCAGCGTCAGGTCGTCGGTGGCGCGCACGCGGCCTTCGGCCTCGATCCCGTAGCTCCTGGCCTTGCCCACGTTGGTCTCGAAATCGAAGCCCGACTGCGGCAGCACCACGTTCTGCTGGATGTTCTTCCAATCGATGTAGAAGGCCGCGAGGTTGAGCGCGACGCGGTTGTCGAACAGGCGCGACTTGCTGCCGACCTCGTAGCTCCACAGGCTGTCGGGCTTGAAGGCGGCGGGGATCGCGTTGGGCAGGCGCAGGTTCGCCAGGTCCTGGCCCACCAGCGGGTTGACGTCGGGGCTGGGGATGGGGCGGTTGGCCGCGCCCAGGCGGAAGCCCTTGGCGATGTTGGCGTAGACCGTGGTTTCCTTCGACAGGTCCCAGTCCACCGCGAAGCGCGGCGTCACCGCGTGCGCGCTCGAATCGATCACGGCGGTGGACGGCCCGCCGGCGTAGTAGAAGTCGCCCTCGCGCGTGAAGTGCTGCGTGGCCGACAGCACGCGCACGCCGGCGATGGCGCGCAGCGAGGGCGAGGCGTGGTACGTGAGCTCGCCGAACACCGAGCTTTGCTTGTCGCGGTAGTGGCGCGCGCTGTAGTAGGAGCTGTCGCCGGTGAACGCGCCGGGGAAGCTGCCGCCCATGTCGTTGGGGTTGTTGATGTCGCGGCCCGCTGCCGTGAAGGCAGCGTTGATGCCGAAGATCGGCTCGTTGTCGAAGACCTGCGTCTTGGTCTGCGCCAGGTACACGCCGGCGATCCACGTGAAGGGGCTGCGCTTGGCGTCGTAGTCCTTGGACGCGACACGCAGCTCCAGCGAGACCTGGTCGATCTTGTTCGAAAGCTGCACCGCCGAGGGCAGCGCATACACCGTGTTGGACAGCGCCGGGTCCGCCACCTGCGACGCGATGTAGGGCACGTTGATCGAGGTGCCGTCCTGGATGCGGTCGAAGCGCCGCTGGTAGCCCGAGAGGATGCCGGTGAAGTCGCCGATGCCGACGTCGCCGTTGACGGTGAGGCTGGGGATGCGCAGCTTGTCGGTGGCGGGCTCGCGCACCGGCTTGCTGGTCTGGAACAGCGCCAGCGCCGGCGGGTCGGCGGTGGAGCCCTGCGGCAGCTGGAAGGCGCCGACGTTCAGGTAGGCCGCGTCGATGTCGGCGCTCTTGTAGCGCTGCGCGAACAGGGCCGGCGTCACCGACCACCCGCGGCCCAGGTCGGTGCGCAGCGCGAGCTTGAGCACGTCCCACTGCGTGCTGTTGATGCCCTTCTCGATCACGCCCAGCGTGTTCGGGTCGACGCGGTCGATCCAGCCGCTGTCGCGCCCGGTCTGCACGCCCACGCGCAGCGCGGTGCTGCCTTGCACCAGCGGGACGTTCAGCACACCCTGCAGCACGTGGTTGGTGCCGCCGTGCGAGGTGGTGGAGAGCTCGCCCAGCACCGAGCCGGTGAACTTCGACGGGTCGGGCTGTTTGCTGACGAAGCGGATGGTGCCGCCCAGCGAACTGGCGCCGTACAGCGTGCCCTGCGGGCCGCGCAGCACCTCGACGCGCTCGAGGTCGAAGAAGCGCGGTTCGGCCGCGCCCTGGCTGTAGATGTTGCGCGTGGTCAGCGACACCTCGTCGAGGTAGATCGACACCGTCGCCGAGCCGGCCTGCGAGCTCACGCCGCGGATCTCCAGCGTCGACAGGCCGGCGCCGGCCTGGCTGGAGTACGACAGGTTGGGCACGGCGCGGCTCAGGTCGCTGACGTCGTTGACGCGGTTTTCCTGCAGCGTCTCGCCCGAGATCACGGAGACCGACAGCGGCACCTGCTGCACGTTCTCCTTGCGCTTTTGCGAGGTGACGATCACCTGCTCGAATTCCGTCACCTGCGGCGCGTTCTGGGCGCGCGCGGCGGGCCAGGCGATGGCGGCGATCAGGCCGGCGAGGACGGTGGGCTGGAAGCGTTGGATGCGCATGGCGTTCCCTCGTGAAGTGGACAGCGACGGGTGGGGTGGTACTGCGACTTCAGGGAACGCCGCACCCGGTTCGTGGCCGGGCGGGCGCGGGCCCCGGGAGCGACTTTACTGTCGAGCTGGTGCGTGCGAGCGGCGCAGTTGCGCCGTCGCCACGGGGGAAAGCGCTACTTCCAGGCCTGCAGGACGCCGCGGGTCTGGTCCCACAGCTCGCCGAGCTTGTCGACGCGCCGCTGCGCGTCCTCGGGCATGGCCTCGCGCGACGCGGCTTCCAGCGCGTCGGCGTGCTGCTGGATGGCCTTGGCGCCGATGTTGCTCGCGCCGCCCTTGAGCGCGTGCGCGGCCTTGGTGAGCGCGTTCGCGTCGGCGGCGGTGATGGCCTGCTGCATCGCGGCCAGGCGCGGCGGCGTGTCGGCGAGGAACAGCGCGATCACTTCCTTGGTGGTCGACAGGTCTGCGTCGTCGAACTCGCGGAATTCCTCCAGGCGGCTGAAGTCCATCAGCGGCGCCTCGCCGCCGCCCGCGGGCGCGGCGGGGGCGGGAGCGGGCGCCTCGCGCGCCCCGTGTGCCTGCGCGACCCAGCGCTCCAGCGCCTGCGCCAGCGCCGACACGTGCAGCGGCTTGGTCAGGTAGTCGTCCATGCCGGCGGCCTCGCAGCGTGCGCGGTCCTCCGCCGACGCCCCGGCGGTCAGCGCGATGATGGGCGGCGACGCGTCGCCCCAGCGCGCATGGATCTGGCGCGTGGCCTCGAGCCCGTCGACCTCGGGCATGTTCACGTCCATCAGCACCGCGCCGAAGCGCCGGCCTTCCTGCGCGGCGCGCTCGACCGCCTCGACCGCTTCGCGCCCGTCCAGCGCCGTGCGCCAGTCGTAGCCCAGTTTCGCCACCATCGCGCAGGCCACCTTCAGGTTCACCGCGTTGTCGTCGGCCACGAGGATGGTGGCGTGCTTCTTCTCGTCGCGCGTGGCGCCCGCGGCCGCGCGCGCGCCCTCCGGCGCGAGGCAGCGCACCAGCGTCTCGAACAGCTGGTTCTGGCGCGCGGGCTTGAGCAGCCGCGCGGCGAACAGGTCCGCGGTGTCGGCCGCCGACGGCATGAAGCCCGAGGTGAGCAGCACCACCGGCACTTCGCGCCAGCCGCCGCGCTGCTTCAGCGCGCGCGCCAGCGTCACGCCGTCCATCTCCGGCATGTGCATGTCGGTGACCACGATGTGCGGCGGCGCATGGCGCGCCGCCCACTCCAGCGCCTCACTGCCTGCCGCGCAGGTGGCCACCTGCAGGCCCCACAGTTCCAGCTGGCGCTTGAGGATGCGCACGTTGGTGGCGTGGTCGTCCACCACCAGCACATTGCGGCCGGCCAGCGCGGCGGCCTGCGCGACGTCGATGCCGGCCGGCAGCTGCGCCGGCTGCGCCGTGAGCGTGAACCAGAAGGTCGAACCGGCACCCGGCGTGCTTTCCACGCCGATCTCGCCACCCATCAGGTCCACCAGGCGCTTGCAGATCGCCAGCCCCAGGCCCGTGCCGCCGTACTTGCGCGTGGTCGACGCATCGACCTGCGTGAAGGCCTCGAACAGCGCGCCGACTCGGTCGGGCGGGATGCCGATGCCGCTGTCGGTGACGCGGAACTCCAGCACGCAGCGGCCGTCGGCTTCGGTGCGCAGCTGGCGCACGTGCACCGCGACCTCGCCCCGGGCCGTGAACTTCACGGCGTTGTTCACCAGGTTGATCAGCACCTGGCGCAGGCGCGTGACGTCGCCGCTGATCGCCTGCGGCACCGCGCCCGGCCCGTGCTCCGGCACGTCGACGATGAGCTCCAGGCCTTTCTCGCGCGCGCGCGGCGCGGCGATGTCGCAGGCTTCCTCCACCGCGGCGCGCACGCCCAGCGGCTCCAGTTCCAGCTCCAGCTTGCCCGACTCGATCTTGGAGAAGTCGAGCACGTCGTTGATCACCGCCAGCAGCTGGTCGCTGGACAGGCGGATGGTCTGCAGGTAGTCGCGCTGCTCGGCGTCAAGCGGCGTCTCGGCCAGCAGCGTGGACATGCCGACCACGCCGTTGAGCGGCGTGCGGATCTCGTGGCTCATGGTCGCGAGGAACGCCGCCTTGGCGCGCGCAGCGGCCAGCGCTTCCTCGCGTGAGGCCGCCAATTCCGCCGTGCGCTGCTCGACGCGCGCTTCCAGCGTCTCGTTGGCCTCCTGCAGCGCGCGTGCGTCGGCCTGCAGCTGGCGACCGCTGTCGTGCAGCACCTGCGCCAGCTGCTGCACCTCGGCGATGCGCGTGCGCGCAGCGGGCGGCGGCACCTCGCCGCGGCCCAGCTGCTCCGCCGCCAGCGTCAGGCCGTGCAGCCGGCCGCCGATGCGGCGCGCGATCCACCAGCCGATGAGCGCCGCAAGCGCGATCAGCACGCCCATCAGGATGACCGAGTTGCGCTGCGCGCGCACGATGTCGCCGGTGAAGTCGGTCTCGGGCGCGGCCACCACCAGCGTCCAGTGCAGGCCCAGTTGCTCGCCGAAGGGCCGCTGCACCATCAGCAGCGCGACGCCGTCGGGTTGCGCCAGGCGCTGCAGGCGCGTGTCGGTGGCCACCGTGTCCTCGCCGCGGCTGGCACGCAAGGCCTTGAGCGCGGCAAAGCTGGCGCGCACCACGGCGTTGAAACTCTCCGCGGGGCTGGCGCGCTGGAAGCTGCCCGCGCTGCCCGTGAACAGCGTGTCGCCGGCGGAGCTCGCCACCAGCAGGCCCTTCTCGTCGACCACGAAGGCCGCGCCGCGCGCGCTGATGCGCTGCGTGCGCAGCACGTCGGCCAGGTGCTGCAGGTACAGGTCGGCGCCGAGCACGCCGGCCACGCCGCCGTCGGCGTCGTACACCGGCTGCGACAGGCTCACCATCAGCTGCTTGCGCTCGGCGGACACCTGCACCGGCGTGAACACGCGGCCCTTGGCGCTGACCGCGCCCGCGTACCAGGGCGTGCTGCGCGGTTCGAAGTTGCGCGCCTCGTTTTCCACCAGCACGCGGTCGCCGGGCACCGCGGCCTTGTAGATCGCGCGGCCGGCGCCGCCGGGCGGCCGGATCGCGACGCGCGCCCCTTCGGGCGTGGCCTGCAGGCCGAAGTACTCGCCGCGCAGGTTGCCCACGTGGAACACCGGCACGTCGGCCGACTGGCGCGTTAGCGCGTACAACATGGCCTCGAAGCGCGCCGGCTCGCGCAGCCACTGGCGCGTGCGCTCCAGCTCGCGGCCGTCCAGGCGCTCGCGCACCACGCCGTCGAGCACATCGTGGACCTGCTGCACGTGGGCCTGCGTGCCGGTCTGCACGTTGGCGGCCACCTGCGTGAGGATCTTGCCGGCGAGGTCGTCCACCGCCTCCGCACTTGCGCGCGCGAGCAGCGCGAGCACCACGAGCGCGGGGATGGCCGCCAGCAGCACCAGGCTGGCCGCGAGCAGGCGGCGCAGGGAGACTTGCTTCATCTACGCGGCCAGGCCCACGATCTCCACGGCGTCGAGCGGCGCGGCGTGGCCCGGCAGCGGCACGAGGGCGCGCGCGCCGGTGCGCACGGCGCCGGTCACGCCGCGCACGGCCTCCACGCTGGCGGCCACGTGCCAGCCCAGCGCGCGCGCCTGCTTCTGCAGCTGCAGCGTCGCGCTGGCCGCATCGCCCACCGGCAGCAGCTGCGATTGCGTGCCGTGCAGCGGGTCCGCCAGCCGCGTGATCGTGACGTCGCCCGCGTGCACGGCGACGCTCGCCTCGAACGCCGGCAGGCCCTGCGCGCCATGCCGCGACTGCAGCACGGCATGCACGCCGCGCGCCGATTCGACCAGGCCGAGCGCGGCACGCATCGCGCGCAAGGTGTGGCTGACGGTGCGCGTGTCCGACTGCGGCTCGAACACCGCGAGCAGGCCCTCGCCGACGAAGCACATCATGCGCGCGCCGAACAGGTGGACGGTGTCGTTGGCATTGCCGTAGAACTTGCGGACCAGCTCGGCGAGTTCAGCCGCCGGCAACTGCGCCGCCAGTTGCGCGTAGCTCGGGATGTCGGCGAACAGCACGGTCGCGCCGGCGATGCGCTCGTCGCCTTCCGCGCCCGCCGTCGGCCAGCGCTCGCTCAGCTCGGCGGCCAGGCGCTCCTCGTACAGCTTCGCCAGTTCGTGCCGCTGTTCGTCCAGCGCGATGGTCACGGCCGTGTCCACCGCCATCGCCTGCAGCGTCGCCTGCACGGCGCGCTTGTTCAGTTGCGCATCGACGGCCTGGCGCAGCTCGGCGGCGCGGAAGGGCTTGGTGATGTAGTCGTCGGCGCCGGTGGTCATGCCGATGCGCATGTGGGCGCGTTCCTGCAGCGAGGTGAGCAGGATCACAGGCACCGCGGCCAGCCGCGGGTCGCGCCGCATCTCGGCCAGCATGTCGAAGCCGTTCAGGCCCGGCATCTGCACGTCGCTGATCACGAGGTCGGGCACCTCGGCGCGCAGCAACGCCAGGCCCTGCACGCCGTCCTCGGCGGCCAGCACCTGGTGGCCGTCCTTCTTCAGCACCGACGCGATCAACACCCGCGTGCCGGCATCGTCTTCCATCACGACGACATGCGCCATGGTTGCTTGTTCCCTTTCGCCTGCCGGTTTATCTTACAAGCCCACGATGAAGACGCTCGCCCGCCTCGCCCGCCTCGCCTGCCTCGCGCTCTGCTGGCCGCTCGCTGCCGCGGCCCAGGACGCCGTGCCCCTGCCCTGCCCGCAGGCGGACTCCGCGTGCCTCTTCAAGGCCCTGCACGCGCACCCGGCGCGCAAGCTCGCGGCCTGGGAGAAGCTGCTCGCCGAGCCGCTGGTCGAGCGCATCGTCCCCGCGCCGCCCACGCTGCTGGAGTACCTGGCCTGGGACAACGCCGCCAACGGCTACCCGAACCGGCCGCGCCGGGCGGCGCCCTCGCGCGTCTTCGCCGCCGAGATGACGGCGGCGCTGGCCGAACTACCGCGCGAGGTCCAGCTGCTCTTCGCCAACCGGCTGGCCGGCATCGCGCTCGTCGAGGACCTGGGCGGCACCGGCTACACCGACGTCATCATCGATGCGGCCGGGCAGCCGGTGGCCGGCTACGTCGTGCTGGACGCCGGCGTGCTGGAGCGCTTCACCGCCAACCAGTGGGTGACGTGGAAGGAGCGGACGCCCTTCCAGCCCGACGCCGACTGGCAGCTCGACGCGCGCATCGAGGACGACGCGCGCGACAACCGCCGCCAGGCGATCCAGTACATCCTGCTGCATGAGCTCGGGCACGTGCTGTCGATCGGGCGCGACGTGCACCCGCCGTGGACCGTGCAGCCGAAGGAAGGCGGGCCGGATGCGGCCTACCCCTTCTTCGGGCTGTCGTGGCGCACCGAGGGGAACGCCTACGTCTCGCACTTCGACGACGCGTTCACCGTGCGGCGCCAGGTGTCCTACTACTTCGGCGCGAAGCTGGCCGGCGACCGCATGGCCGAGGCCTACCGGCAACTGGCGAAGACCAACTTCCCGACCCTGTACGCGGCGGCCCACCCCGGCGACGACTTCGCCGAGTCGTTCGCCAGCTACGTGCACGTCGTGCTGATGCAGCGGCCGTGGGAGATCGTCGTGCGCCGCGGCGGCCACGACGAAGTGGTGTTCAAGTCGTGCTGGGACGAGGAGCGCTGCCGGGCCAAGCGCACCCTGCTCGAGGCGATCGTCGGCAAGCCCTGACTACGCGCTGCGCAGGTGCCAGGCACGCGGCCGCGTGAAGGCCTCGATGCCGTAGGTCGACAGGGTCAGGCCGATACCCGAATCCCCGTAGCCGCTCCACGGCAGCCGCGGGCTGACGCGGTCGCAGCAGTTCCAGTACAGGCTGCCGGCGTTCACCTGCGACAGGATGCGCTCGGCGCGCGCGCGGTCATGCGTGTACACGCCGGCCGTCAGGCCGTAGCGCGTGTCGTTCATTAGGCGCACCGCCTCATCGTCGCCCTTCACCTTCTGGATGCCGATGACGGGGCCGAAGCTCTCCTCGCGCATGATCTCCATGGTGTGGTCGACGTTGGAGAACACCGTCGCCGCGAACCAGTTGCCCGGGCCTTTCAGCCGCTCGCCGCCAACGTGCAGCATCGCGCCCTTCTTCTTCGCATCGGCGACCTGCGCGTCCAGCACGTCCAATTGCGGCGCGCGCGTGATGGCGCCGATGTAGGTGTCGTCGGCCATCGGGTCGCCGGCCTTGTAGCCCTTCACCGCCGCGACAAAATGCGCGAGGAAGGCGTCGTGCACCTTCTCGTGCACGTAGATGCGCTCGACCGAGCAGCAGCTCTGGCCGGTGTTGTACATGGCGCCGTCGGCCAGCGACTCGGCGGCGGCCTTCGGGTCGGCGTCATCGCAGACATAGGCCGGGTCCTTGCCGCCCAGTTCCAGCTGCAGCTTGACCAACTTCGAGCCCACGGCCTGCGCGATGCGCGCGCCGGTGGCGTAGGAGCCGGTGAAGAACAGGCCGTCGAGCTTCTGCTCCAGCAGCGCCGCGCCGACCGGGCCCGCGCCGATCACGGGCACAAACACGTCCTGCGGCACGCCGGCCTCGTGCAGGAGGCGCGCGATCTCCAGCCCCGTGAGCGTGGCGAACTCCGACGGCTTGTACAGCACCGCGTTGCCGGTGAGCAGCGCGGGCACGATGACGTTGCAGCCCACGAACCACGGGTAATTCCACGCCGAGATGTTCGCGACCACGCCCAGCGGCGCGTGCTCGATGCGCTCGGTCATGCCGCCTTCGTCGTAGACCTTCTCCGGCGCCGTGACGGCGTCGACCATGCCCAGGAAGAAGTCGATGCGCGGCAGCAGGCCGTTCAATTCGTTGCGCGACATCGTGATCGGCTTGCCCGTCTCGCGCGTCATCACCTCGGCGAGCTGGGGCAGGTCGCGCACCACGCCCTCGCGGAAGCGCGCGATGCAGGCCTTGCGCTCGGCCAGCGGCACCTTCGCCCACGCGGGCTGCGCGGCGCGCGCGCGCTGCGCCTTGTGCGCGACGGAGGCCGCGTCGTCGGCCAGCACGTCGGCGATCTTCTGGCCGGTGGCGGGGTTGGTGATGGCAAGCTGGGTCATGCGGTTCAGGTGTTGCGCACGCCGCGCGCGGCGGCGAGGAAATCATCCAGCAGCGCCGCGTCGTCGATGGTGTCGCTGCCTTGCTGGTGGAACTCGGGGTGCCACTGCACCGCGGCCATGTAGGGCCGGGCGGCGCCGGGGCGGCGGATGGCTTCGATCAGGCCGTCGTCGGGGCTCACCGCTTCGACGACGAAGCCGTCAGCGAGGTCCTTGATCGCCTGGTGGTGGATGCTGTTGACCTTCACGCGTTTCGCGCCGGGATAAAGCTGCGCGAGGCGCGTGCCTGCCACGATCTCGACGCCATGGAAGTTGCGGTCGTAGACGCTGGCGTCGCGGTGCGAGAGCGCGTCGGGCAGCTGCGTCGCGATGTCCTGGTACAGCGTGCCGCCATAGGCCACGTTGAGCAGCTGCAGCCCGCGGCACACGCCGAACACCGGCTTGCCGGCACGCTCGAAAGCGGCGACGAGGTCGATCTCGTACTCGTCGCGGATCTTGTCGCCGGCCCATTTCTCCTGCAGCGGCTGCTCGCCGTACGACAGCGGCGAAACGTCGGCGCCGCCATGCAGCACCAGACCGTCGAGCCACTGCGCGTAGTGGTCCAGCGTGACGTCGCCGCGCTGCGTCGCGCCGGTGGGGCTCGGGATCATCACGGCGAGCGAGCCGGTGGACATCACCCAGTGGGCGATCGACTGCTCCACGTACTGCAGCGTCTTGCCGGTGAAGAGCGCGCGGTTCGGGTCTGCATGCATGAAGCAGGCGGAGATGCCGATCTTCAGGCGCGCGCTCGCATCCATGGTCTTACAGCGCGGCTTCGAACAGGCGCTGGAAATCGGCCGCCTGCACGGGCCGCGGGTTGGTCTGGTGGCAGATGTCGGCCACGGCGATCTCGACCAGGCGCGGCAGCTGCTCGCGCTTGACGCCGTGCGCACCCAGCTTGCCGGTGATGCCGACGCGCGCCTTGAGCGCGCGCAGCCAGGGGATGAACTGCGCGCCGCCGCCGGAGACGCGGCACACATGGGCGAGTTCCTCGAACTTCTCCGGCACGCTTTCCTGGTTCCAGGCCAGCACCGTGTCGATCATCAGCGCATTGGCCAGGCCATGGTGCAGGTCGCACACCGCGCCGAGCGCGTGCGCGCACGAGTGCACGGCGCCCAGGTCCTTCTGGAAAGCGATCGCGCCCATCATCGAGGCCATCAGCATGTCGCTGCGCGCGGCGATGTTGCCCGGCTCCTTCACCGCCGTCTCCAGCGAGCGCGCGGCGATGCGCGTGCCTTCCAGCGCGATGCCGTCGCACAGCGGGTGGTAGGCGGGCGACAGGTAGCTCTCGATGTTGTGCGTGAGCGCGTCCATGCCGGTGGCCGCAGTCACGTGCGGCGGCAGCGCCAGCGTGAGCTCCGGGTCCGCGAAGACGCACTTGGCCAGGATCTTCGGCGAGAACACGATGCGCTTGAGGTGCGTGTCGTCCTCGCTGATCACCGACGATCGGCCGACTTCGGAGCCCGTGCCCGCGGTGGTGGGCAGCGCGACGAAGTACGGCAGGTCCTTCTCGATCGCGCGCACCTTCGGGTGGTCCCACGCGTATTCGATGATGTGCCCCGCATGCGTGGCGGCGATGCCGACGACCTTGGCCACGTCCAGCGCCGCGCCGCCGCCGAAGCCGATCACGCAATCGGCCTTGTGCTGGCGGAAGGCTTCCGCGCCGGCCATCGCCTGGCTGGCCGTCGGGTTGCCGAACACGCCGCCGAACACGGCGACGTCCAGCCCCTGCAGGTGCGACTGGAATTCCTTGAGCACCGGCAGCGCGGCGAGCGCCTTGTCGGTGACGATGAGCGGGCGCTTCAGGCCGCGGTCGAGGAGGTGCTTGGCGACTTCCTTGCGGGCGCCGGCGCCGAAGCGGATCGCGGTGGGAAAGGAGATGCCGGTGATGCTCATGGCGCTTCTTGCGTGAGGTCCAGGTACATGTGGTTCTTGCCGTAGTAGCGGTCTTCCAGCCGGATCGCCTTCGGCTCGATGCCGAAGGAGCGGAACCCGGCGGCCTCGTAGAAATTCGTCGCGACCGTGTTGCCTTCGGTGACGGTCAGCACCAGCAGCTGGAGCCCCATGGCCCGCGCGCCCGCCAGCAGTTCGTCGAAGAGCGCACGGCCCATGCCGGTGCCGAAATATTCCTGCGACACGTACATCCCGACGACGGTGGCCTTGTGCCGGTTCTTGGCGCGGCGCTCGCGCTCCAGCCCGACCATGCCGCACAGCTGCCCGTCGTCGAACGCGCCCCAGAACAGCGAATGCTCGCCCGCCAGCCGCAGCTCCCACACTTCCATCGGCTGCGTCTCGTCCTCCTGCCAGCTGGAGGTGAAGGCTTCGGGGAATTCCCACAGCGCGCGCATGCGCAGCGCGCGGTAGGCCGGCGCGTCGTCGGGTCCGAGGCGGCGGATTTCCATCCCGGGCATCAGATGATCTCGAAGTAGCGCTTCATTTCCCAGTCGGTCACGGCGTCCAGCCACTGGCGCCATTCCCAGTCGCGCGTCGCCGCGAAGTGGTCGACGAAGGTGTCGCCCAGCATCTCGCGGGCGATCTTCGAGTCGCGGAAGATGCGCGTGGTCTCGATCAGCGTGCGCGGCGCGCGCGGGATGTTCTCCGCGCCCTGGTTGGTGCCGGTGATCGGCGGCGCGGTGAGCTTCAAGCCCTTCTCGACGCCGTAGATGCCGGCCGCGATCACCGCCGCCATCGCCAGGTACGGGTTCACGTCGGCGCCGGGGCAGCGCGTCTCCAGCCGCGTCGACTTGGGCGAACCGGCGATCACGCGGAAGCTCGCCGTGCGGTTGTCCATGCCCCAGGTCGGCTTGACCGGCGCCCAGAAGCCATCGACGAGGCGTTTGTAGCTGTTGATCGTGGGCCAGAACATTGGCGCGAATTCCATCAGGCACAGCACCTGCCCCGCCAGGTAGCTCTCGAAGAGCTTGCTCATCTTGCGCTTGGACTTCTCGTCGTAGAACAAGTTCTTCTTGCCGTCCGACAGCGACTGGTGGATGTGCCCGCTGCAGCCGGGGTACTGCGCGCTCCACTTCGCCATGAAGCTGGGCATGATCCCGTAGCGCGAGCCGATCTCCTTGGCGCCCAGCTTGAACAGGATGGCGCGGTCGGCCTGCTCCAGCGCCTCGCTGAAACCGATCGCCGCTTCGTAGACGCCAGGCCCGGTTTCCGTGTGCAAGCCTTCGACCGGCACGCGAAAGGCCAGCATGTCGTCCATCAGCGCGTTGAAGAACTCGCGGTTCTCGTTGGCGCGCAGGAGCGAGTAGCCGAACATGCCCGGCGTGATCGTCTCCGGCCCCACGCCCTTCTTCGCGGCCCAGCTCTGCGGCGTTTCGCGGAAGTTGAACCACTCGTACTCCATGCCCGTCATCACGCGGAAGCCGGCCTTCTCCGCGCGGGCCAGCACGCGCTTCAAGGTCTGCCGCGGGCAGACGGGGTAAGGCGTGCCGTCGGCGTTGATGAACTCGCCGAGGAAGAAGTCGACGTTGCCGTCCCACGGCACCTGGCGGTGCGTATCCAGGTCCAGGCGCGCCAGCGCGTCGGGAAAGCCGTGCTGCCAGCCGGTGACGCTGGTGTTGTCGTAGGTGACGTCGCCGACGTCCCAGCCGAACACCACGTCGCAGAAGCCGAAGCCGCTGTCGGTGGCGCCCTCGAACTTGTCCTTGTGCAGGTACTTGCCGCGCAGCACGCCGTCGATGTCGCTGCAGGCGACCTTGACCTTGCTGGCGCCGGACTTGCGCACCGCTTGCAGCGCGGGGTGGGTTTTCGCAGTTGCCATGTTCTTGTCAGTCCTTGATCGCAGGCTCCCCGGAGGCGATGCCCATGTCCTCCAGCGCGTGCGCCACCGCTTCCACGGCCTGCTCGATCTCGTTGGGCCCGATGGCGCCGATACAGCCTACGCGAAAAGTCTCCACCTGTGTGAGCTTGCCCGGGTACAGGATGAAGCCGCGCTGCTTGGCCGCCTCGTAGAACGTCTTGAAGTCGTAGCGCGTGTCGCCCGGCGCGTGGAAGGTGACGATGATGGGCGCCTGCACCTGCGGGTCGAGGAAGGGCAGGAAGCCCAGCCGCGCCATGCCATCGATCAGCGCCTGGTAGTTGCGCGTGTAGCGCGCCAGCCGCGCGCTCTGGCCGCCCTCTTCCTCGAACTGCGCGATGGCCTCGGCCAGCGCCACCAGCACGTGCGTCGGCGGCGTGAAGCGCCACTGGCCCGTCTTCTCCATGTAGACATGCTGGTCGTGCAGGTCCATGGCGAGCGACTGGCTGTTGCCCGCGCAGGTGTCGAGCACGGCCTTGCGGATGAAGACGAAGCCCATGCCCGGCACGCCTTCCAGGCACTTGCCGCTGGCGGCGATGAGCGCGTCGAACCTTGTCTCGCGCGCATCGATGGGCAGCGCGCCGAAGGAGCTCATGGCGTCGACGATCAGCCCCTTGCCGTGCTTCGCGCACACGTCGGCGACCTTCTGCAGCGGGTTCCAGATGCCGGCGCCGGTCTCGCAGTGGATGGCCAGCACGTGGGTGATGGTCGTGTCGGCGGTGAGCTTGTGGTCCAGCACCTGCGCCGACACCGGCTCGGCTTCGTCGAAAGACACGACCGTGCAGCGGCGGCCCATCATCTGCGTGAGCTTGGCGGCGCGCTTGCAGTAGGCGCCGTTGTCCAGCACCAGCACATGGCCGTCGCGCGGCACCAGCGTCGCCACCGCGGCCTCGACGCTGAAGGTGCCGCTGCCCTGCAGGGGCACCACCACGTGGGTCCCTTCGGCGTGCAGAACCTTGAGCAGGCTCTTGCGCACGCGGGCGGTCACGGCATTGAAGTCGGCGTCCCACGAACCCCAGTCGCGCAGCATGACGAGCTTGGTGCGCAGCGTCGTCGTCAGCGGCCCCGGCGTGAGCAGGATGCGGTCGCGGTCCATCGTGTGTCTCCTAGTCCTTGGTGGTGGTGCGCCAGGCCTGCGTGCGCCGGTCCAGCCACCACGCGGCGCTCATGAAGAGCAGCGTGGCGATCGCCGAGGCGGCGAAGATGAGGATGGCCATCGCGGCGGCGGCGCCGGTCTCGCCGGCCTCGTCGAGGTTCAGGATGGCGATGGCCGCCACCTTGGTCTCGGGTGAATACAGGAACACCACGGCCGAGATCGTCGTCATGGCGTTGATGAAGAAGTAGCGCGCGATGTCCACCAGCGCCGGCGTGCAGATCGGCAGCGTCACGCGCCAGAAGGTCTGGAAGAACGGCACCTTCAGCGACGCGCTCACGGCCTCGAACTCGGCGTCCAGCGACTTCAGCGCCGTCACCGCCGTCAGGTGGCCCGTCGTGTAGAAGTGGACGATGGTGCACAGCGTCAGCAGCGCCAGCGAGTGGTACAGGAAGTTCAGCGGGTTGCCCGGCGCGTTGAAGAAGAAGATGTAGCCCAGGCCCAGCACCAGGCCCGGCACCGCCATCGGCAACATGGCCAGCAGCTTGAGGGGCCCGCGCACGGCGTCGAAGCCCTTGGTCTTTTCCAGCAGGTAGGCGGTGCAGAACACCAGCGCGGTGCCGAACACCGCCGTGCCCGCGGCCATCTTCAGGCTGTTGACGAAGGCGTCGCCGACTTCGGCATCCACGAGCCCGAGCAGGTAGTGGCGCAGGCTCGGCTTGAGGTCGTAGGGCCAGAAGGTGGCGAACGACGCGAAGATCGCCATGCCCAGCATGGCCAGCACCAGCAGCGCGATCACCGTGCAGTAGGCCGTCATCACGGCGTCGTAGCGGGGCGAACGCTGCGGGCGGTACGGCACGGCGCGCGCGGTGAGCATCGCGGTCTGGCGGCGGCTCACGTAGTTGTCGACCGCGAAGGTGATGACTGCGGGCGCCAGCAGCAGCAGCGCGACCACCGCGCCCTTGGCGAAGTCCTGTTGCCCGATCACCAGCTTGAAGACGTCGGTGGCCAGCACGTTGAAGCTGCCGCCGATCACCTTGGGGATGCCGAAGTCGGTGATGACCAGCGTGAAGGTCACCAGCGCCGCGGAGATCAGGCCGTACTTGGCGCCCGGCAAGGTGATGGTGAAGAACTTGCGCGCGGCGGTTGTGCCCATCGCGTCGGCGGCCTCGTACAGCCGCGCGTCGGCCAGCGTGAGCGCCGTCACCAGGATCATCAGCGCATGCGGGAAGGTCGCGAAGCATTCGGCCACCACGATGCCCGGCGCGCCGTAGATTTGCGGGATGCCGATGTCGTTCATCGCGCCCTTGAGCACGCCCTGGTTGCCGAACCAGTAGATCAGCGAGATGGCCGCGAGCAGCGAGGGCGCCAGCAGCGGCACCAGCGTGATGCCGCGAAACAGCGCCTTGTACGGCATGCACGAGCGCGCCAGCGCGTAGGCGAAGCCGAACGCCAGGGGCACGGTGACCAGCGTCACCACCGCCGACACCCACACGCTGTTCCACAGGCTTTGCAGCAGGGCCGGCGTGCGCGCGTACTCGATGAAGTTCGCCAGGCCGACGAACTCGTCCTGCTTGCCCTGGAGCGAGTGGATGAGGATGGCGCCGAGCGGCAGCGCGAGGAAGGCGACGAGCGCCAGCGCAACCAGCAGAAGCGCGCCGTGCGCGATGCGGTCGGTCCAGTGCGCCGATTGCCTCACCGGGGCGGCGACTTCACCCGCAGGAGGCAGCACCGCGGCCATCAGAACACCTTGATGCGCTCGGGCAGGAGCTTCAGCTGGATCGCCGAACCTTCGGCGAGCGATTGCTCGGCCAGGTAGTTGAGCGACAGGTAGACCGTGAGCTTGTTCTCCGCCAGTGCCGGCGAGGCCACCTTGACGTGGCAGTAGGAGCCGAGGAACTCGATCTTCTCGATGCGCGCGTCGAACACGTGCGCATCGCCGGGCGCGATGGGGCGCGCCAGCACGTCCTCGGGCCTGAGGTAGATGCGCGCTTCGCGGTCGGCGCCGTCGCAGGGGATGGCGAGCGAGCCGAAGCGGATCGCGCCGCCGCTCACCTGCACCGGGATCATGTTCACCTTGCCGACGAAATCGGCGACGAAGGGCGACGCCGGTTCGCGGTAGATGTCCATGGGCGAGCCGACCTGTTCGATGGCGCCGTGGTTCATCACCACGATGCGGTCGGCCACCGACAGCGCCTCTTCCTGGTCGTGCGTGACCATGATGGTGGTGACGCCCACCTTCTGCTGCAGCGCGCGGATCTCCGAGCGCAGGCGCACGCGCTCCAGCGCGTCGAGCGCCGACAGCGGCTCGTCCAATAGCAGCAGGCCCGGCGAGGTGGCCAATGCGCGCGCCAGTGCGATGCGCTGCTGCTGCCCGCCCGACAGCTGCCCGGGGTATTTCTTCTCGCTGCCCGGCAGGCCGACCAGCTTGAGCAGCTCCGTCACGCGCGCGGCGATCTCCGCGCGCGGCTTGCGCCGGTTCACCAGGCCATAGGCGACGTTGTCGGCGACCGTGAGGTTGGGGAAGAGCGCATAGCTCTGGAACACGATGCCGTAGTCGCGCTCGGCGGGCGGCAGGCGCGAGATGTCACGCCCGCCCTGCCACACCTCGCCGGAGGTCTGCACCTCCAGCCCCGCGATGATGCGCAGCAGCGTCGTCTTGCCGCAGCCCGAGGGCCCGAGGAAACAGACGAACTCGCCCTTGCGGATCTCCAGGTCGATGCCCGCCAGCGCCGTGAACGCGCCGAAGGCCTTGCGGATGCGGCGCAGTTCGAGGGCGGTGTCGCTGTTCACCTTGCCCGGCCCTCCACCGCCGCCGTGCCTCAACGCTTCTCCGTCTTGGCGTCGTAGCGCTTCTTCCACTCGTCCAGCACGCGCTCGCGGTTGGCCGCGGTGGTGGCGAAGTCCATCTTCACCAGGCGCGACTCGTAGTCCTTGGGCACGTTGGCCAGCGGCGCCGCCACGCCGGGCTGCGCGGTGATGGCGAAGTTCTTGCCGTAGAGGAGCATCGCGTCCTTGCTCGAGGCCCAGTCGGCGAGTTTCTTGGCGGCATCGAGCTTCTTCGTGCCCTTGTGGATGGCGAAGGCCTCCAGGTCCCAGCCCAGGCCTTCCTTGGGGAACACCAGGTCGATGGGCGCGCCCTTGGCCTTGTTGGTGTTGCCGCGGTACTCGAAGGAGATGCCCATGATGTACTCGCCGGCGGCGGCCATGTTGCAGGGCTTCGAGCCGGAGTGCGTGTACTGCGCGATGTTCTCGTGCAGCGCGTCCATGTACTTCCAGCCGCCGCCCTTGCCGTTGTCGTCGCCCCAGAGCGTGAGCCAGGCAGCCACGTCGAAGAAGCCGGTGCCCGAGGACGCCGGGTTGGGCATGACGATCTGGCCCTTGTAGACGGGCTTGGTCAGGTCCTTCCAGGTCTCGGGCTTGGGGATGTTGCGCTTTTGCGCTTCCACCGTGTTGAAGCAGACCGTCGCGCCCCACACGTCCATGCCGAACCACGCCGGCGGGTTCTTGGGGTCGCGGTACTTCGTCATGATCGCGTCGAGGTTCAGCGGCGCGTACGGCTGCAGCATGCCGTTCTTGTCCAGCAGCGCCAGGCTGGACGCGGCCACGCCCATCACGACGTCGGCCTGCGGGTTGTTCTTCTCCGCCAGCAGCTTGGCTGTGATGACGCCGGTGGAATCGCGCACCCACTTGATCTCGATGTCGGGGTTGGTGCGGCGGAAGCCCTCCTCGTAGGCCTTGAGCTGGTCGGTTTCCAGGGCCGTGTAGACCAGCAGCTGCGCCTTTTGCGCAAAGGCGGCGCCCGAGAGGGCGATCAGGGCGGAAGCGAATGACACAAAAGCGTAGCGACGCATGGGAACACTCCTCTCCAAGGGTGCCGGCATTTGACGCCGCGCCGCGCCGGGCTGTCAATTGTTTTTTGCAGATTGTCGACAATCGCCGTATGATCCGGCGCGTGAACGCGGTCCCGCATCCCACCATCGCCCTGCTGCAGACCAGCTCGCTCACGAGCGTGGTGCAGCAGGAGATCGAGCGCGCCATCCTGCAGGGCGAGTACGCGCCCGGCGCCAAGCTGGTGGAGGCCAACATCGCCGAGCGCCTGGGCGTCTCGCGCGGCCCGGTGCGCGAGGCCTTCCGCATGCTCGAGGAGGCGGGGCTCGTGCGCACGGAGAAGAACCGCGGCGTGTTCGTGCGCGACATCCCGATCGAGGAGGCGGTGGAGATCTTCGACCTGCGCGCCGCGATGGACGAACTGGTGGGCCGCAAGCTCGCAGAAGCCATCACGCCGGCGCAGCTGAAGGAGATCAAGGCCCTGGTCGATGCGATGGAAAAGGCCGTGAAGGCCGAGGACGCGCGCGGCTACCACCTGCTGAACCTGAAGTTCCACGACCGCCTGGTGGAGATGGCCGGCAACTCCAAGCTCACGGCCATCTACCGCAAGCTGATCAAGGAGCTGTCGCTGTTCCGCCGCCTGAACCTGGCCGACGGCTGGCTGCTGCCGATCTCGGCCGGCGAACACCGCCAGATCATCAAGGCCATCGCCTCGGGCGACCCCGACGCGGCGGGCCGCGCCATGTTCGACCACGTGATGGACAGCAAGGAGCGCACCATCGCCAACCACCTCAAGCGCAGCGAGGCGCAGGCGAAGAAGGGACGACGTGCTGCAAGTCAATGAGCGCCGCTATGCGCTGCCCAAGGCGCCCACGGTCGTCGTGTGCGTCGACGGCTGCGAGCCCGACTACCTCGCGCAGGCGGTGGCCGCCGGCCACATGCCCTGGCTGAAGCGCACGCTGGCGCAGGGCGCGGGGCTGGTGGCCGACTGCGTGGTGCCCAGCTTCACCAATCCCAACAACCTCTCGATCGTCACCGGTGCGCCGCCTTCCGTGCACGGCATCTGCGGCAACTACCTCTTCGACGTCGCCAGCGGCACCGAGGTGATGATGAACGACCCGAAGTGGCTGCTCGCGCCGACGATCCTGGCCGCGCTGGCCGGCGCCGGGAAGAAGGTCGCGGTGGTCACTGCCAAGGACAAGCTGCGCCGCCTGCTCGGGCACGGCATGGCCGAGGGCATCTGCTTTTCCTCCGAGAAGTCCGACCAGGCCACGCAGGAAGAGAACGGCATCACCGGTGTCAACGCGCTGGTGGGCATGCCGGTGCCGGACGTGTACAGCGCGCAGCTGTCGGAGTTCGTCTTCGCCGCCGGCGTGAAGCTGATGCAGCGCGAACGGCCGGACATCATGTACCTGTCGACCACCGACTACGTGCAGCACAAGCACGCGCCGGGCGCGCCGGAAGCCAACGCCTTCTACGCGATGATGGACAGCTACCTCGCGCAGCTCGACGAAGCCGGCTGCGTCATCGCGCTCACGGCCGACCACGGCATGAATTCGAAGGTGAAGATGGACGGCACGCCCGACGTCATCTACCTGCAGGACTGGTTCGACAGGAAGCTCGGGCCGGCCGCCGCGCGCGTGATCCTGCCCATCACCGACCCCTACGTGGTGCACCACGGCGCGCTCGGCTCCTTCGCCACGGTGTACCTGCCGCCCGGCGTGCGCGCGAGCGACCTCGCCACCGACGTGCAGCAAATCCGCGGCATGGAAACCGTGCTGGCGCGCGAGCAGGCGGCGCAGCGTTTCGAGCTGCCCGCCGACCGCATCGGCGACCTGGTGTGCGTGTCCGAGCGCTTCACCGTCATCGGCACGTCGGCGTCGCGCCACGACCTGTCGGGCCTGGACGCGCCGCTGCGCTCGCACGGCGGCGTGAGCGAGCAGAAGGTGCCGCTGGTGGTCAACCGGCCGCTGCGCGGCGTAGACTCCGCCCGGCGCTTCCGCAACTTCGACGCCTTCGACCTCGCGCTGAACCATGCGCAGTGACTTCATCCGCAGCCGCCAGCTCGATGCGATGCGCATCGGCGGCGAGCGCGTGGGCGCGGGCCGCGATGCCTGCATCCCCGTCACCAACCCCTACACCGGCGAACGCATCGGCGCCGTGCCCAAGGCCACGGTGCAGGAGGTGCGCGAGGCCTTCGCGCTGGCGCACGCCTTCCGGCCGCTGCTCACGCGCTTCGAGCGCGCCGACATCCTGGCCAAGGCGGCCGCGATCGTGCGCGAGCGCGCGGCCGAGATCTCGGCGCTGATCACGGCGGAGTCGGGCCTGTGCGTGAAGGACTCGCTGTACGAGACCGGCCGCGTGGCGGACGTGCTCACCTTCGGCGCGAGCGAAGTGCTCAAGGACGACGGCGAGATCTTCAGCTGCGACCTCACGCCGCACGGCCGGCGCCGCCGCGTCTACACGCAGCGCTCGCCGCTGCTGGGCGTGATCAGCGCCATCACGCCCTTCAACCACCCGATGAACCAGGTGGCGCACAAGGTGGTGCCCGCGGTGGCGACCAACAACCGCATGGTGCTCAAGCCCTCGGAGAAGGTGCCGTTCTCCGCGATCCTCTTCGCCGACATCCTGTACGAGGCGGGCCTGCCGCCCGCCATGCTGTCGGTGATCACCGGCGACCCGGCGGAAATCGCCGACGAACTCATCACCGATGCGCACGTGGACCTCGTCACCTTCACCGGCGGCGTGCCCATCGGCAAGTACATCGCCTCCAAGGCCGGCTATCGCCGCGTCGTGCTGGAGCTGGGGGGCAACGACCCGATCATCGTGATGGAAGACGCCGACATCGACGAGGCGTCGTCGCTGGCGGTGCAGGGCTCGTACAAGAACTCGGGCCAGCGCTGCACCGCCGTCAAGCGCATGCTGGTGCACGAGGCCGTGGCGGCGCAGTTCACCGAGGCGGTCGTCGAGAAGACGCGAGCGTGGAAGTACGGCAACCCCACGGATGCGAAGAACGACATGGGCACCGTCATCGACGAGGGCGCGGCCAAGATGTTCCAGGCCCGCGTGGAGGAAGCCGTGTCGCTGGGCGCGCGCCTGCTGGTGGGCAACCAGCGCGAAGGCGCGCTGTACGCGCCCACGGTCATCGACAGGGTGCGCCCCGAGATGACCGTGGTGCGCCAGGAAACCTTCGGCCCCGTCTCGCCCATCATCACCTTCGAGAGCATCGACGAGGCGATCGCCATCAGCAACGGCACGGCCTACGGCCTGTCGAGTTCGGTGTGCACCAACCGGCTGGACTACATCACGCGCTTCGTCAGCGAATTGCAGGTGGGCACGGTGAACGTGCGCGAGGTGCCGGGCTTCCGGCTGGAGCTCACGCCCTTCGGCGGCATCAAGGACTCGGGCCTGGGCTACAAGGAAGGCGTGCAGGAGGCGATGAAGGGCTTCACGAACCTGAAAACCTACTCGCTGCCATGGCCCTGAGCGTCGAGGAAATCGAGGAGCTCTTCGCCGTGCGCGGCGGCGAGATGTACGCCGGCGAACCCGTGACGCAGCTCGAGCACGCGCTGCAATCGGCGGCGCTGGCCGAAGCCGAGGACGCCAGCGACGAGATGGTCACTGCGGCCCTGCTGCACGACCTCGGCCACATGCTCCACGACCTGGGCGAGACGCCGACGCTGCGCGGCCTGGACGACGTCCACCAGTTCCGCGCCCTGCCCTTCCTGCGCGGCACCTTCGGCTCGAAGGTGCTGGACCCGATCCGCCTGCACGTGGACGCCAAGCGCTACCTGTGCGCGATGCGCGACGGCTACTTCGCGGCGCTGTCGGAGGACTCCAAGCGCTCGCTGGGCCTGCAGGGCGGCATCTTCAACGAGGGCCAGGCCGAGGCGTTCATCCTGCAGCCGGGCGCCGTCGACGCGGTGCGGCTGCGCCTGTGGGACGACGCGGCCAAGACCGCCGGCGCCGCGACGCCGCCGCTGGCGCATTTCCTGGCGCGTGCGCGCCGCTGCGTGCTGGCCCGCGACGCCATCGCGTGATGCCGGCATGACCCTCACCTGGGGCGTCGCCGGCGCGGTGATGTTCGGCGCGCTGTTGCACGCCAGCTGGAACGCGCTGGTCAAGTCCAGCGCCGACAAGGCGCTCGACACCGCGGTCATCCACCTGATCGGCTCGCTCATCACGGTGCCGCTGGTGTTCCTCGTCGGCCTGCCGGCGCGCGAGTCGTGGCCGTACATCGCGTGCTCGGTCACCATCCACATCGGCTACTACGTCGCGCTCACCGGCGCGTACAAGCACGGCGACCTGGGCCTGACCTACCCGCTCATGCGCGGCACGGCGCCGCTGCTCGTCGCGCTGTCGGCCTCGCTGACGCTGGGCGAGACGCTCGCGCCGCTGGCCTGGGCGGGCGTGCTGGGCATCAGCTGCGGCGTGCTGGCGCTGGGCCTGTCGCGCCACGCGGTGGATTCGCCGCGCGCGGTGGCGTTCGCGCTGGCCAACGCGGTGGTGATCGCGATCTACACGGTGGTCGATGCGCTGGGCGCGCGCGCCAGCGGCAACCCGCTGCAGTACGTCGTGCTGCTGTTCGCGCTGGACGGCTGGCCCTTCGCGCTGATGGTGTTCCTGCGGCGGCGCGGCGCGGTCGTGTGGCCCTATGCGCGCAAGCGCTGGCCGGTGGCGACCATCGGCGCGGTGGCTTCGCTGGGCTCCTACGGCATCGCGCTGTGGGCGATGACGCGCGCGCCCGTGGCCATGGTGGCGGCGCTGCGCGAAACCTCGGTGCTGTTCGCGGCCGTCCTGGGTGCGTGGTTCCTGAAGGAACGCTTCGATGCGCGGCGCGTGGCCGGCACGGCGGCCATCGTCGCCGGCGTCATGGCGCTGCGGATGTCCTAGCCAAACAATTCTTTTCCATCGGCTGAGCATCGCGGCTAGTGGTTCGCCCTAGCCAGCCGGGCGATCCGGGGCTTAACATGGCCCTCCCGCCCATCTGATTCCGAAGGAGGCCCGTGATGCCCACTGCATCGGACATTGCCCAGATCCGCACCCTCGCGCTGGTCGGACCGGCAACGTCGGGGAAGACCAGCCTCACGGAAGCCCTGCTGTGGAAGGCCGGCGCCATCGGCAGCCCCGGCCTGGTGGAAAAGGGCGGCACCGTCAGCGACTACGACCCGCTCGAGAAGAAGGCCCAGCGCTCGCTCAACGCCGCCGTGGTCAACCTGCGCCACGCCGGCGTGCACGCGTACGTGATCGACACGCCCGGCGGCGGCGACTTCCTCGGCCAGTCGCTGCCGGCGCTGGAAGCGGTGGAGACGGCGGCCGTCGTCCTCAGCGCCACCACCGGCGTCGAGCCCATGGCCGTGCGCATGATGAAGTGGGCGGCCGAGCGCGAGCGCGACCGCATCATCGTCGTCAACAAGATCGACGCGCAGGGCGTCAACCTCGAGGCGGTGGTGCAGCAGATCCAGGAAACCTTCGGCAAGGAATGCCTGCCGGTGAACCTGCCCGCCGCCAACGGCCTGCGGGTGCTGGACTGCTTCTGGGACCGCGGCGCGAGCAGCGAGGCGACCGACTTCTCCTCCGTCGCCAAGGCGCACAGCGCCATCGTCGAACAGATCGTCGAGGTCGATTCGGAATTCGTCGAGCGCTACCTCAACGACGGCGACATCGACCCGTCGGAGCTGCATGCGCCGCTGGAACAGGCGCTGCGCGAAGGGCATTTGATCCCGATCTGCTTCGTGTCCTCGCGCACCGGCGCGGGCGTGACCGAACTGCTCGACGTGATCGCCAAGCTGCTGCCCGACCCGACCGAAAGCAACCCGCCGAAATTCCTGCGCGGCGAAGGCGCCGACGCGGTGCCGATCCAGGCGCTCCCCGATCCCGCCAAGCACGTGCTGGCGCATGTCTTCAAGGTCACGCAGGACCCTTACGTCGGCAAGATGGGCATCATCCGCGTGCACCAGGGCACGGTCACCAAGGACAGCCAGCTGTACGTCGGCGACGCGCGCCGCCCCTTCAAGGTGGGCCACCTGTTCACGCTGCAGGGCAAGGAAATGAAGGAAGTCGCCAAGGCCGTGCCCGGCGACATCTGCGCCATCGCCAAGGTGGAAGAGCTGCACTTCGATGCCGTGCTGCACGACGCCGCCGAGGACGACCACATCCACCTCGCGCCGCTCACCTTCCCGGTCGCGGTGCACGGTCTGGCCATCGAGCCCAAGCGCCGCGGCGACGAGCAGCGCCTGCACGACATCCTGATCAAGCTGGTGAGCGAAGACCCGTGCCTGCGCGTGGAGCATGCGGCCTCGACCAACGAAACCGTGGTGTACGGCCTGGGTGACCTGCACCTGCGCGCGCTGCTCGACCGCCTGCAGGACGTGCACAACTGCCAGGTGGCGACCAAGCCGCCCAAGATCGCTTACCGCGAGACCATCACCTCGCCGGCCGAGGGCCACCACCGCCACAAGAAGCAGACCGGCGGCGCCGGCCAGTTCGGCGAGGTGTTCCTGCGCATCGAGCCGCTGCCGCGCGGCACCGGCTTCCAGTTCGTCGACGAGGTCAAGGGCGGCGCCATCCCGCACAACTTCATGCCCGCCGTGGAAAAGGGCGTGCGCTCGGCGATGGAAGAGGGCGTGCTCGCGGGCTACCCCGTGGTGGACCTGAAGGTCGTCGTGTACGACGGCAAGCACCACTCGGTGGACAGCAAGGAAATCGCCTTCGTCACCGCCGCCAAGAAGGCGCTGCAGTCCGCCGTGCAATCGGCGCGGCCGTGCCTGCTGGAGCCCATCGTCGACGTGGAGATTTCCGCACCCGAGCAGTTCATGGGCGACATCACCGGCGACCTGTCGTCGCGCCGCGGCCAGGTCAACGGCACGCAGTCGACCAGCGCGGGGTCGCTCACGGTGATCGCGCAGGCGCCGCTGTCGGAGCTGGCCAGCTACCAGTCGCGCCTGAACTCGCTGACCGGCGGGCAGGGCGGCTACACGCTGGCGTTCAGCCACTACGAGCCGGTGCCGCCCAACGTGCAGCACCAGCTGGCGTCGCAGTACAAGATCCGCGACGAGGGCTAGCTAGCCCACCGCTTCCTTCACGTCGGCCGCCGGCAGGCCGTACATCTCCGCGAACTCGGCGACCGACTTGCCGCTGGCCTCGAAAGCGCGGCGCAGCGCCTCGCGCTTGGCCTGGCGCGCGCCGATCTCGGCGAAAGCGGCATCGAGCAACGCCGCCGATTCGTCGTCCTTCGCGTTGACGAGCTCGGTGTAGGCGGCGCGGTCCAGGCCCGACGCATCGATCGCGCGTACCAGCCGCGCCACGACCCAGGGCTTGAGGTCTTCCTTGGACCGCAGCTTGCGCCGCTTGAACACTTCCATGATCGCGTGGTGCACGTGCTCGGGCGCGATCGCCCCGGCGGGCGTGCCGTCCAGCCCGTGGCGCTGCGCGCCCGAGGCCACCGCTTCGAGGTAGCGCGTCGAGCGCGCGTGGAAGGCCAGCGCGGCCTTGAGCTCGTCCTTGGTGAACGCGCCGGCGTGCGCCGCCATCAATTCCTCGAAGATCCCGACCTTCAGCGGCAGGAAGCGCGCGCCGAAGAGCTGGGGGTGGGCGTGCGCGAGCTTGTCGAGCACCGGTCGTGCGTCGACGAAGGGACGCTTCTTCTTCGTTTCTTCTGCCATGGAGGACGCGACTTTACCGCCTCGGGCAGAATCGCCGGCATGAAGATCGAGAAAGACACGGTCGTCTCCGTGCGCTACAAGGTGGCCGAGGCCAGCGGCAAGCTCGTCGAGGAAAGCCGCGAGCCCATGGTGTACCTGCACGGCGGCTACGACAACACGCTGCCCAAGATCGAGGAAGCGCTGGAAGGCAAGGAAGCGGGCGCCGAAATCTCGCTGCACCTGCAGCCGGTGGACGCCTTCGGCGTGCGCGACGAAGGCCTGGTGCGCACCATCTCCCGCAAGGAATTCCCGCCCGGCGTGAAGGTGGGGGGCCAGCTGGAAGGCGTCACCGACGACGGGCGCCCGCACGTCTTCCACGTGATGAAGATCAAGGGCGACCAGGTGTTCCTGGACGGCAACCACCCGCTGGCCGGCAGGGAACTGAAGTTCCACCTGAAGGTGACGAGCGTGCGCAAGGCGAGCGGCGAGGAGATCGCCCACCGCCACGTGCACGGCGCGGGCGGTCACCACCACTGACGTTCCACGGGCGCAACGCTGCGTTGCGGCGCCGCGCCCTTCCGAACGCCGGCACCGGCCCCATCTGCGAGGGACCATGAGCACAACCTCCCCCATCCTGGCCGTGCAGCCGCTCGGCTTTCCCTGGGCCACCGTCGACCCGTTCCTGTTCTGCGCCTGGCACGACGATGCCTACCCGCAAGGCAACGGCGAATTCGGCCCGAAGGCCGCGCTGGCCGGGCGCGAGATCGGCTCGGACTTCAGCCGCAAGGACGGCTGGAGCATGTACCACGGCGACAGCGTGCCGGGCTTTCCCGCGCACCCGCACCGCGGCTTCGAGACCGTGACCCTCGTGCGCAAGGGCCTCATCGACCACTCGGATTCGCTGGGTGCGAGCGCGCGCTTCGGCGAAGGCGACGTGCAGTGGGTGACGGCGGGCGAGGGCATCGTGCACTCGGAGATGTTCCCGCTGCTGCGCGAGGACGCCGGCAACCCGGTGGAGCTGTTCCAGATCTGGCTGAACCTGCCGGCGAAGTCGAAGATGGTGAAGCCGCACTTCACGATGTTCTGGGCCAACGAGGTGCCGCGGCTGGTGGCGAAGGACGACGCCGGTCGCGAGACCGTGGTGCGCGTGATCGCGGGCGAGTTGCAAGGCGCCGGTGCCCCGCTCGCGCCGCCGCCGGAGTCGTGGGCCGCGCAGGCCGGCTCCGACGTCGCGATCTGGACGATCCGCTCTCAGGCCGGCGCGTCGTGGACGCTGCCCGCCGCGACGGGCGAGGGCACGCAGCGCGTGCTGTACGTCTTCCGCGGTTCGGCGCGTGTCGCGGGCCGCGAGGTGGCGGCGCCGTCGGCGGTGCAGTTGCGCGGCGATGCGGCGGTGGAACTCGTGGGCGGCGAAGGCGGCGCGGAATTCCTGCTGCTGCAGGGCCGCCCCATCGCCGAACCGGTGGCGCAGTACGGCCCCTTCGTGATGAACACGCAGGCCGAGATCATGCAGGCCATGCAGGACTACCGCCACACGCAGTTCGGCGGCTGGAAGTGGGACGACAGCGCGCCCGTGCACGGGCGCGAGCCGAAGCGCTTCGCCAAGTACCCCGACGGGCGCGTGGAAACGCCGTAGAAACAATCCGGGAACTTTGCGGACATCTCGCCGCAATAGAGTGCAGGAACCGCTCGAAGAAACGACCTGCCCTTGACGCTCTGGCCCGCAAGAAAGCGCCCCGCCGATGAATCCGACCTGATGGGGCGCCTGGCCGCCGGCGATCGCCAGGCGCTGGACCTCATCTACCGCGCCGAGGCGGCCGAGGTCTACCGCTTCGCCGTCGCGATGTGCGGCAACCCCGCCTGGGCCGCCGACGCGGTGCAGGACGCCTTCATCCAGCTCGCGGAAAAACCGGGCGGCTACGACCGCACGCAAGGCCCTCTGCGCGCCTACTTGTGCGGCATCGCGCGCTACAAATTGCTGGCGCGCTGGCGCGAGGCCTCGCCCTTCTCGACACTCGAGGAGGAGGACGAAGGCGCCGCCGACGTGCCCCACACGCACACGCCCGAGATCGAGCTCGCCCGCACGCAGGAAACGCATTCCCTGTGGCGCGAGATCGCCCGCCTGCCCTGGGTGTTCCGCGAAGCCGTGGTGTTGGTGGATATCCAGGAGCGCAGCTACACCGAAGCCGCGCAGATCGCCGGCGTGGAGACCAACACGCTGCGCACCCGACTGCACCGCGCCCGCAAGCGCCTCGCCGAAGCGCTCGCCCCCAACGCTATGACGACCACGCCATGAAGACCGCCACCGACCTCACGCGCCGCTTCGCGCTCGCCGCGCACGAGCTGCGCCAGCAGCTGCCGCCGGCCACGCTGCAAGCCGCCATCCATCGCCACCTCGATCGCGCCGAGGCCGCACCCCCGCGCAGGCCCTGGGCCGCATGGCTCGGCTGGGCCGGCCTGTCGACCGCCGCGGCCACGCTCGCCATCGCGCTGGTGGTGCATTCGATGCTGCCGGCCGATGCGCAGCAGCCCGCCACCACCGCCGACGCCGACGGCTTCGTGCGCCTGGTGAGCGCCGACGAATGGCAGCGCGCCCAGGGCGATGCCGCGCGCACCTGGGTGGTCAACACCGAACTGCCGCAGGCGCGCCTGGCCGCGCTCGGCCTGCCTTACGACCCCGCGCGCGCCGGCGAGCGCGTGCCCGCGCAACTGCTCATGCACAGCTCGGGCGACGTGCTCGCCGTGCGCTTCAACCGCTGACTTTCCCGGAGGGACCCCCCATGAAACCGATCCCCACGCTCGCACTGGCGGTGTCGCTGTGCACCAGCTCGTGCGCGTTCGCGCAAACGCCGCCTGAAGGGCGCCTGGGCCCCGACCTGCAAGGCCAGGTGCTGGGCGGCCCCATGCGCCACGACCTGCTGTTCGTCGCCGGCGCGCAGCTGGAGCAGGAGCGCATCGTGCAGGGCGCGCCCTACTGCGCCGACGCCGTGCACGAGAGCGTGCAGGCGCTCGCCGACGGCAACCGCATCGTGCAGCGGCAGGCCTCGCGCCAGTGCCGCGACGGCCAGGGCCGCACGCGGCAGGAAGTGACGACGCGCGGCGGCGGCACGCGCGTGTTCCTGCGCGACCCGGTGGCCAAGGAGAACTGGGTGCTGGACCCCGAACGCAGGCTCGCCGTGAAGCTGGACCTGCCGCGCCAGCCGCTGGCGATCCCCGACCCGAAATTCACCGACCGCATGAGAGAGTGGGGCGAACAGTTCAGGCAGTGGGGCGAGCGCTTCAAGGACAAGCTGAAGCTCGGCGGTGGCGACGTGCCGCCGCCGCCGGAGATGCCGCACATGCCCGAGCCGCCGCGCATCGCGCTGCACGCCCCGCACCTGGACGGCATGCCGCCGCCGGTGGCGTTTCACGCGCGGCTCATCGGGCCGCGCGGGCCCGGCGCCACGACGCTGTTGCCCGCCGACACGGTCGAAGGGCTGCGCGCCGACGGCAAGCGCACGACGTGGACGATCGAGGCGGGCCGCATCGGGAACGAAAAGCCCATCACGATCATCAATGAGGTATGGAGTTCGCCCGAGCTGGGGATCACGCTGCGCACGCGTGACGTGGACCCGATGGCCGGCGAGGACAGCTTCCGCGTCCAGAACGTGGCGCGCGGCGAGCCGGATGCGCAGCTCTTCCGCGTGCCGGCGGATTACGCCCGGATGGCGTCGCCGCCCGGCCCGTTCGTGATGCGCAAGCCGTTGCGCCCGGGCGAGTGAGCAGGTTCTCCAGACTCCCTGCCGAGATGGGAGTCTTTCCCGCCCCCGGGCCGCAAGGCGCGGGGGCTTTTTTTACTTGGCCGCGACGACGCGTGCCATCTCCAGGCACTTGTTCGAGTAGCCCCACTCGTTGTCGTACCAGGACACGAGCTTGACGAAGGTGCCGTCCAGCGCGATGCCGGCTTCGGCGTCGAAGATCGACGTGCGCGGATCGCCGCGGAAGTCGGTGGCCACCACCTTGTCTTCCGTGTAGCCCAGCACGCCCTTCAGCGCGCCTTCGGACTGCGCCTTGAATTCGGCGCAGATGTCCTTGTAGCTGGCTTCGGTGTTGAGTTCGACGGTGAGGTCGACCACCGACACGTCGGACGTCGGCACGCGGAACGACATGCCGGTGAGCTTCTTGTTCAGCTCGGGGATCACCACGCCCACGGCCTTCGCGGCGCCGGTGGACGAGGGGATGATGTTCTCGAGGATGCCGCGGCCGCCGCGCCAGTCCTTGTTGCTCGGGCCGTCCACCGTCTTCTGCGTCGCGGTGGCGGCGTGCACGGTCGTCATCAGGCCGCGCTTGATGCCCCATTTGTCGTTGAGCACCTTGGCCAGCGGCGCCAGGCAGTTGGTCGTGCAGGACGCGTTGGAGATGATGGCCTCGCCCTTGTACTTGGCGTGGTTCACGCCGTACACGAACATCGGCGTGTCGTCCTTGGACGGCGCGGAGATGATCACCTTCTTGGCGCCGGCCGCCAGGTGCTTCTCGGCGGAGGCCTTGTCGAGGAACAGGCCCGTGGACTCGATCACCACCTCGGCGCCGACGTCGCCCCACTTCAGGTTGGCGGGGTCGCGCTCCTGCGTCAGGCGGATGCGCTTGCCGTTGACGATGAGCGTGTTGTTGTCGACCGAGATGTCGCCCTTGAAGCGGCCGTGCACGCTGTCGTACTGCAGCATGTAGGCGAGGTAGTTGGGTTCCAGCAGGTCGTTGATGCCGACGATCTCGACGTCGGGGAAGTGCTGCACGGCCGAGCGCAGGACGTTGCGGCCGATCCGGCCGAAGCCGTTGATGCCGATCTTGAGTGCCATTTCAGGTTGCTCCGAATGTTGAAAGACGAAATGCCGGGGGGATTGGGTTCAATCTTGCCGCAAGGGGGGGCTCATGGGGGAAGTGGGCGCTAGAGGTCTATCTTGCCGCAGGGAATGGCGATGGTGAGGGCCTCCGACGCGAAGTCGGCTTCCTGGGAAGGCTTCAGGTTCAGCTTCAATCCTGACAGCCAGTCGAGCAAGGCCCGGCGTTCCGGCCGCGATTCGCCGATCTCGCCGACGCGGTTGCGGAAGAAGGGCTGCCAGTATTCCATCCGCACTTCGAACGGGCAGCCCATGCTGTTGAGGTCGAAGAAGACCGGCTTGTCGGCGGCGTTGCGGCTGGCCGCGACGAACGATTGGAGGTTCGTGTCCTTCAGGACGTAGTGCGCGTTGCCCTGCAGGTTGAAATTGAACCGCTGGACGGCGATCACGGGGACCTCTCCGCAGGTGAGCCGGTAGCCTTCGGCGAATGACGTGGCGGACGCCGCGAAGTCACTGCGGGGCCCCGCGGCCAGCACCTTGACCACGGGAGGTTCGTTCAAGGCCTTGAACTCGGCCTGGATCACGACGCGGCCGGACTTCCCGTCGCGCGCGGCGCTGCGCGGGAACGCCGGCAGCGTACCCGGCGCCAGATGCCTCACGCACCCGGCCACCATCGAATCCGCCCTCCCCTCGCCCAGCACCGATGCGATCGTCCAAACGACCTTGCGTCCGTCGTTGGGGACGAAAACGAATTCCTGGCGGACGCGAACCGGGGGGTCACCGTCCTTCATGCAGGTGTTGCGGTAGTGCCGGACGAAAGCCCTGGCCGCTTCGCCGAAGACAGCCGGTGGCTCGGCGCCCAAGGGTGGGAGGACACGCACGCGCGGCTCGCGGCGCGCGTCGACGAATTCCATTTCCAGCCGGATCGTCGCGCCGAGCTTGGCCTGGTACGCCTCTTCGGGAAACGCGGGGCTCCTGGGCGCTTCGGCCAGGAGTTCGACGCACGCGATGTTCGCCTGCGGCGCCGCCGCCAACGCATCGGCGGCCGATGCGGGGCGCACCGTCGCAAGGGCCGACACCGCCAATGCGAGCGCCGCCAGCTTCATCGTGCGAGCACTGCCTTCACGGTCTCCGCGACGTTCTCGGGCGTGAAACCGAAGTGCTTGAAAAGGGCGCTGGCCGGCGCGGATTCGCCGTAGGTGTCGATGCCCACCACGGCGGCGCAGCCGTACTTCCACCAGTAGTCGGTCACGCCGGCTTCCACCGCGATGCGCGGGATGCCGCGCGGCAGCACCGATTCCTTGTACGCGGCGCCCTGGCGGTCGAACACGCTGGTGCTGGGGATGGACACCACGCGCACCGCGACGCCCTCGGCCGCGAGCATCTCCTGGGCTTTCAGCGCGTGCTGCACCTCGGAGCCCGTGGCGATGATCACCGCGCGGGCGCGGCCCTTCGCGCCGACTTCCACGGGCTCGGCCAGCACGTAGCCGCCCTTGGCGATGTCTTCCAGCGCCGGCTTCGGCGCATACGGCAGGTTCTGGCGCGACAGCAGCAGCGCCGTCGGGCGGTCCCGGTTCTGCAGGGCCGCGGTCCAGGCGACGGCCGTCTCCGCCGTGTCGCATGGACGCCAGACCTCGAGGTTCGGGATCAGGCGCAGCGCCGCCGCGTGCTCGATCGACTGGTGCGTCGGGCCGTCCTCGCCCAGGCCGATGGAGTCGTGCGTGAACACGTGGATCACGCGCGCCTTCATCAGCGCCGCCATGCGGATGGCGTTGCGGCTGTAGTCGCTGAACGTGAGGAAGGTGCCGCCGTAGGGGATGTAGCCGCCATGCAGCGCGATGCCGTTCATCACCGCGGCCATGCCGAATTCGCGCACGCCGTAGTTGATGTGACGGCCGATCTTGCCGTCCTCGGTCTTCTTGACGTTGCCGGCCAGGTCGAAGCGCAGCGGCGGCGTGCTCTTGGTGTTGGTGAGGTTGGAGCCCGTGAGGTCGGCCGAGCCGCCCAGCATCTCGGGCAGCGCCGCGGTGAAGGCTTCGAGCGCGATCTGCGAAGCCTTGCGCGAAGCCACGGTCTCGGCTTTCGCCTGCGCGCTCGTCGCGGCCTCTAGCGCCACCTGCGCGAAGTTGCGCGGCAGCTCGCCCTTCATGCGGCGCTCGAATTCGGCGGCCAGCTCCGGGTGCGCGGCGCGGTAGGCGGCGAAGCGCTTGTTCCATTCGGCTTCGGTCTTCTCGCCCTGCGCCTTCGCGTCCCAGTGCGTGTAGGCCTCGTGCGGCACCACGAACGGCTCGTGCGGCCAGCCGATGGCTTCGCGCGTGAGCTTCACTTCCTCCAGGCCCAGCGCCTCGCCGTGCGCCTTGGCGGTGTTGACGCGGTTGGGGCTGCCCTTGCCGATCTGCGTCTTGGCGACGACCAGCGTGGGCTTGTCGGCGCTGCGCCGGGCATCGGCGATGGCGCGGTCCACCGCGTCCACGTCGTGGCCGTCGATGGGGCCGATCACGTTCCAGCCGTAGGCACGGAAGCGCGCCGGCGTGTCGTCGATGAACCAGGGCGCGACCTGGCCGTCGATGGAGATGCCGTTGTCGTCGTAGACGGCCACGAGCTTGTTCAGCTTCCAAGCGCCGGCCAGCGCGCAGGCCTCGTGGCTGATGCCTTCCATCAGGCAGCCGTCGCCCAGGAACACGTAGGTGTGGTGGTCCACCACCGTGTGGCCGTCGCGGTTGAACTCGGTGGCCAGCAGCTTCTCGGCCAGCGCCATGCCCACCGCGTTGGTGATGCCCTGGCCAAGCGGGCCGGTGGTCGTTTCCACGCCGGGCGTGATGCCCACTTCGGGGTGGCCCGGCGTCTTGCTGTGAAGCTGGCGGAAGTTCTTCAGCTCTGACAGCGGCAACGCGTAGCCGGTGAGGTGCAGGAGCGCGTAAATGAGCATCGAGCCGTGCCCGTTGGACAGCACGAAGCGGTCGCGGTCGGCCCAGTGCGGGTTCTTCGGGTTGTGGCGCAGGTGGCGGCCCCACAGTGCGACGGCGATTTCGGCCATGCCCATGGGCGCGCCGGGATGCCCGGAATTCGCCTGCTGCACGGCATCCATGGCGAGCGCGCGAATCGCGTTCGCCATCAACGTTTCTTTGGCCATCGAGGGCGGCTCCGGGAGGTGTTACTTGGGGGAAACCCGAGATTTTACTTGGGGCTTGGATGAGCATCCGCCACCCGGGCATCGCACACGCCATCGACTACAGTGGAACCCCATGCAGGGCCTGCACCTGACCGCCGACCTTTACCAGTGCCGTTGCGACGCCGCGTGGCTGACCGATGCGCGCCAGCTGGGCGACTGGTGCGTGCAGGCGGTGCGGGGCGTGGGCCTCGACGCGGTGAACCAGCTGTTCCACACCTTCCCGCGCACCGACCAGGGCGCCGGCGGCGTCACGGCCGCCGTGCTGCTGGCGGAATCGCACGTGTGCCTGCACACCTGGCCGGAGCAGCGCGCGGTCACCGTCGATGTGTACGTGTGCAACTTCGGTGAGGACCATTCCGCGAAAGCGCGCAGCCTGATGGACGCGCTGGTGCACCGCTTCCAGCCCGAGTGGACCGAGCAACGGTCCCTGGACCGCGGCGACGGCGAAACCTGAACGACGCAGGAAAGAGGCGAATCCGCATGACGCAGGCGAAAGCGATGATCCTGGCCGCCGGCCGCGGCGAGCGCATGCGGCCGCTGACCGACCGCACGCCCAAGCCACTGCTGGAAGTGCGCGGCAAGCCGCTGATGCAGTACCACATCGAGGCGCTGCAGCGCGCCGGCTACGCCGACATCGTGGTCAACACCGCGTGGCTGGAGGAGCAGATCGTCGAGCGCTTCGACGCGCCGGGCATCCGCTACTCGCGCGAGGGCCGCGACTTCGGCGGCGCGCTGGAGACCGCCGGCGGCATCGCGCGCGCCCTGCCGCTGCTGGACGAGGTGTTCTGGGTGGTGGGGGGCGACGTGCACGTGCCGCAGTTCGAATTCCCCGAGCGCAGCTACGCCCGCTTCGTGGCCGGCGGCAAGCTCGCGCACATCTTCGTGGTGCCCAACCCCGCCCACAACGAAAAGGGCGACTTCGCCCTGCGCGCCGACGGCGTGGCCACGCGCGAGGGCTCGCCGCGCTACACCTATTCGACCATCGGCCTGTACCGCAAGGCCTTCTTCGACGGCCTGCCCGCCGGCAACCCGGAAGGGCGGAAAATACCCATGTTGCCGCTGATGCTCGCGGCGATCGAGCGCGAGCAGATGACGGCGGAGATCTACACCGGTCCCTGGACCGACGTGGGCACTCCGGAACGGCTTTCCGCACTGAACTCGGCGATCCCGGTTCAGTAAACACCACTTCGCACGAAGAAGTCATTCAGAAGGAAAATCCGCGAGATGAAGACCGACGTCCCCTACACGCTGTATGCCGAGCGCCGCGCGCGCGCCGCCGCGAAGCTCGGGAAGAACGACATCGCCATCCTGCCGACGGCCCCCGAGCGCCCGCGCAACCGCGACACCGACTTCCAGTTCCGCCACGACAGCTACTTCTACTACCTGACCGGGTTCACCGAGCCGCAGGCCTGGCTGGTGCTCACCGGCGACGGCAAGTCGCACCTCTTCTGCCAGCCCAAGGACCTCGAGCGCGAGATCTGGGACGGCTACCGCCTCGGACCCGAAGCCGCGCCAGCCACGCTGGGTGTCGATTCGGCGCAATCGGTCGCCGAACTCGACGCGACCATGCCCAAGCTGCTGGAGAACAAGGGCGCCGTGTGGTTCCCCTTCGGCATCCACGCGGGCCTGGAAGCGCGCGTGGCCGGCTGGCTGACGCAGGTGCGCTCGCGCGTGCGCTACGGCGCGCTGTGCCCCGAGGAGCAGCACGACCTGTGCGCGGTGCTCGACGAGATGCGCCTGGTCAAGGACGCCCACGAGCTGGCCATCATGCGCCGCGCCGGCGACATCAGCGCGCGGGCCCACGTGCGTGCCATGAAGTTCTGCGCCCAGTGGCTGCGCGAAGGCAAGGACCTGCGCGAATACCACCTGGACGCCGAGCTCTCGCACGAGTTCCGCATGGGCGGCTCGCAGTACCCGGCCTACGCATCCATCGTCGCGGCCGGCGCCAACGCCTGTGTGCTGCACTACCGCGCCGACGTCGCGCCCGTGAAGGCGGGCGAGTTGGTGCTGATCGACGCCGGCTGCGAGCTGGATGGCTACGCCAGCGACATCACGCGCACCTTCCCGGCCAGCGGCAAGTTCACCGGGCCGCAACGCCAGCTCTATGACCTGGTGCTCGCCTCGCAACAGGCCGCCATCGATGCCTGCAAGGCCGGCGCGCGCTTCACAGACCCGCACGAAGCCAGCGTGAAGGTGCTGGCCCAGGGCATGCTGGACGTGGGCCTGCTCGATCGCAACAAGGTCGGCACGCTGGACGACGTGATCGAGAAGCGCGCCTACTTCCAGTTCTACATGCACCGCACCGGCCACTGGATCGGCATGGACGTGCACGACTGCGGCGCCTACGTCGAGCCTTCGGAAGTGGGCAAGGTCGCCGAGCGCAAGGACGCCCTGTCCGGTGAGTTGATCAAGGACCGCCCCGCGCGCGTGCTGCAGCCCGGCATGGTGCTGACGATCGAGCCCGGCATCTACGTGCGCCCGGCCGAAGGCGTGCCCGAGGCCTTCCACCACATCGGCATCCGCATCGAGGACGACGCCGTGGTGACGAAGGACGGCTGCGAGCTGGTCACGCGCCGCGTGCCGGTGGACGGCGGCGAGATCGAGGCGCTGATGCGCGCATGAGCCGCGCGAAGTCGTGAAATCCGCACGGGCGGCGCCGGACGAGCGGCGGCGTCCGCGCCACGAACGGCGTTACCGGTCGTGACAACGTTGTGCTCCCTGCGTATCATTTGGTTCTCATCCATGACGGGAGCGAGCCATGGCCGGGCATCGACGGAGCAGAGGTTTCACGCAAATTGAAGTGATGATCGTGGTCGCGATCATCGGCATCCTGGCGTCCGTCGCCATCCGTTCGATGCGCGACTACTCGCGCCGCGCCACCCTGTCCGAAGTCGTGCTCGCCTCCGGCGGGTGCAAGACGCTGATCAGCGAGAACTACAACCTGCTGTCCGACCCGCCCGACGCGGGCTCGTGGGGCTGCGAGAGCACGAATGCCCGGGGCAAGCACACGGGCACGATCCAGACCTCCTCCAACGGCGTGATCCGCATCGCCATCATCAACATGGACTCGCTGGTCAACAACCAGTACATCCACCTCGTGCCCGCCAACTCCATGGGTTCACCCATGGTCTCACCGGACAACCTGGGCCAGAGCGTGAAACAGTGGCTCTGCGGCTCCGACTGGCAACCCGTGCGCAACTCCTTGCCCGCGAACTGCCGCATCGACACCACGACCTTCGCCAGCCAGGACTTCCTGCCCTAGCGCGCTAGGCCAGCGCCTTCGCCGCCGCGCGCCCCGCGCGCCAGCCGTGCGTGAAGGCCTCCTCGAAGACCGAATAGCCCGACAGGTCGGCGTGCGCGAAGTGCACGCGCCGCCACAGCCCCGCCTGCGGGCGCTGCAGCGCCGCCAGCGCGGCGTCGGTGCGCAGCCCCGGCACGGGGATGGCCATGGCGTGGCCGAAGCGCGCGACTTCGACCGCGAGCGTCTTGGCGCGCACGTCCGGGTGCGGGCCCGACAGCTCGTCCAGCACCTCGTCGCGCCACGCGGCCCACGGCCGCGCGAGCAGTTGCGCACGCGCATCCGGCTCGTCGCCGAGCGGGCGGTACCAGGTCAGCACCGTCGGCTCGGGCAGCGGGTTGAGCTTCTGGTGGCCCGCGTCGACGTAGCCCAGGCCGCGCGCGCCGTGGATCACGTTGTCCCACGAGGGCGGCGCGCCGGGCCGGTCGCGCAGCGGCGCCTCGATGTGCACGTTGGCCACCGCCCACGGCGCGTAGCGCATGCGCAGCGCCGCCTCCGACAGCGCGCGCGGCGGCGCGTTGAGCACGCGCGCGGCGACGAACAGCGGCAGCGCAACGATGCACTGTGCGGCCTGCCAGCGCTCCACCTGCTGGGTCGCGACATCCAGCGCGTCGATCTCGACGCCGCCCTTGAGCGCAGCGATGCGCAGCACCACGCGCCCCGTTCGCATGCGCTCGCCCAGCGGCGCGGCCAGCCGGCGCGCCAGCCACGCATTGCCCTCGGGCCAGGTCAGCAGCGGCTCGCGCTCGCCGTCCTTCTCGCCGGGCGCCGTGAAGCCATGGCGGCTCGCGAAGTAGTGGATGCCGGCCCAGGCGGACACCGCCGCCGCGCCCGCGCCGTAGTCGTCGCGGCAGCAGTAGTCCAGGTACCAGCGCAGGTGCGCGTCGTCCAGGCCCTCGCGCGCGAGCCACGCGGCGAAGGTCAGCGCATCGAGCGCGCGATGCGGCGCGGGCGCCGCGCCGCGCAGCGGCAGGCGGAAATGCGCGCGCTTGTCCTCGCGCGCGACGAGCTGCGAGAAGCGCCGGTACTGCGCGAGCGTCGCCGCGCCCACGCCCTGCACGGGCAACAGGCCTTCCTGCCACTGGCCGTTGAAGAACAGGCGCTCCTGCGGGCTGTGGCACAGGTGGCGCTCGTCGTAGGTCCAGCGCCCGGCCTCCCGCTTCGCGATGCCGGCCTCGGCCAGGAACTCGCGCACCTCCGAAGCGCTGTCGCCCGGCACGGGCAGGTAGTGCGCCGCCATCGGGCAGGCCAGGCCGCCGACGGCCATGCCGCGGCTGTTGCCGCCGGGCTGGTCCTCGAGTTCCAGCAGGGTGAAGTCCTCGACGCCCGCGAGCCGCAAGGCACGCGCCGCGGACAGGCCCGCGATGCCCGCGCCGACGACCACGACGCCGGCCTTGCGCGTCACGGCGGGCGCGGCGTGCGCCCGCGCCTCGCGCAGCAGGTGCCCGCGCTCGGCGCTCGCGCCCGCGAAGCCGCCGGCGATCACGCGGTCCTTCTTGCAGCCGGCCAGCGCGAGCGCGGCGCCGGCGACCACGGCACGGCGCCCGATCATGGCAGGACCTTGCCCCACTCCTTTTCGTAGGTCGTGACCAGCTGCTGGTTGGACAGGCGGTTGGGCTCGGCCTTCACGCGCGCCATGTCGCGCGGGAAGTCGAACAGCAGCGGCAGGCTCTCCGGGGTGAGGAAGCGCAGGTTCGGCGGCAACTGCTGCGGCAGGCGGAAGGGCCGGCGGCTCGCGACGACGAAGCCCCACTCGCCGAAGCTCGGGACGTTGGCGTGGTACGGGGCCGTCGCGAAGCCCGCGGCCTCGAGCGTGCTCACGACCGTCCAGAAACTTTCGCGCGCGACCAGCGGCGAGGTCGTCTGCACGACGGCGTAGCCGCTGGCGGCGAGGCGCTTGTCCATGAGGGCGTAGAAGGAGGTGGTGTAGAGCTTGCCGATCGAGAAATTCGTCGGGTCGGGGAAGTCCACGATGATCACATCGAACGTCTCGCCCGTGTCCTGCAGCCACTGGAAAGCATCGGCGTTGACCACTTTCAGTTTCGGGGACGACAGGGCGCCGCCGTTGAGCCGCGCCAGCGTCTCGTGCGTCGTGAAGAGGCGCGACATGTTCGCGTCCAGCTCGACCAGCGTGACCTGCTCGACCTGCGCATGGCGCAGCACCTCGCGCGCGGCCATGCCGTCGCCGCCGCCGAGGATCGCCACCTTGCGCGGCGCGCCGTGCGCGCTCATCACCGGGTGCACCAGCGCCTCGTGGTAGCGGTACTCGTCGCGTTCGGCGAACTGGAGGTTGCCGTTGAGGAAGAGCCGGTGCCCCGCGCGCCCGCGCGTGACGACGATGCGCTGGTAGGGCGAAGTCGCCGTGAACACCACGGGGTCCTGGTAGAAGCGGTCCTCGGCCAGCGTCGTGATCTCCTGCGCCATCGCGAAGCCGCCCAGCAGCACGGCGAGCGTCGCCGCGCAGGCGACGCCGTGCGCGACGACACGGCGCAGCTCATGGCGGAACAGCTGCAGCGCCCACACCGCGACCACCGCATTCATCAGGCCGAAGAGCAGCCCGGTGCGCACCAGGCCGAGCTGCGGCACCAGCACCAGCGGGAAGGCGATCGAGACGGCGAGGGCGCCCAGGTAGTCGAAGGTGAGCACCTGCGACACCAGCTCGCGCAGCTGGACGTTGCGCCGCAGGATGCGCATCACCAGCGGGATCTCGATGCCCACCAGCGCACCGACCGCGAACACCAGCCCGTAGAGCAGCGGGCGGAAGGCGCCGGGCAGCCAGGCGTTGGCGACGAACAGCAGCGCCGGCATGAAGCCGCCGAAGAGCGCCACCAGCAGCTCGATGCGCAGGAAGTGCGCGGGCAACTGGCGCTCGAAGAAGCGCGACAGCCAGGAGCCCACGCCCATGGCGAAGAGGTAGGTGCCGATGACGGTGGAGAACTGCAGCACCGAGTCGCCCAGCACGTACGACGCCAGCGCGCCGGCGGCGAGCTCGTAGACGAGCCCGCATGCCGCCACGACGAACACCGACGCGAGCAGCGCCACCTCGAGGGGGCGCGGCGCCGCCGGCTCGCGCAGCGCGCCTGCCGGTTGGGACACGGCGCTGTCCCTAGTGGATCGCCGCGGCGACGATGATCGAGATGCCCAGCGCCATCGCGCCGACCACGATGCCCAGCGCGACGTTGTGCTTCTCGACGATCTCCTGCCACAGCGCGTACGGCGTCATCTTGTCGATGATGATGAAGCTGAGCCAGAAGACGATGACGCCGATCAGCGCGTAGAGGATCGACCCGAGGATCGTGGTTGCATTCAGCCCTTGCATAGCGCTTTCTCCATGAAATGGAACAGGATCACTTGTGGCCCCCGCCGCCCGAGGAGCCGCCGCCGAACGAGCCGCTCGAGGTGCGCCCGCCCGAGGTGTAGCCGGAACGGCCGTCGTCGTCCACGCAGGCCTTGATGACCAACAGGATGATGAGCACGATGATGAACAGCAGGACCAGCGTGCCGCAGCCCATGCCGGCGCAGCCCTTGCCCGGCGTCACCGGCCCGCTGTCGCCGCGCTTGGCCATGGCGGGCGCGCGTTCGAGATTGAAGGCTTTCGCGACGACATCGGCGCCGATCTTGCCGCCGCTGGACCAGGTCACCTCCTGCGGCGACTCCTCCATCGACAGCAGGTTGCCGCCCTTGGCGAAGTCGCGGTTGAAGGTTTTCTGCCCGCGCTCCACGGGCCAGTAGAACTCGCCCGCGACGTAGTTGGTCTCCGCCTCGTAGCTGTATTGCAGCTGGTAGTTCTGGCCGAGGTAGGTGGCGGATTGCTTGTTCGGCGACAGCGAGGGCGCGCCGGTCACCGGCTTGACCAGGCTCCAGCCGTCTTCGGAATCGACCAGGAAGGTGAAGCCCTTCTTGGCGTTGTACAGGAGGTATTCCTCCCAGCCGAACGATTCGTCGTCGTCGCCCGGCTCGTGGCCGACGCGGTGCTGGTAGCCCACCACCTGCCATTGCGCGTTCTGCAGCAGCCCGGTCGTGCCCAGCGGGATCACCGGCTTGACCGGCTCGTCCTGCGTTGCGTGGCGCATCTCGCCGCCGAGGCCCTGCGACAAATCGATGATGCTGTGGCACGAGCGGCAGGTGATGGACTTGGTCGCGAGCAGCGTGACTTCCACCGGCGCGCCGCAATTGGGGCAGGCGAACTGCCGGCCCTTCTGCTCCTTGGCGACGTCGCCACGCAGGCCCGACATCTGCAGGCCCTCGAGCTGCACCGCGCGGCCGCGCGAGACGACCGGCGGCGTCGAGCCATAGTCGACGCTGACCACTTCACCGTCGGCGTTGCGCAATTCGACCATCGCGAAGGGCCGGCCCAGCGGCGGCAGCTTGGGCAATTCGCCCTGCGCGGAAATCAGCGACACCGCGACGTTCGACGCCACGCTGAACGGCTTGTTGCCGACGTAGGTCGTGGCACCCACGCGCAGCGAATCCGCCGGCGGTACCTCGCGCCCGAGTTCCGACGGCTGCGAGAACACGTAGGCGCCGTTGTCCTCGCTCAGCACGCCCTGCGTGCCGTCGTCGTACATGGCGATCCACTCGGTCCACGTGCCGGTCTCGCCCTTGTACTGCAGGCGGCCGACGAGGGTGAAGGTGCGGCCCTCGAGGCGGCCGCCGGCCATCAGCTGCAGCGGGCTGTAGTCCTCGAAGACCTCGGCCATCTTGCCGACGCGCGCGAGCGTCTCGCCGTCGCGCGCGACCGTGCTGCGGCAGAAGCTGCAGATCGCGAACGCCGACTGGGCGCTGCGGAATTCGACGGGCGCGCCGCAGCCGGGGCACGCGGCCCGGTAGGCGCGTTGCGGTGTCGCTTCGGCCAAGGCCTTACGACAGCTTCTTCAACAGCTCGGTCTTCTTCGCGTCGAACTCTTCCTGCGTGAGGATGCCCTTGGACTTGAGTTCGCCGAGTTTTTCCAGCATGGCCATCACGTCGTCGGCCTTCACCGGCGCCGCCGCCGCGGGCTGCGCCTGCTGCGCGCCGCCGCCTTGCAGCCCTTGCTGCAGGTTCTGCGCGAGCACCTGGCCGAGCGCGACGCCCGCGCCCAGGCCCATCGCGTCGCCCGCGATGCCGCTGCCGCCGCCGCCGCCCTGCGTCATGCCGGGAATGGCCTGCGCGGTCTGGTACTGCATGAACTTGCCCATGTCGCTGCCGACCATGCCCATGCCGATCTTCTGGTCGAGGATCTTCTGCAGCTCCTCGGGCAGCGAGACGTTCTGCACGGTCACGACGTCGAGCTTGAGGCCGATCGCCTCGAAGGCGGGTGACAGCTGCGTCTTGAGCGCATTGGCGAACGCGATCTGGTTGGCCGCCAGGTCGAGGAAGGCCACGCCGCTGTTGGCGATGGCATCCGACAGGTTCTGCAGGAACATGCCGCGCAGCTGCGGCTCCAGGTCCTCGACCTTGTACAGCTCGCGCGTGCCCGAGATCTTCTGGTGGAAGGTCTTGCCGTCGGCGATCGAGTACGCGTAGTTGCCGAAGGCGCGCAGGCGCACGGCACCGAAGTCCTTGTCGCGGATGGTGATGGGCTGCGGCGTGCCCCAGCGCTGGTCGGTCTGCAGGCGCGTGGACAGGAAGTACACGTCGCTCTTGAAGGGCGACTCGAACAGCTTGTCCCAGTTCTTCAGGTAGGTCAGGACCGGCAGCGTCTGCGTCGTGAGCTTGTACATGCCCGGCGCGAAGACGTCGGCGATCTTGCCTTCGTTCACGAACACCGCCAGCTGCGATTCGCGCACCGTGAGCGACGCGCCGTACTGGATTTCCATGTCGCGCATCGGGAAGCGCCACGCGAGGATGCCGTCGTCCGGCTCCGTCCAGTGGATGATGTCGATGAATTGTTTCTTGATGAAATCCATCAGGGCCATGGCGCTCTCCTCGAAGCTGGTCGGCGCATGATAGCCACGGCCCGCGCGGGTGGGTATGTCAGAATTCCTCCATGGTCCTGAAGTGGTTCGACACGGCGGAAGTGGATCGCTTCGCCGATTCGATCGTGAATCTGTTCACGGGCCGCTTCCCGCCGACCGAATTCAACACGCCCGCCCGCAAGTCGGAGGAGCGCTTCCGCAAGGTGCACGCGGCGCTGGCCCGCGAGGTCACCGAGTTCCGCGCGTCGCACTCGCTCAACGTCTACCAGAAGGCGCGCCTCGCGAACCGCTTCCGCTGGGCGCTCAAGGACGCCGGCTACCCGGACGCCTTCATCGACGAATTCACTACCGAGCTCGCTGCCATCGTCGCGCAGCGCTGAGGCGCGCATACGCAGAAACCCATACTAGGGTTAACCCGGGCCGAGGCTTACAATCGCGAGCCCCAAGGAGACAAGAACGATGACGACCGAATCGGTCATGGAAGCCGGCGGCGACAAGCGCCGCGAGCTGCGCGAAGCCGCCCTCGAATACCACGAGCACCCCACGCCCGGCAAGGTCGCGATCCACGCGACCAAGCAGCTGCTGAACCAGCATGACCTGGCGCTGGCGTATTCGCCCGGCGTCGCCGCGCCCTGCGAGGAGATCGTCAAGGACCCCAACAACGCCTTCAAGTACACGAGCCGCGGCAACCTGGTGGCGGTGATCACCAACGGCACCGCCGTGCTGGGCCTGGGCGACATCGGCCCGCTCGCGGCCAAGCCGGTGATGGAAGGCAAGGGCGTCCTGTTCAAGAAGTTCGCCGGCATCGACGTCTTCGACATCGAGGTCAACGAGAAGCACGACCTCGACAAGCTGTGCGACATCATCGCGGCGCTCGAGCCGACCTTCGGCGGCATCAACCTCGAGGACATCAAGGCGCCCGACTGTTTCTACGTCGAACGCAAGCTGCGCGAGCGCATGAAGATCCCGGTCTTCCACGACGACCAGCACGGCACGGCGATCTGCGTCGGCGCGGCGATCATCAACGGCCTCAAGGTCGTGGGCAAGGACATCAAGAAGGTCAAGCTCGTGACCTCGGGCGCCGGAGCCGCGGCGCTCGCGTGCCTGAAGCTGCTGGTGCACCTGGGCCTGCCGCGCGAGAACATCTACGCGACCGACCTCGCCGGCGTGGTCTACGAAGGCCGCAAGGAGCTGATGGACGAGGACAAGGTGCAGTTCGCGCAGAAGACGTCGGCGCGCACGCTCTCGGACATCATCGAAGGCGCGGACATCTTCCTGGGCCTGTCGGCCGCCGGCGTCCTGAAGCAGGACATGGTCAAGAAGATGGCGGCCAAGCCCATCATCTTGGCGCTGGCCAACCCCAACCCCGAGATCACGCCCGAAGACGTGAAGGCGGTGCGCAACGACGCCATCATGGCCACCGGCCGCACCGACTACCCGAACCAGGTCAACAACGTCCTGTGCTTCCCGTACATCTTCCGCGGCGCGCTCGACGCCGGCGCGACGACGATCACGGTGGAGATGGAAGTGGCCGCCGTGCACGCGATCGCCGAACTGGCGCAGGCCGAGCAGAGCGAAGTGGTGGCGGCGGCGTACGCCGGGCAGAAGCTCGCCTTCGGCCCGGAATACCTGATCCCCAAGCCGTTCGATCCGCGCCTGATGCTCAAGATCGCGCCGGCGGTGGCGAAGGCGGCGCACGACTCGGGCGTGGCGCTGCGCCCGGTGCAGGACTGGGACGCCTACCGCGACAAGCTGCAGAGCTTCGTCTACGCCTCGGGCACCACGATGAAGCCGATCTTCAACGCGGCCAAGGCCGCCGCGAAGAAGCGCATCGTGTACTGCGAAGGCGAGGAAGAACGCGTGCTGCGCGCCGCGCAGATCGTGGTCGACGAAGGCCTGGCGCGCCCGACGCTGATCGGGCGGCCCGCCGTCATCGCGCAGCGCATCGAGAAGTTCGGCCTGCGCCTGAAGGAGGAACTCGACTACGACATCGTCAACACCGAGTGGGACGAGCGCTACCGCGACTTCTGGCAGACCTACCACCGCATGACCGAGCGCAAGGGCGTGACGGCGCAGATGGCCAAGATCGAGATGCGCCGGCGCCTGACGCTGATCGGCGCGATGCTGCTGCAGAAGGACCAGGTCGACGGGATGATCTGCGGCACCTGGGGCACGACCAACATCCACCTCAATTACATCGACCAGGTGATCGGCCGCCGCCCCGGGCGCAACACCTACGCGTGCATGAACGGGCTGGTGCTGCCGAACCGGCAGGTGTTCCTGGTCGACACGCACGTCAACTACGACCCCAGCGCCGAGCAGCTGGCCGAGATCGCGGTGATGGCGGCCGAGGAGATGGTGCGCTTCGGCATCAAGCCGAAGGTGGCGCTGCTGTCGCACTCCAACTTCGGCCAGAGCAACCAGCCCAGCGCGCTGAAGATGCGCGAGGTTCTGGCCATGCTGCACGACCAAGCCGCGTGGCTCGAGGTCGACGGCGAGATGCACGGCGACCTGGCGCTCGACGGCCTCGCGCGGTCGCAGATCATGCCGCACAGCACGCTGGCCGGCGACGCCAACCTGCTGGTGCTGCCGAACATCGACGCCGCCAACATTTCCTACAACCTGCTCAAGGTGGCGGCCGGCGGCAACATCGCCATCGGCCCGGTGCTGCTCGGCGCAGCCAAGCCCGTCCATATCCTCACGGCCAGCACCACGGTGCGGCGCATCGTGAACATGACCGCCTTGACGGTGGCCGACGCCAACGCGGCGAGATAAGCCCAAATCACGTAGCTGGCGCTAACTTAAAAGTCAAGCGCCAAGCCCGGAAGGCCCTAGGCGGCTGCCCAAAAAGTGGGCAGCCGCTTGCCTTTTGGGGGCCGTTCGGTCACACTTACGCCTTGATTTTTCCGGGTAAACCCGGGGTTTCCTGACAACGCGGGGAACCTTTGGCCCCCGGAAGGCGTCCCCCGAAGGTCACCGAAGAAGGTCCCACTGAATGGCGCAAGTCGCCGCAGTCAAGTTAGCGCTAACTGGCGTATTACTGGCCGCAGCGACTTTTCCGCCCCTGGCGCAGGCCAGGTCGCAGGGGGACCGTCCTCACAGCAGCACGCTCGCGGTCGTTTCCGTCGCCGAGCTGCCGCGCGAGGGCCGGGCGACTTATGAACTGATCCGCCAGGGCGGACCGTTCCCCAACGGCAAGGATGGCGCAGTGTTCGGCAACCGGGAGCGTTTGCTCCCAGCGGCCAGGCGCGGTTTCTACCGCGAGTACACGGTGCCCACGCCGGGATCGCGCGACCGGGGAGCCCGGCGCATCGTGTGTGGCGGCCCCGCAAGGACCCCATACGCCTGTTATTACACCGCTGACCATTACGCCAGTTTTCGAATGATCTTGGAGTGAAGTTCCAACTATGAAGCGGGACGAGTTTTTGACCATGGAAAGAGAAGCGGAGATGGAAACCCCACTTCGTGCGCAAGAAACCACCGAGGCCACGCTCAAGGGCGTGCGGACCAACATCGTGCAGTCGATCCGCGCCTTCCGCGTGCAGGACCTGCAGGATGCGGCCCGCTCCCTGGGCCACCACTTCCTGTTCGCCAACCTCGCCAACGCGCAGAGCAAGCAGGACGTGCTGGACCTGCTGGCGCAGCAGTTCATCCTGCCGGCGCACTTCGGCAAGAACTTCGACGCGCTGTACGACTGCATGACGGACCCGGTGCATAAATCGGGCCCGCAGCCGGGCTTCATCGTGGTGCTGGAATCGATCCCGGCCAACGCGAAGTTCGACAAGGAAGCGCGCGAGCAGCTGCTGGACATCTTCCGCGACACGGCCGAGTACTGGGCCGAACGGAAAGTGCCCTTCCGATGCTTCTATTCTTTTCGGTAGCCCGTTCCGCACAACAAGGCCAAGCGGAACGGGCGAACGAGGCCCAAGGCGCCGAGCACCCGGCGTCCTCGGAGAACAACGGCGAGAAGATGCCCACCGACAAGCTGGTGGACGTCTCCCCCCTCGCGCTGCGCATGTCGAGCCCCTTCAACGCGGGGTACTGGCTGGCGGCGGCGTAAGCGCCGCGCCAAGCTGAACAAAGCCGGCTCGCGCCGGCTTTTTCCTTTTCTGCTGCCTACGAGAGCGACTGCGCCAGCGCGACGTACTCGTGCACCGGCACTTCCTCGGCGCGCCTTTGCACGTCGAAGGTCCCGGTGAACTGCCGCGCTTCGAGCCACTTCCCCAGCGTGTTGCGCATGATCTTGCGCCGCTGGCTGAAGGCCACCTGCACCAGTTCCTCCAGCAGCTTCACGTCGACTTCCGCCGGCTTCGCGCGCGGCACCATGCGCACCACCGCGCTGTCGACCCGGGGCGGCGGGTCGAACGCCTCGGGCGGCACATGCAGCACGTTCTCCATCTCGTAGCGCCATTGCAGCATCACCGACAGCCGCCCGTAGTCGGCGGTGGAAGGCTGCGCCACCATGCGGTCGATCACTTCCTTCTGCAGCATGAAGTGCTGGTCGGCGACGACTTGAACGTGTTCGAGCAGGTGGAAGAGGATGGGCGTGGAGATGTTGTACGGCAGGTTGCCCACCACGCGCAGCTTGGGCGCGCCGGCGTCGTGCGCGAGCTGCGTGAAGTCGACCTTGAGCACGTCGGCCTCGACCACCTGCAGCTGCGGGTGCGTGCGCAGCTTGGCCGCGAGGTCGCGGTCCAGCTCGATGACCTGCAGCTTTCCGAGGCGCTCGACCAGCGGCTGCGTGATGGCGGCCAGGCCCGGCCCGATCTCCACCATCGCCTCGCCCGCCTTCGGCGCGATCGCGCGCACGATGGCGTCGATCACCGCCGGGTCGGCCAGGAAGTGCTGGCCGAAGCGCTTGCGTGGTATGTGTTTCACGCTGGCGCGGGTGCGCGCTTCAGCGAGGCGCCTCGCGGAAGTCGACGAAGGCGCGCCCGCGCACGTCCTCGGCCCACGCGACATAGGCCTCGTCGATCTTCTTGTCGCGCAGGATGTTGCGCGCCACGTCGCGCAGCTCGCGCTGCGACAGCCTGGACTGCCGGCGCTCCAGCAGCTGGATCAGGTGCACGCCGAAGCGCGAGATCACCGGGTCGGCCATCTGGCCCGGCGCCAGCGTGTTCAGCGCCTCCTCGAATTCGGGCACGAACACGCCCGGCCCGGCCCAGCCGAGGTCGCCGCCGTTGCGCCCGCTCGCGTCCTGCGAGTGCTCGCGCGCGAGCTGCGCGAAGTCGGCCTGGCCCGCCTGGATGCGGCGCTTGAAATCGCCCAGCCGCGCGACCGCCTGCGTCTCGGTCATGTTGGGGCCGGGGCGGATCAGGATGTGGCGCGCGTGGTTCTGCACCACCGTCTGCTGCGCCAGGCTGCCGGAGCGGCGCTCGTAGACCTTGATGATGTGGAAGCCTGCGGCCGAGCGCACGATGTTGGCGACGCCGCCTTCGGGCACGCCTTGCACCGCCTGCACGAAGAGCGGCGGCAGGCGGTCGAGCGGGCGCGCGCCCACGGGCGCGCCGGTGGCGCCGAAGTCGCGCCCGTCGGGGAATTCCTGCCCGAGCTTGACCAGGTCCTCGCCCGCGCGCGCCCGCGCCAGCACCTGCTGCGCGCGCGCCGCCAGTTGCGTGGTCTGCTCGATCGACGCGTTCTCGGGCACGCCGATGAGGATGTGGCCCAGGTTGAACTCGACGTTGTTGGGGTCGCGCGCCGCGGCTTCCTGGTCGCGCAGGTATTGGTCGATCTCCAGCTCGCTCACGCGGCCCTTGTTGTCGAACTCGCGCTCGCGCAGGCGCTGCAGCACCAGCTGCTCGCGCAGCTCGTTGCGGAAGGCGGCGACCGAGGAGCCGCTGGCCAGCACGCGCCGGCGCATCTCGGCCACGGTGACCTGGTTGGTGCGCGCCACGTGCTGCTCGGCCTGGTCGACCAGCGCGTCGTCGATGCGCACGCCGTTCTCGCGCGCGAACTGGATCTGCGCGCGTTCGTTGATCAGGCGCTCCAGCACCTGCCGCGCGAACTCCTCGCGCGGCGGCGGCTGCTGGCCCTGCTCGGCCAGCTGCTGCGCAAAGCGCACCATGCGCGCGCGCACGTCGTTGTTGGTGATGGGCTCGGAGTTGACGACGGCCACGATGAAGTCGGCCGGCTGCGGGCCGGCCTCGATGCGGGCGGGCGGCACCGGCGTGGCCGGGCGCAGGCCCTGGGCCGTGGCGGCCAGGGGCGCGAGAAGTACAGCCAGCGCGATGGCGGCGGCGCGAAGTGTCATGGTGCGGTCACTCGTAATTCGTGAAGCGGCTGGGCGGCGCGGTGCGCTCGTGCAGGAACTGGTAACGGGGGATATTGTCGCGCAGCGTCTGCAGGGCGCTGGAACCGATGCGGGTGAAGCCCACGAACTCGATCTGGAAGAGGATCCGCTTGTTCGACGAGGTGTTGCCCGACTGCAAGCGCTCCAGCACGATGCGCCCGACCCAGCAGCAGGCGTCGTATTCGAAGCCGACGATGCCGTCGACCACCCGGCGGTCCTTCAGGCTCATGTTCAGGCGGCCCACGCTGTACCAGCGCCCGCCGCTGCGCTCGGAGGCGCGCTTGCCGAACAGGTCGGAGATCGGCCACTGCCAGCCGATGTCCAGCTGCTCGCTCTGGTCGGGCTGCTCGCGCTGGACGCGGTAGGCGGCGCTGACCACGTGGTAGGGCTTCGGGTTGTAGCGCGCGGCGAACGTGGCGCGCTCGGAGCGCCCGGTCTTGGGGTTGTACTGCAGCGTCAGGTCGGTCCCCCACTGCGGCACCCAGCTGACGGAAGCGCCCAGCAGGATGTCCGACAGGCGCTCGGTCGCGGGCGCCTGGCCGGGCAGCGTGACGAGCTGGTCGCGGAAGCGGATGCGCTGCGCGATGTCGAAGCGCGCCGCCTGCGCACCGGTTTCCGCATCCAGCAGGCGCGTGCCCACGCCGACGGTGAGCAGGTCCTCGTCGGCGAGGCGGTCGTGGCCCCCGAACTCGTTCTCGCTGTAGACCGTGGCGAAGCTGAAGTCGTAGCGCGCCGTGTCGTAGTTCGGCAGGAAGTTCTGGTTGCGGTAGGGCGTCTTCACGTAGAAGGCGCGCGGCTCCAGCGTCTGGCGCAGCGCGCGGCCGAAGATGTTCGCGTCGCGCTCGAAGACGAGGCCGCTGTCCAGGCTGAAGGTGGGCACCGTGCGCGTGGCGACCGAGGAGCCGGTCGCGACCAGCGGCGTGTCGAACTCGTAGCGCGTGGCGTGCAGTTGCAGCCTGGGGATGACGAACCAGCCCGGCGCCTGCCAAGGCCGCGCGATGCGCGCCAGCGCATAGGTGCGCACGGCGTTGGGCTGCAGCGTGAAGGTCTCGTCGGAGCGGAAGCGCGTCGTGTCCGTCTCCAGCAGCGTGTCGAAGCCGCCGGGCAGCTGCTCGCGCGCGTAGCGCGCCACCACCTGCGGCATCCGGTCATACGGCGGCGTGATGGGCGCGCTCACGTCCTGCAGCGTCTGCCACTTCAGGGCGCGCGCGCTCACCGAGAAGTTGCCCTGCGCCCACGACAGCGTGCCCTCGTTGGCCAAGAGGCGCTGCGTGAGGGAGGCGCTGGCGCGAGAGAAATCGCGCCAGTAGTTGTCGTCGCTGACGCGGTTGAGGTCCAGGTGCAGGCCCAGGCCGCCGGCGGCCGTGCTGAACACGCCGTCGTGGCGCGCGGCATAGGCCCAGCGGTCGCGGTGGCGCAGCGAATCGCCCGGCATGTAGTCGCCGCGCACGGTGCCGCGGTAAGTCGGCTCGAGGTAGCGGAACTCCGCGCCCAGGTCCAGCCCGCGCTTGCTCATGAGCGTCGGGTAGATCGTGGCGTCGCGGTTGGGCGCGATGTTCCAGTAGTAGGGCATCGTCACCTCGACGCCGCTCACGTTGTCCACGCCGATGGTGGGCGGCAGCAGGCCCGACTTGCGCTTGTCGGTGAGCGGGAAGCTCATCGACGGTACCGGCACCGCCATGCCCAGGAACGACAGCGACGCGCCCTGTGCCTGGCCGACCTCCTCTTCCTCGTCGATGCGGATGCTGTCCGCGCGCAGGATCCACGCCGGCATCCAGCCCGGGTAGTCCTCGCGCTGGCAGGTGGTGTAGGTGGCGTTGCGGATGACGCTGCGCTTGTCGTCGATGAAGTCGACGCGGTCGGCCTGGCCGTAGGCGTCGTTGCGCAGCAGGCGGTAGCGCGGCTGGTTGAAGAAGCCCTCGAAGGACTCGACCTTCAGCTGCAGCTCCGGCCCCTCGAACACGTTGCCCGCGCGGTTGATGCGCACGTTGCCGCGCGCCTTGGCCAGGTCGTCGGGCGCGTAGTACTCGAGCCGGTCGGCGCGGATCACCGTGTCGCCACGGCGCAGCTCCGCGTGGCCTTCGACCACGGTGTCGAGGTCGGGCGTGCCGTGGATCGTGTCGCCCGAGACGAAGGACGGCAACTGCTGGCGCGAAGCCTGCGGCACGTCCTCGCGCAGCATGGGCGTGGACTTCAGCTGCAGCGGCGGCTCGGCCGGGGCCTGCGCATGCGCGAGCGGCGCGTGCAGCAGGGCACAGGCGACGAGCGCGACCGGCGTGAGGGAAAAGGGGGCGCGGCGCGCCTTCGTTCTCGGTTGGGGCATCGAGCGATTTGTAGAATCGATTATCCATGAGCGCACCCCCCACATCCCCTGCAGTAACCCCCGGTGCGGTCCCCTGGAGCGATGCCGCGCGCGCGCAGCGCTTCGACGCATGGCTGGCCCGGGTCGCGCCGGCGCACGCCCTCGTGCCGTCGTCCGTTCGCATCGCCTCCGCCGACGCCAGTTTCCGCCGCTACCTGCGCGTGGACGACGCGCAGGGCGCGAGCTTCATCGTCATGGACGCGCCGCCCGACAAGGAGGACTGCAAGCCCTTCGTGAAGGTCGCGCGGCTGATGGCCGACGCCGGCCTGAACGCGCCGCGCGTGCTCGAGTGGGACGAAGCCGACGGCTTCATGCTGCTCACCGACCTGGGCACGCAGACCATGATCGAGGCGGTGGACCGCGAGCATCCCGAGGCCAACCGCGCGCTTTACATGGCTGCGGCCGACGCGCTCATCGCCTGGCAGCTGGCGTCCAAGCCCGCGGTGCTGCCGCCCTACGACCGCGCGCTGCTGGCGCGCGAGCTGGCCCTCTTCCCCGACTGGTACATCGCGAAGCACCGCGGCGTCACGCTCACGGACGAGCAGCGGCAGGTGCTCGATGCGCAGTTCGCGCTCATCATGGACCGCAACCTCGCGTCGCCCTCGGTCTACGTGCACCGCGACTTCATGCCGCGCAACCTGATGATGCCGCGCGACGCCGGCGAGGCGCGCCTGGGCGTGCTCGACTTCCAGGACGCGGTCTATGGGCCCATCACGTACGACATCGCCTGCCTGATGCGCGACGCCTTCCTGTCGTGGGACGAGGAGTTCGTGCTCGACGTGACCGTGCGCTACTGGGAGAAGGCGCGCAAGGCCGGCCTGCCCGTGGGAACCGACTTCGGCGAGTTCTACCGCGCGGTGGAGTGGATGGGCCTGCAGCGGCACCTGAAGGTCGCCGGCATCTTCGCGCGCCTGACGCTGCGCGACGGCAAGCCCCGATACCTGGCCGATGCGCCGCGCTTCATCGGCTACATCCGCGCCACCGCCTCGCGCTACCGCGAGCTCGCGCCGCTGCTGCGCCTGGTCGACGGGATCGAGGGCACCGAGGCCGCGTCGGCGTATTCCTTCGGGCGCCTGTAGGCCGTGCCACGCCTGTACTGCCCCACGCGCCTGTCGTCCGGGCAGGCGCTCGCGCTGCCGCCGGGCCCGGCGCGGCACGTCCAGGTGCTGCGGCTGCAGCCGGGCGAGGAGGTGCTGCTCTTCAACGGCGAAGGCGGCCAGTGGCGCGCGGTGATCGAGCGCATGGGGCGCAGCGACGTCGACGTGCGCGTCACGCAATATGAAGAGGTCGAGCGCGAGGTGGGGGTTGCCGTGCACCTCGCCATCGGCATTCCCGCCAACGAGCGCATGGACTGGCTGGTGGAGAAGGCGACGGAGCTGGGCGCCGCGTCGATCCAGCCGCTGGTGACCGCGCGCGCCATCCTGCGCGTGGCCGGCGAACGCGCGCAGAAGAAGCAGGAGCACTGGCAGGCGATCGCCGCGGCGGCGTGCGAGCAGAGCGGGCGCAACCGGCTGCCGGTGGTGCAGGAGCCCGCCGGCTACGCCGAATGGTTGACGCGCGCCTTGCCGCCAGTGAGGTTCGTGCTGTCGCTGGATGCGCAGGCGCCGCGGCTGGACAACGCCCTGCTTGCCGACGGGAAGGAATGCCTTGTGTTGTCGGGCCCCGAGGGCGGGCTCGACGCGCGTGAGGAGCAGGCCGCCGTCGATGCGGGCTTCGCGCGCGTGTCCCTGGGTCCGCGCGTGTTGCGCGCCGAGACGGCGCCGATCGCGGCGCTCGCGCTGCTCACCCTTTCCTAGCCGCGGCCTTCAGCGCCGGAAGTTCGCGTCCAGCCAGCGCTGGAGCATGCCGAACACGGCCTCGTTGTCGGGCTCGTTGAAGATCTCGTGGAAACAGTGCTCGAAGCAGTGCGTGGCCACCACCTGCGGCGGCGCGGCCTCGGCGAAGGCGCGGCTGCCGGCCGGCGACACCAGCTTGTCCTCGCCCGCGAACATCAAGAGCGTCGGCACCGACCACTGCGCGGCGTGCGCGATCACCGTCGGGCCCGCGTCGGCGATGAAGCGCCCCAGGCGCGCCGAGATCCGGTCGTGCACGCGCGGGTCGGCCTGGTAGGCGGCAACCACGGCGGGGTCGCGCGAGATGTTGTGCGGGTCGATGCCGTTGCGCACGACAAGGTTCGGCGCGATGCGCGGCAAGGTGGCGAGCAGGAACTTCTGCACCGGCGTCAGGCCCGCGTCGAGCGCGGGCGAGGACAGCACGAGGCCGTCCACGCGCACCTGGCCCAGCGCGACGAGGCAGGCGGCGACCAGCCCGCCCATGCTGTGGCCGAAGACGATGAGCGGCAAACCCGCGTTCATGCGCTGGCGCGTGCTCTGCACGACGTCGCCGAGGTCGTCGATGAAGCGCGATTCCACCGGCAGCGCGCCACGCACGCCGCCCGAATCGCCGTGGCCGTAGTGGTCGTAGCCGCGCACGGCGAAGCCCCATTCGTTGAGGCGCCGCGCCACGTGGTCGTAGCGGCCGGCGTGCTCGCCCAGGCCGTGCACGATGACGACCGTGCCGCGCTGCGCCACCCCTTCGGGCAGCGGCCAGTCCTGCATGGCGAGGTTGTCGCCATCGCTCGCGGTGAAGGTGGACAGCGTCGATTCGACGGGTTCGGGAGCCATTGCCGCGGCATGTTCGCGCGCGGCGTTGCGTTGCGCAACGGGGTTTTGCGCCCACGCCACACGCCGCGCGCCCCGCAGCGTCTCCCGGTGAATGCGCCGCAGGTTTCCTGTGCGCGAAATCACAGGAAATCCGCGGGCTTCAGCCCATCAAGGCATCTGGGCGATGACCTGGGCGACGGCGGCCGTCAGCTTCTTGGCGTAGGGCACGTGCAGGAATTCGTTGGGGCCGTGCGCGTTGCTCTTGGGGCCGAGCACGCCGCACACCATCATCTGCGCCGTGGGGAAGCCTTCGCTGAGCATGTTCATCAGCGGGATCGTGCCGCCCTGGCCGATGAAGCCGCAGGGCGCGCCGAAATGCGCCTGCGACGCGGCGTCGAGCACCTGCGCGAACCAGGGCGCCGTCTGCGGCGCATTCCACCCGGTGGCGGCGTGGTCGGCCTCGAACGTCACCCGGGCCTGGTAGGGCGCGTTGTCTTCCAACAGCTGCTTGAGCTCTTCTGTGGCCTTGGCCGCATCGACCAGCGGCGGCAGGCGCAGCGACAGCTTGAACGCGGTGTAGGGACGCAGCACGTTGCCCGCGTCCTGCAAGGTCGGGAAGCCTTCGGCGCCCGTGACCGAGAGCGTCGGCTTCCACGTGCGGTTGATCAGTGCCTGCAGCGGGTCGGTCGTGGTGGGCAGCGAGAAGGTGCTCGAGCCGGCGCAATCGAAGTGCGCCCAGGGGAAGCGCTTCCACACCTCGTCGCCGAGGATCTTCGCGGTGGCTTTCGTCTGCTCCAGGCGCTCGCCCGGGATCTCGCAATGGAAACTGTCGGGCAGCAGGCGCCCGCTCTTGCTGTCCTCGAGGCGGTCGAGCACCTGCCGCATGATGCGGAAGCTCGACGGCACCAGGCCCGACGAATCGCCGGAGTGCACGCCTTCGGTGAGGATCTGCACCTTCAGCACGCCGCTGGTCATGCCGCGCAGCGAGGTCGTGAGCCACAGCTGGTCGTAGTTGCCGGCGCCGGAGTCCAGGCAGATCACCAGGCCCACATCGCCCAGGCGAGGGCGCAGCGCGTCGACGTAGGGCAGCAAGTCGTAGGAGCCCGACTCCTCGCACGTTTCCACGATGCCGACGATGCGCGGGTGCGGAATCTTCTGCGCCTTGAGCGCCTGCACGGCGGCGATGCTGGCGTAGGCGGCGTAGCCGTCGTCGGCGCCGCCGCGGCCATAGAGCTTGCCGTCCTCGTACTTGGGCGTCCACGGGCCCAGGTCCGAGCGCCAGCCGGTGAACTCCGGCTGCTTGTCCAGGTGGCCGTACATCAGCACGGTCTGCTTCGCATCGGCCTTGGTCGCCGCGATGTCGAAGAACAGCACCGGCGTGCGGCCGGGCAGGCGCACGACCTCGAGCTTCAGGCCCTCGACCTTCTGCGCCTCGATCCACGCGGCGGCGTTGCGCACCACGGTGTCGATGAAGCCGTGCTGGACCCAGTCCTTGTCGAAGCCCGGCGACTTGGCGGGGATGGCAATGTAGTCGGTGAGTTGCCGCACGATGTCGCGGTCCCATTGCTCGGTGGCGTGGGTCAGCGCGGAGGCGGGATCGAGGAGGCCGGCGGGGATTTCCCGGTGCAGGGGTGCGTTCATGGCTGAGGTTCGCTTGTGGCGTGAAACAGCGGAACCATGAACTGTACGCCACTGACAAATCCCCTGCCACCCGGGCCTAACATGCCGTCATGGACACACGCATCCGCGTCGGCGTCGGCGGCTGGACTTACGAGCCCTGGCGCGACAACTTCTTCCCCCGGGGGCTGCCGCACAGCCGCGAGTTGCACCACGCCAGCCGGCAACTGACGGCCATCGAGGTCAACGGCACCTACTACAGCACCATGAAGCGGGCGACCTTCGCCAAGTGGCGCGACGAGACGCCCGAAGGCTTCGTCTTCACGCTCAAGGCCAACCGCTTCGCCACCAACCGCAAGGTGCTGGCCACGGCCGGCGAGTCGATCGAGCGCTTCGTCGCCAGCGGCATCGCCGAACTGCAGGACAAGCTCGGCGCGGTGCTGTGGCAGTTCATGGAGACCAAGAAGTTCGATCCGGCCGATTTCGAGGCGTTCCTGAAGCTGTTGCCGCGCGAAGCCGGCGGGCGGCCCTTGCGCCACGTACTGGACGTGCGCAACCCGACGTTCGCCAACGAGCAGTACCTGGACCTCGCGCGCCGCCACGGCTGCGCGACGGTGTTCACCGACTCGGAGAAGTTTCCCAACATCCCCGACACCGAATCCGACCTGGCCTACCTGCGCCTGATGCGCAGCGAAGCGTCCTGCCCCACCGGCTACCCGGTGGCGCAGCTGGACCAGTGGGCGCAGGGCTGCCGCGCCTGGGTGGCCAAAGGATCGCGGCGCGAGGTGTTCTGCTTCTTCATCAACGGCGCCAAGGAGCGGGCGCCGGCCGCCGCCATGGAGCTCATCCGTCGCTTGCCTTCGCAAGCTTAGGCGCCGGATTACACGCTGTTTCGCTGCTGACGCTCAGGGCGCCCACTGCAACACGCGCCCAATGCCCGAAGTAGTCAAAACAACGTTGGGAGCCGATTCATGGCTTACGTCTTCGAATCCGTGCCGCGCGACCGCGGCCGCATCGACCTGTCCGACCCGCGCGAAGTGAACTGGTGGCGCAAGAAGTTCGACTGCAGCGAGTGGCAGCTGCGCGAAGCCGTGGCCGAAGTCGGCGACAGCGCCGCCATCGTCGAGCAGATGCTCGACGGCCGCCGCACCCTCATCACGCTGTAGCCCCCCGACGCATCGCCCGGCATGACGCCGATCATGGGCCTGTTCCTGCGGTGCCTGCTGGCGCTCGCCCTGCTGCTGGTGATGACGGCCATGGTCGACGCCGCGTTCGCCGCGCCGCCCCCGCCGGCCGCCCCTTCCGCCAAACTTGTCTGACACCGCACGGCCCCGCGCCGTGCTGTACTGCCTGCATGCTCGACATGGACCACGCCTGGTGGGAGTTCGTCGTGCGCGCCTCGGTCGTGTACGTGGTGCTGCTCGTGATGGTGCGCGCCACCGGCAAGCGCACCGTGGGCCAGTTCGCGCCGTTCGACCTGGTGGTCGTCATGCTGCTGTCCGAGGCGGTGAGCGGCTCGATCAACGGCCAGGACGACTCGCTGCCCGGCGGCCTCATCGCGGCGGCGACGCTGATCGTCCTGAACACGCTGGTCGTCGTCCTCGCCTCGCGCTTCCAGAAGGTCGACGCCGTGCTGCAGGGCAGCCCCGTGCTGATCGGCCGCGACGGGACGATCTACAAGGACGTCCTCAAGCGCGAGCGCGTGCCCGAATCGGACGTGGAACAGGCGCTGCGCGAGAACAATTGCGAAATCGAGGACATGCGCATGGCCGTGCTCGAGGCCGACGGCACCATCAGCGTCCTCAAACGCAGCGGCGACTGAAGGCTCACGCCTCCAGCCAAGCCAGCTGGCCTTGGCCGGCTTTGTTCAGGCGCGCGACGAGCGCGGCCGCGTCGCCCTCGACGACCGTGAAGGCGAACTGCACGGCATCGCCGTGCGTGACGCCGTCGAGCACGGCCTGCGCCTTCTCGAGCTCGCGCCGCACCATGCCTTCCATCGCATACGGAACCGCGCAGCGCAGGGCCACACGTTGGCGAATGGGAATCTTGCCGGCGCCCAGCAGCGCCTGCGCGACCGCGTCGGTGTAGGCGCGCACCAGGCCGCCCGCGCCGAGCTTCACGCCGCCGAAATAGCGCACGACGGTCGCCAGCACGCCGTCCAGGTCCTGCCGCCGCAACACCTCCAGCATCGGCCGGCCCGCGGTGCCGGAAGGCTCGCCGTCGTCGTTGGCCGCCGACTGGCCGCCCGCGAGCAGCGCCCAGCACACGTGCGCGGCGCCCGGGTGCTCGATGCGCAATTGCGCGACGATGGCCTGCGCCTCGCTGCGGCCGGCCACTGCCTGCACGCAGCCGATGAAGCGGCTCTTCTTGATGGTGAGGTCGCTGTGGACGGGACCGGCGAGCGTGAGCGGCATCAGCGCCAGCGCGGGAACCAGCTGGCGAGGCCCGCGCTGGTGCCGCCCGCCGCGGCGCCGCGCGCGGGCCGGTATTCGCAGCCCACCCAGCCCTGCCAGCCGCAGCTCGCGGAGACCTCGTCGATCACGTCGAAGAGGTAGGGGTAGTTCACCTCGCCGACGTCCGGCTCGTGCCGCTGCGGCACGCCGGCGATCTGGAAGTGCCCCACGCGGCCCGTCGGCAGGTACTGGCGGATCTTCATCGCCACGTCGCCCTCGACGATCTGGCAGTGGTACAGGTCGAATTGCACCTTCAGGTTCGCCGCGTCCGCTTCCTGCACGATGGCGTGCGCCTCGTCCTGGCGGTTGAGGAAGAAGCCGGGGATATCGCGCGTGTTGATCGGCTCGATGAGGACATCGAGCTTCGCCTTCGCGGCTTCCGCCGCCGCGACGCGCAGGTTGCCGACGTAGGTGCGGCGCAGCGCGGCGCGGTCCGCGCCTTCAGGCGCCAGGCCCGCCATCACGTGCACGCGCGGGCAACCCAGCACGCCGGCGTAGTCGATGGCCTTGGCGATGGCGGCGCGGAACTCGGCCTCGCGGCCGGGCAGGCAGGCCAGGCCCTTCTCGCCCTTGTCCCAGTCGCCGGGCGGCGCGTTGAACAGCACCTGCTGCAGGCCGTTGGCATCGAGCCGCGCCTTCAGCTCCTTGGCCTCGTACGCGTAGGGGAACAGGTACTCGACCGCGCGGAAGCCGTCGCGCGCGGCGGCCTCGAAGCGGTCGAGGAAATCGAGCTCGGGATAGAGCATCGACAGGTTCGCGGCGAATCGCGGCATGCGTGTGTCCTTTACCAGCGCGCGCCGAAGGTGCGGCGCAGCTCGTCGATCTGGTCCGGCGCCAGCGGCGCGGGCGGCGTGCGGGCCAGCAGAACCAGCCGCGCGGTTTCTTCCAGTTCTTCCAGCACCGCCATCGCGGCGGCGGGCGAGTCGTGCCACACGTTGGGCCCCAGGCGCTGCAGCATCACGGCGCGGATCGCGTGGCCGGCTTCGCCGTGCTGCGCGATCTGCTGCGCGACGAGGTCCGCCACGGCACTCGCGCCGGGGCGGTGGTACGGGATCAGCGGCACATGGCCCACCTTCATCACGAAGTACGGCGTGATCGGTGGCAGCAGTTCGGCGTCGGTGCAGCCCAGGCTCAGCGCCACGCAATGCGTGCTGTGCGTGTGGATCACGCAGCGCGTCTCGGCATCGAAGCGGCCGGCGGCGGCGTAGATCGCGCGGTGCAGCACCAATGTCTTGCTCGGGCGCGCGCCACCGCCGTGCTGGCCCTGCGCATCGACGCGCGACAGCTGCGCCGGGTCGAGGAAGCCCAGGCACGCGTCGGTGGGCGTGATCAGGAAGCCGCCATCGGGCAGCCGCACGCTGATGTTGCCGGCGGTGGCGTGCACGTAGCCGCGCTCGAACAGGCTGCGGCCGATGCGGCAGATCTCTTCGCGGGCGCGGCTTTCGGCGTTCATGCGAGCAGCGTGAAGGCCTTGGTGAAGAAATCGGTCGTGCCGAAGTTGCCCGACTTCAGCGCGATGTGCGCGCCCTCGCCGCCCACGCGCGCATGGCACCACGGCACGCCGGGGTCGATCTGCGACCCGATGCGCAACTGGGTGATCCCCAGCGCCTGCACGCAGGCGCCGGACGTTTCGCCGCCGGCCACGAGCAGCTGGCGCACGCCGCGCTCGACCAGGCCGCGCGCGATCGCGGCGAGGGCGTGCTCGACCATCGCGCCGGCTTCGGCCACCCCCAGTTGCGACTGCGTGGCCTTCACGGCGGACGCATCGGCCGTCGAGTAGACGAGCACCGGGCCCTGCGCCAGCAGCGGCTGCGCCCAGGCCAGCGCTTCCTCGACGACGGTTTCGCCACGCGCGATGCGCAGCGGGTCGAGCGCGAAGGCATGGCCGCCCTTGGCGATGAAGTCCGCCACCTGCGCGTTGGTCGCCTGCGAGCAGCTGCCCGAGACGATCGCGCGCAGGCCGCTTGCACGCGGCAATTCGCTGGCCTGCGAGGAGGGGGCGATGCCGAAGTTCTGCGGCAGGCCGATCGCCACGCCCGAGCCGGCCGTGACGAGCGCATGGTCGGCGACCGCAGGGCCGAGGCGCACGAGGTCGTCGTTGGACACCGCATCGACGATGGCCAGGCCCACGCCCTCGCGCTTCAGCTGCGCGATGCGCTCGCGGATGGCGGGCGCGCCCTGCGCGACGGTGCGGTGGTCGATGAGGCCGACCTTGCGGCGGCACTGCGCCTGCAGCACGCGCACCAGGTTCGCGTCGCGCATCGGCGTGAGCGGGTGGTCGCGCATGCCGCTGTCGGACAGCAGCTGCTCGCCGACGAAGAGGTGGCCCTTGAACACGGTGCGGCCGTTGTCGGGGAAGGCTGGCGTGGCGATTGCGAAATCGGTGCCCAGCGCGTCCATCAACGCCTCGGCCACCGGCCCGATGTTGCCGGCCGGCGTGCTGTCGAAGGTGGAGCAGTACTTGAAGTAGACCTGGCGCGCGCCCTGTTCGCGCAGCCAAGCCAGTGCGGTGAGCGACTGCGCCACCGCTTCCTGCGCGGGGATGGTGCGCGACTTCAGCGCGATGACGACCGCGTCCGCTTCGGCATCGAGCGCGCCGGTGGGCGCGCCGATGGCCTGCACGGCGCGCATGCCGGCGCGCACCAGGTTGTTGGCCAGGTCGGTGGCGCCGGTGAAGTCGTCGGCGATGCAGCCGAGCAGCAAACGGCTCATTTCTTCTGGGGCAGCTCGATGCCGGGGAATGTCTTGATCACCGCGCTGTCGTCCTCGCGGCCGTGGCCGGCGGAGGAGGCCTGCATGAACATCTGGTGCGCGGTGGACGAGAGCGGCAGCGGGAATTTGGTCGCGCGCGCGAGGTCGAGCACCAGCCCCAAGTCCTTCACGAAGATGTCCACGGCCGACAGCGGCGTGTAGTCGCCCGCCAGCACGTGCGGCATGCGGTTCTCGAACATCCAGCTGTTGCCCGCGCTGTGCGTGATGACGTCGTAGAGCGCTTCGGGGTCCACGCCTTCGCGCAGGCCCAGCGCCATGGCCTCGGCGGCCGCGGCGATGTGCACGCCCGCGAGCAGCTGGTTGACGATCTTGACCTTGCTGCCCGCGCCGGCGCGCGCGCCCAGCTTGTAGACCTTGGCGGCCATGCCCTCGAGCACGTCGCCGCAGGCGGCATACGCCTCGGGGCGGCCCGCCGTCATCATCGTGATCTGGCCCGCCGCGGCCTTGGCCGCGCCGCCGGAGATGGGTGCGTCGAGGTACTGCAGGCCCAGGGCCTGCAGGCGGCCCTCGAGCGCCGCCGACCAGTTGGGGTCGACGGTGGAGCACATGACGAAGACGCTGCCCTTCTTCATCGCCGCCGCGCAGCCGTTGGCGCCGAAGAGGACATCCTCCGTCTGCGCCGCATTCACCACGACGGAGACGACGATGTCGCAATCGCGCGCGGCCTCGGCAGGCGTCGCACACGCCACGCCGCCGTCCTTGGCGAACTGCTGCGCGACGCCGGCGCGCGCATCGCACACGTGGACCTCGTGCCCGGCGCGCCGCAGCGACCCCGCCATGCCCGCGCCCATGGCGCCGAGCCCGATGAGCGCGATCTTCCGGCCCATGTCAGCGCACCGCGACCTTCACCGCCTGCGGGTTCTCGCGGATGTACTCGCGGACGATCGATTCGAAGTCGGTGTTCGCCTTCAGGCCGAGAGCCTTCGCGCGCGGCCAGTGCACCTTGCCCGGCCAGCCATAGACGAGCTTGCCGATCCGTTCGTCCGGCACCCAGTCGAGCAGGCGCGCGGCTTCGGGCGACACGCGCTCCAGCGCCGCCGCCATCTCGCCGACGCTCACGCACAGCGACGGCAGGTTCAGGCCGGTGAGCGGCCCCCACTCGGCATCGCTCGCTTCGGCGCAGCGGATCAGGCCCTCGATGGTGAGCGAAGGCGACAGGATGGGGTGCTGGACCTCCGCCCCCACCGGCACCTGCGCGCGCACGCCCGCCAGCGGCTCGCGGATCATCCCGGAGAAGAAGCTCGACGCCGCGCCGTTGGGACGGCCGGGCCGCACGCTCACCGTCATCAGGCGCACGCTGCGCGCGCGGATGTAGCCTTTGCGCGCGTAGTCGGCCATCATCAGCTCGCCGATCGCCTTCTGGTTGCCGTAGCTCGATTGCGGCGTGGGCAGGGTGAAGTCCTCGATGGGGTCGGGCATCTCGCCGCCCGGCAACTTGCCGAACACGGCCACCGAACTGGAGAACACCACCGTCGGCCGGTTGCCGAGCGCGCGGCACGCTTCCAGCAGCGCATGCGTCGCGGCGAAGTTGCTGCGCATGCCCAGGTCGAAGTCGGCTTCGCATTCGCCGCTGACGGCGGCAGCCAGGTGGAAAACGACTTCGGTGCCGGCTGCGGGAACCTGCTTCGACGCGAGCTGCTCGTTCAGGTCGCCGCCGACGAAGGTGATGCGCGGATCTTTCGCCAGGTCGTCGGGCGGCGGCGCGCGGTCGGCCAGGGTGATGGACTCGACCTTGCGGGCCGGCGCGCCCGCCACGGACAACTGGCCTTGCGCCAGCAGCGCACGCGCGAGCCGCGCGCCGACGAAACCGCTGCCACCGGTGATGAGGATTTTCATCCGACCGATGATAGGACCAGACCCGCGAGCGCACATGTGGCAATCACGGAGATCACGCCCACCTTGTAGCGCAACAGTGCTACTGCGGCCGCGGTGGCGATGACCAATGCACGCCAGTCGACGGGCCCGCCCGCCACCGGCTGGGCGATGTGCGCGAGGAAGAACAGCGCCAGGCTCGCGATCACGCCGACCACCGCCGCGGTGATCGCCGTCAGCGGCGCCGTGAACTTCATGTTGCCGTGCGTCGCTTCCACCAGCGGCCCGCCGGCCAGGATGAAGAGGAACGAGGGCAGGAAGGTGAACCAGGTGACCACCGTGGCCGCGAGGGCCGCGCCGGTGAAGAGCAGGTCGGGCCCCAGCACCTGCTTCGTCCAGCCGCCGACGAAGCCGACGAAGGCCACGACCATGATCAGGGGGCCCGGGGTGGTCTCGCCGAGCGCGAGGCCGTCGATCATCTGCGCGGCGGTGAGCCACTGGAACTGCTCGACCGCGCCCTGGTAGACGTAGGGCAGCACGGCATACGCGCCGCCGAAGGTGAGCAGCGCGGCCTTGGTGAAGAACCAGCCCATCTGCGCCAGCGTGCCGTCCCAGCCGCTCGAGGCCAGCAGCGCGGCCATGGGCACCAGCCACAGCACCGCGCCCGCCGCGACGACAAGGGCCAGGCGGCTGCGCTGGAACAGCGCATGCGGCGGCGTGGGCGTGTCGTCGTCGATCACGTAGCGCTCGCTGCCGTGCGCTTGCGCCTTCGCCGCATGGCCGGCGCCACCCGCGAACTGCGCCGGCAGGTACTTGCCGCCGAGCGCGCCGGCGATGGCCGCGCTGAGCACCACCCACGGGAAGGGCACGTGCAGCGCCGCGATCGCGACGAAGCTCAGGACGGCGATGGCCCACAGCAGCGGCACGCGGCGCGGGTCCTTCAGCGTGCGGCTGCCGATGCGCCAAACCGCCTGCAGCACGATGGCCGCCACCGCGGGCTTGATGCCGTAGAACAGGCCCGCGATCCAGCTCACGTGGCCATAGGCCACGTAGATCCACGACAGCGCGATCAGGATGAACAGCGACGGCAGCACGAACAGCGCGCCCGCCACGATGCCGCCCCAGGTGCGGTGCATCAGCCAGCCGATGTAGGTGGCCAGCTGCTGCGCCTCCGGGCCCGGCAGCAACATGCAGTAATTGAGCGCGTGCAGGAAGCGCTTCTCGGAGATCCAGCGCCGGCCCTCGACGAGCTCGCGGTGCATCACCGCGATCTGCCCGGCCGGCCCGCCGAAGCTGATGAAGCCGAGCTTCAGCCAGAAGCGGAAGGCCTCGGCGAAGGTCACGCCGTGCGTCATGCTTCGCCGCGCTTGGGAATGGTCGGCAGACCCGCGGCCCGCCAGCCTTCGATGCCGCCTTCCAGGAACCGGGCGTCCCAGCCCTGCGCCCGCAGCTGCGCGGCGGCTTGCTCGCCGACTTCGAGGCCGTGCACGCAATACACCACGGCTTCACGCGGCGCCTGCGACGCGGCGAAGCTCGCCACGTCGTTGGGGTCGCAGCGCTGCGCCTGCGGCAAGACGCAATCGGCCTCGGCGTAACGCACGTCGCGGCGCACGTCGAGCACGAGCGGTGCGTCGTTGCGCGCGAGGCGCGCGGACAGTTCAGTGGGAGAGATGGAAGGCGATGCGGTGTCCATGTCGGGAAACTCCAGTGCGAGTTGCCAGCGCTTGGACGGGACACCGTCTATCCCCCGGGAGGGAACGGGAGGCTGTGATCCCGATGCCGCGATGTTAGCGCATCAACCGCGCTCGAACTTGAACACCGCGGTCGAGGCGCGGGCATTCGGCAGCACGCGCACCTCGCGGCCCTCCTGCAGGCCGAAGGCGTCGAGGATCGCCAACCGGTTCTTGGTCGCCAGCACCTCGAAGTCCTTGAAGGTGCCCACGCGGATGTTGGGCGTGTCGTACCACTGGTAGGGCAGGCGCTTGGTCACCGGCATGCGCCCGCGCAGGATCGCCAGGCGGTTGGGCCAGTGCGCGAAGTTGGGGAAGGCGACGATGCCCGTGCGGCCGACGCGCGCCGTCTCCACCAGCATGGTCTCGGCGTTGCGCAGGTGCTGCAGCGTGTCCACCTGCAGCACGACGTCGAACGACGCGTCCTCGAACATCGACAGGCCTTCGTCGAGGTTCAGCTGGATGACGTTGACGCCCCGCTTCGCGCAGGCCAGCAGGTTCGCGTCGTCGATCTCCACGCCGTAGCCGCTGCAGCCGCGCTCGCGCTGCAGCAGCTCCAGCAGCGCGCCGTCGCCGCAGCCCAGGTCGAGCACGCGCGAACCCTGCGGCACGAGGCTCGCGATCACCTCCATGGTGGTGCGGTCGCTCATGCGCCCTCCTTCGCGATGCCGTCGAAGTAGGCCCGCACCACGCCCATGTAGCGCTCGTCGTCCAGCAGGAAGGCGTCGTGGCCGTGCGGCGCGTCGATCTCGGCGTAGCTCACGTCGCGCCTGTTGTGCAGCAGCGCCTTGACGAGCTCGCGGCTGCGCGCCGAGGTGAAGCGCCAGTCGGTCTTGAAGCTCACGAGCAGGAACTTGGCGCGCGCCACGGCCAGGGCCTTGGCGAGGTTGCCGCCGTGGCGCTTGGCGGGGTCGAAGTAATCGAGCGCGCGCGTGATCAGCAGGTAGGTGTTGGCGTCGAAGTACTCGCTGAACTTGTCGCCCTGGTAGCGCAGGTAGCTCTCGATCTGGAACTCGATGTCCTGCGTGGAGTACTTCAGGTCGATGCCGTCGCGCAGCTCGCGGCCGAACTTCTCGTTCATCACGTCGTCCGACAGGTACGTGATGTGGCCGATCATGCGGGCGATGCGCAGGCCGCGCTTGGGGATGACGCGGCGCTCGTAGAAATGGCCGCCGTGGAAATCGGGGTCGGTGACGATGGCGCGGCGCGCCACCTCGTTGAAGGCGATGTTCTCGGCGTTGAGGTTGGGCGCGCTGGCGACCACCACCGCGTGGCGCACACGTTCGGGGTATTGCAGCGTCCACGACAGCGCCTGCATGCCGCCCAGGCTGCCGCCCATGACCGCGGCGAGCGTTTCGATGCCGAGGCCGTCGAGCAGTCGCGCCTGCGCATCCACCCAGTCTTCCACCGTCACCACCGGGAAGTCGGCGCCGTACACGCGGCCGGTGTCGGGGTTCACATGCATGGGGCCCGTCGAGCCGAAGCACGAGCCCAGGTTGTTCACGCCGATGACGAAGAAGCGGTCGGTGTCCACCGGCTTGCCGGGGCCGATCATGGTGTCCCACCAGCCCACGTTGTCGGGCTGGTCCGCGTAGACACCCGCCACGTGGTGCGACGCGTTGAGCGCGTGGCAGATCAGGACCGCATTGCTCTTGTCCGCATTGAGCGTGCCGTAGGTCTCGTAGGCCAGCGAATAGCCGCGGATGGACGCGCCGCTTTGCAGCGCGAGCGGCGCTTCGAAGGACATCGTTTGCGGTGTGGCGACGAGCGGCATGGCGAAAAAGCAAAAACCCGGATCGCTAAACACGATGCCGGGCTCTCGTCGGGCTTCGTCTTTAGCTGCATTTGGTTAAGCGCCCGCAAGCGGAAGCAAATCGGCGCTGGCGGAAGTATACCTAAACGATCAATGCCGCCACCCCGAGCGCGAGGAAGATCACCGCGGAGACCACGTGCACGGCGCGGATCGGCACGGCCCGCGTCGCGCGCTCGCCGAACCACACCACCGGCACGTTGGCCAGCATCATCCCCAGTGTCGTTCCGCCGACCACCGCGACCCAGTTCGGGAAGCGCGCCGCCAGCATCACGGTGGCCACCTGGGTCTTGTCGCCCATCTCGGCGAAGAAGAAGGCGATGAGCGTGGTGCCGAACACGCCCAGGTGGGAGGCGCGTTCCTGCTCGCCCGCGTCGAGCTTGTCGGGAATGAGCATCCACACGGCCATGGCGATGAACGAGGCCGCCAGGATCCAGCGCAGCACCTGCGGGCCCAGCAGCGTGGTGAGCCAGGCGCCGGCCGCGCCGGCCAGCGCGTGGTTGAACAAGGTGGCCACGAAGATGCCGGCGGCGATCGGCCAGGGCTTGCGAAAGCGGGCGGCGAGGACCAGGGACAGCAGCTGGGTCTTGTCACCGATTTCAGCGAGGGCGACGAGGCCGGTGGAGACGAGGAAGGCTTCCATGCGGGGCCGCGCAGTCTAGACGCGCGAAGCTGTCAGTCTCCCCACGGCGGTTTCATCCCGGGGGGCTGGATGAGTAGCCCCGGAGGCCAAAAAGCAACAAAAGCGCTACAGAAAGCGGCAGGAACGGGTGCGGATTCAGGGTTTTCGACCGCTTCCGGTACCCGGCAGGGCTGCACGCCGCCGGAATATCTGCTCATAATGGCATCGCGTGCCAGCAGTACGTCACGCGCAGATTGCGGTGATCAGGTCAGTGTTTCGCTTCTCCAGCCACCTCGGCGGTGGCCTGCGTTCTCGGGACTCCATCGCGCCAGTGTTCGTTTTTTCAGGAGTCCCTCGATGGGCAACAAACTTTACGTCGGCAACCTGCCGTATTCCGTTCGCGACAACGACCTGGAGCAAGCCTTCGGCCAGTTCGGTTCCGTCACCAGCGCCAAGGTGATGATGGAGCGCGACACCGGCCGCTCGAAGGGCTTCGGCTTCGTCGAGATGGGATCGGATGCCGAGGCGCAAGCAGCCATCAACGGCATGAACGGCCAGCCCCTGGGCGGCCGCAGCGTCGTCGTCAATGAAGCGCGTCCGATGGAAAACCGCCCGCGTGGCGGTGGCGGCGGCTACGGCGGCGGCGGCGGTGGTGGTTACGGCGGCGGCGGTGGCGGCGGCTACGGTGGTGGCGGTGGTGGCGGCGGCCGTCGCGAAGGCGGCGGTGGCGGCTACGGCGGCCGTGGCGGCGGCGGTGGTGGCGGCAACGACGGCGGCTTCCGCAGCCCGTACGGCTCCGGCCCGCGCGGCGGCGGCGGCGGTGGCAACCGCGGCGGCTACTGATCCAGCTGCTTCGCCAAAGACAAAGGGGCCTTCGGGCCCCTTTTCATTTGTCCTTTTGCCGGTGCTTCCTCGGCCGCCCCGCCAGCGCGCGGTCGTACAGCGCGTTTGGCAATGCGCGCAGCAGCTTGGCGACCACGCCCATCTGCCACGGGATCACGCGGTAGCTCGTGCCCGCCTCGATCGTGCGGAAGGCGCGGTCGGCGAAATCCTCGGCCTTCATCAGGAAGGGCATCGAGTAGCGGTTCTCGCGCGTGAGCGGCGTGTCGATGTAGCCGGGGCAGATCGTCACCACCTTCACGCCGCTGGCGCGCAGCTCGCCGCGCAGGCTCTCGCAGTAGCTGATCACGCCGGCCTTGCTGGCGCAGTACGCGCCGTGCCCCGGCAGGCCGCGGATGCCGGCGACGCTGCCGATGCCCACCAGCCGCCCCGAGCCGCGCCGCCTCATGCCGGCGATGAAGGGATGGAAGGTCGCGGCCAGGCCGATATTGTTGGTGGCGAAAGTGCGGGCGATCACCTCGATGTCGCCGCGCTCCTCGGTGTCCACGCCGATGCTGATGCCCGCGTTGGCGATCACCACGTCGGGCACGCCCTGTTGCTCGATGCACCGCGCACCGGCGCCGACGATGCTGTCGGTGTCGGCGACATCCGCGGCGTAGACCGCGTAGCGCTGGGCATCGAGCCGCTGCGCCTGCGCCCATTGTTCGATCTCGCCCGTGCGCCGCGCCGCGAGCGCGAGGCGCCAGCCCGCGTCGTAGTAGCGCCGCGCCAGCGCCTGGCCGATGCCGCTGGAAGCGCCGGTGATGAAGACGAGCGGGCCGGCCATGGGCGTCAGCGCGGCTGGATCTGCGCGCGGACGCGGCCTTGCATGTCCAGCTGCTGCGACACGTTGTCGAAGGCCATGCCCTCGCCGGCCAGGCGGTCGTCGCCGCGCAGGATCTCCACCGGCTTGTTCGACGTGATGCGCTCGGTGTTCACGAACACGTGCAGGTACTCGCTGCGGATCTCGACGCGGGGCTGCGCGCGGCCCGTGGCGTCGGTGTACGCCGCGCGCGTCACGACGGCTTCGCCCATCAATTGCACCTCGGAGCCGTCGGCGTTGCTGATCGCCGCCTTCGCGGTGGCCACGGTGACGGCGCCGCGCTCGTTGATCGAGCGCAGGCGCGGCTGGTCGATCTCGGTGGTGTCGGTGTCGGGGTAGTGGCGCGCTTCCGCGCCGTGCAATTCGGTCTTCAGGCGCCCGCTCGCATCGAAGGACTTCACCGAGAAGCGGCGCATGAACTGGTCCGGGTCGTGCGTGGCCGCGGCCTTGGTCTGCTCGGGCCCGAGCGTGGGCGTGTTGCGCGCCAGCCAGTACGTGAGCAGCGCGATCAGGCCCATCAGGATCACCGGCAGGTAGACCGAGATGCGCTCCCAGCCGGCGCGGAACATGCGCCCCGACGGCTGGCCCTGGATGAAGCCGCCGACGATCACGCGTAGCCCTCCAGCAGGCCCGCGTACTTGCCGCTGGCCACCAGCAGCAGGTCGCAGAACTCGCGCGCGGCGCCGTGGCCGCCCGTCGCCGCCGTCACGTGGTGCGCAATGGCCTTGACTTCGGCGTGTGCGTTCGCCGGCGCGCAGGCGAACGCGCAGCGCCTGAGCACCGGCAGGTCGGGCCAGTCGTCGCCCATGCCCGCGGCTTCGCGCCAGCCCGCACCCAGTTGCTTGAGCGTGTCTTCCGCCTTCGCGAGTTTCTGTTCGGCGCCGTAATGCGCGTGCACGATGCCCAGTGCCGCGACGCGCGCGCGCAGCGCCGGCGAATCGCGGCCCGTGATCACCACGGGCGTGATGCCGACCTGCGCGATGAGCTTCAGGCCCAGGCCGTCGAGGATGTTGAAGCGCTTGAGCGGCTCGCCCGCCTCGCCCAGGTACAGGCCGCCGTCGGTGAGCACGCCGTCGACGTCGAAGAAGGCCACGCGCACGCCTTGCGCCGCCAGCAGGAGTTCGGGCGCGAAGTTCAGCGCAGGTGCGGCCATCAGATCACCTTGGCGCGCATCAGGTCGTTGCTGTTGACGGCGCCCACCAGGATGCCGCCGTCGTCCACCACCAGCACGCTGGTGATGCGGGCCTGCTCCATCAGCTGAGCGGCTTCGGCGGCGAGCGCGTTGCGGTGGATGGTCTTGGGCTTGGTGTGCATCACGTCGCCGGCGGTGGAGCTGCGCAGGTCCACGCCCTTTTCGATCAGGCGGCGCAGGTCGCCGTCGGTGAAGATGCCCAGTACCTTGCCGTTGGCGTCGGTCACCGCCGATGCGCCCAGGCCCTTGGCGCTCATCTCGCGCATCAGGTCGGGGAAGGCCGTCTGCGCCGACACGCGCGGCACCGCGTCGCCGGTGCGCATCACGTCCGACAAATGCGTGAGCAATTTGCGCCCCAGCGCGCCGCCGGGATGCGAGCGCGCGAAGTCCTCGGTGCGGAAGCCGCGCGCATCGAGCAGCGCCACCGCCAGTGCATCGCCCAGCGCGAGCTGCGCGGTGGTGCTGGCGGTCGGCGCGAGCTGCAGCGGGCAGGCTTCCTTTTCCACGCCGCTGTCCAGCACGATGTCGGCGTGGCGCGCGAGCGTCGACTGCAGATTGCCCGTCATCGCGATCAGCGTGGACCCCAGGCGCTTGATCACGGGCAATAGCGTGGTCACTTCGTCGACCTCGCCGCTGTTGGAGACGGCCAGCACCAGATCGATCGGCTTGATCATGCCCAGGTCACCGTGGCTGGCCTCGGCCGGGTGCACGAACATCGCCGGCGTGCCGGTGGAGGCGAGCGTGGCCGCGATCTTGCGCGCGATGTGCCCGCTCTTGCCGATGCCCATCACCACGACGCGGCCGCGCACCGCCAGCATCTTCTCCACCGCGCGCGCGAACGACTCCCCGGTGCGCTGCTTCAGGCCCAGCACCGCGGCGGCCTCGATGTCGAAGGTTTCCTGGGCCAGGCGCAGCGCCCGCTCGCGGTCCGGTGTCATGGCGGGATTCTATCGAGGCCCGTCGTCCGCGCTTGGTAGCATGCGGCCATGACCACCCTGGAACTGACGCTGCTGTACCTGCTCGCTGCAGTGCTCGGCGTGGTGGTCTTCCGCAGCCTCAAGCTCCCGCCCATGCTGGGCTACCTGGTGGTGGGCGTGCTGGTCGGCCCGCACGCGCTGGCGCTGGGCGAGCACTCGGACGCGCTGCGCCACATCGGCGAGTTCGGCGTGGTGTTCCTGATGTTCGTGATCGGGCTGGAATTCAACCTGCCCAAGCTGCGCGCCATGCGCCAGCACGTGTTTGGGCTGGGGCTGTCGCAGGTCGTGCTCACCATCGTCCTCGGCACCATCGGCTCGCTCTTCCTGAGCGCGCTGGCGCCCACGCTGTGGAAGATGGACTGGCGCACCGCCGTCGCGCTGTCGGGCGCGCTGGCCATGAGCAGCACGGCGGTGGTGGTGAAGATGCTGGCCGACCGGCTCGAGCTGGAGACCGAGCACGGCAAGCGCGTGATGGGCGTGCTCCTGTTCCAGGATTTGGCGGTGGTGCCCCTCCTGGTGCTGATCCCGGCGCTGTCGAGCCCGCCCGAGCGCCTGTTCGCCGACCTGGGCATCGCCGCAGTCAAGGCCACGGTCGTGATCCTGCTGCTGCTGGTCGGCGGCCAGGGCGTGATGCGTTGGTGGCTGACGCTGGTGGCGCGGCGCAAGAGCGAGGAGCTCTTCGTGCTGAACCTGCTCTTCGTCACGCTCGGGCTGGCGTGGATCACGGAACTCGCGGGCCTGTCGCTGGCGCTGGGCGCCTTCATCGCCGGCATGCTGATCTCGGAGACCGAGTACAAGCACCAGGTGGAAACCGACATCCGGCCCTTCCACGACGTGCTGCTGGGCATCTTCTTCATCTCCATCGGCATGATGCTGGACTGGCGCCTGGTGTTCGATCGCTGGGGCCTGGTGCTGCTGATGGTCACGGTGCCGGTGTTCTTCAAGCTGGCGCTGGTGACGCTGCTGGCCCGCATGTTCGGCGCGACCACCGGCGTGGCGCTGCGCACCGGCATCTACCTGGCGCAGGCCGGCGAGTTCGGCTTCGTGCTGCTGACGCTGGCGCTGCAAAGCAAGCTGGTGCCGGCGCCGCTGGTCAACCCGATCCTCGCGAGCATGGTGATCTCCATGCTGGCCACGCCCTTCATGATCATGTACGCCAACCGCGTGGTGATGAAGCTGGTGGCCAGCGAGTGGATGCTGCAGTCGCTGCAGATGACCACCATCGCGCGGCGTTCGATCAACCAGAACAAGCACGTGATCATCTGCGGCTACGGCCGCTGCGGCCAGAACCTGGCGCGCATGCTCGAGGGCGAGAACATCCCGTACATCGCGCTCGACCTGGACCCCGACCGCGTGCGGCAGGCCACCGCAGCCGGCGAGCAGGTGGTGTTCGGCGACGCCGCACGCCTGCAGGCGCTGGTGGCCGCGGGCCTGGCGCGCGCCAGTGCGGTGGTCGTCACCTACCTCGACGTCGGCGGCGCGATCCGCGTGATATCCAACGTGCGCAGCCACGCGGCGCAGGTGCCGGTGATCGTGCGCACGCAGGACGACCGCGACCTGGAGAAGCTGCAGGCCGCCGGCGCCACCGAGGTGGTGCCCGAATTGCTCGAAGGCTCGCTGATGCTGGCCAGCCACGCCCTGGCGCTGGTGGGCGTGCCCATGCGCCGCGTGATCCGCATCGTGCAGGACCAGCGCGATGCGCGGTACAGCCTGCTGCGCGGCTACTTCCACGGCGCCGACGACGACACCGCCGACGAGATCGAACAGGAGCGCCTGTCCACGGTGACGCTGCCGCCCGAGGCGGGCGCGGTGGGCCGCGCGCTCGACCAGCTGGCCTTGAACGCCATCGGCGTGCGCATCGTCAGCCGCCGCGGCCCCGACGGCAAGGCCTTGCAGCCCGACGACGGCTCGCCGCTGGCCGATGGCGACACGCTGGTGCTCTCGGGCCGGCCCGAGACGCTGGCGATGGCCGAAGAGAGGCTGTTGCGCGGCTAGGCGAAGTGCCCGACCAGCAGGGCTTCGCGCATGCGCACGGCGAGCACGGCCGCCAGCCCCTTGACGAGGTGGATCGCCAGCTTGGGCTGCTTGTCGCTCATGGCGTCGAACTTGTCCCAGTGCAGGCTCCACGCGACGCCGGGCGTCGATGGCGTGACGGTGGCGCTGCGCGGCTGGCCCGAGAAGAAGGTGCCTTCGCCGACCACGGTGCCGGGCATCAGCGTGGCGATCACATTGCCGGCGACGCTCACTTCGAGTTCGCCGTCGGCCAGGATGAAGAACTCGCGCTCGCAGTCGCCTTCTTCCATCAGCGGGTCGCCCGGGCGCAGGAAACGCACCGACAGGTAGGGCGCGAGCGACTTCCACTCGTCCACCGTCAGGCGGCATTGCAGCGCGTCCTTGGCGTCGAGCTTGGCGATGGCCTCGACCAGTTGCTCCACCTTCATGGCTTGTCTCCCGCGTTGTTGTAAGTTTGACGTCAGCGCAACGGCGTGGCAACGCCCGTCACGGGCGCGGGCCGTGCGGGCTGCTAGTTCAGTTCGCCGTATTGCGTGCCGGAGAGCACCGGCGTGCGCACGTCGTCGCTCGCGACTTCGGTGTCCTCGAAGCCGGTGAGCAGCGTGTAGCTTTGCGGGCCGTGCACCGTGTTGCCGTCGAAGGACGTGGCGCTGGCGCCGTGGGCCACCCCGGTGGCGGCGGCGGCCGCGGCGGCGGGGTTCTGCACGCCGGCGGCCATGGCCTGCTTGAAGGCCGCCACCTCGTCCTGGCCGATGGGCTCGTAGCGCGAGCGCGTGACGGGCTTGGCCTCCAGGGCGGCGGGCTCGGAATCGAGCGGGATCGGCTGCGAGTCGGCCTGCGCGGCGGCGGCGGCGGCGGGCTGCTTGGGGTCGCCCACCGCGACGTGCTCACTCATGCGCCAGTACACGGCGGACACCAGGATGTCGTGCCGCATCTTCGCGCCCTGGGCGATCATGGCTTCGATCTCCGCGAGCTGCGGCGTGGCCACCGCGCAGTCGCGCGACAGGTCGATCATCACCAGGAACTGGCGGCCGCGGCCGTCCAGCGACAGCACCTTGAATTTGTAGCTGGCCGACAGCACGCCGGCGCGCACCATGGCTTCGCGCACCACGGCGTACAGCAGCTCGCGCCGCGCCATGCGTTCATGCTTGCGGTTGGCGGGCTGCGCGTTGTTGTCGTTGATGACTTCGCGCGCGCCGCGGCGCACGGGGCGCGTCGGCTCCATGCGCGACAGGCCCGAGCTTTCGGGGAGCGCTGGCTTGGCCGGCTTCTTGGCCGGGAACATCCAGGAAAACAAGGACATGGGGGCCCTTTCGCTGGGACGGGGGGCCGGAACGAACACTTTCGTTAGCCGGGAAGGGGAGTTTAGACGTGAAGCCACGCCACGGAGGCATTATTTGGCGCCGCCCGGGCGGCGTCGAGACACGCCGGTGCGAAGTCCGTGAAAAAGTTGCCGCAGTGCGGCAAAGGGGCGGGCGCGGGCCGGTCAGGTGACGGCCATCCGGCGCGGCTTGTTGGCCAGGCGCCGGGACACCAGCGAACCAAGCGCCATGGCGAGCTCGAGGGCGACCTCGGGCTGGCGCTTGCTCAACTCCGAAAAGCGCAGGGGCGTCAGGCTCCAGATCTTGCTGGTGCCCGAAGCCTGCACCGTGGCGCTGCGCGGGTTGCGGCTGAAGAAGGCGCCTTCGCCGACGGCGGAGCCGGGGTTGATCACCGCCAGACGCAGCCGGCCCTTGCTGTCTTCGTAGTGCACGGTGAGGCTGCCCGTCTCCACGAGGTACAGCGTGCGGTCCTCCGCACCTTGCTGGATCAGCACCTGGCCGCCGGTGACGGCGAAGGGCTGCAGGTAGCTGCCCAGCATGTCCCATTGGGCCGTCGACAGCTTGGGAGAGAAAGCGTCGCTCGTGTCGTTCTCCGCGATGACCTTCATCAGGCCCTGCACGTCGAACTTGATGGGGTTGCGAAGGGGTGCGTTCATGACATTTGTCACGTTACCCGCACCGCTGGGCTAGGAGAAGGGGCGCTGACGCCCGCTTACACCTGAAACGGCAGAGCCGGGAGTTGTAACTGCGCTCAACGCGCCGGCAGCAGCCCCATCTGCCACAGCAGGAAGGCATACATGTCCGCGCGCACTTGCTGGCGCTGGGTCACCGTGCTGCCGATGCCGTGGCCGGCCTGCGCATCGAGGCGCAGCAGCACCGGCTTGCTGCTGGTGGTGGCGACCTGGTAGCGCGCGACACCCTTGGCGCTTTGCCACGCATCCACGCGCGGGTCGTTCAGGCCGTGGATGAACAGCAGCGCGGGGTAGGCCGTGCCGTCCTTGATCTGGTGGTAGGCGCTCATGTCCAGCAGCGACGGGAATTCCTTCGCGTCCTTGTAGCTGCCGAACTCGGAGATGTTGGTGATGCCGTTGGCGCTTTCCTCGGCGCGCAGCGCATCGACCACGCCCACCTCGGACACGGCCGCGGCGTACAGCTGCGGCGCGCTGATCACGGCGCGGTTGACGAAGATGCCGCCGGCGCTCGCGCCCCAGATGCCCATGGTCCTGGGCGTGGCGTAGCCCTGCGCGATCAGGTACTGCGTGCAGGCCACGCCGTCCTTCCAGGTGTTGGCCTTGGTCTGCTTGAAGCCGGCGTAGCGCCAGGTGTCGCCGTACACGCCGCTGCCTCGCACGTTGACGTGCGCGATGACGCCGCCGCGCTCGATCCAGGCGTAGCGCGAGGTGTCGTAGTACGCGGTCTCGGAGAAACCGTAGGAGCCGTAGCCCATGACCAGCGTGGGGTGCGAGCCGTCACGCTTCAGGCCCTTGGCGTGCAGGATCGTCATGGGCACCAGCGTGCCGTCCCAGCTCGGGCACTTGGCGTCGACGATCTCCAGCTCCGGCACGCCGGTGAGCTTCTTCCACGGCTGCAGGCCGGCGTCGCTGGAGCGGTCGCCTTGCAGCTTCATCAGGCGCTGCGGCGTGGTCCACGACGTCAGGCGATAAAGCCAGTCGCCGTACGCGCGCGCCGGATCGCCGACGAGGAAAGCCGCGCCCTTGGCGGGCAGCGGCACTGCGCGGCCGCGCGTGTCGTTCGCGGCGTAGCGGCGCAGCACGATGCTCGTTCCTTCGCGCACTTCGGCCATCAGCTCGCGCGCGCCGGTTGCGAAGCCTTCGATCACGCCGCCTTCGGGCGGCAGCGCGATGTCCTTCGCTTTCGCCAGTTGCGGCTCGCGCAGGTCGAGCTTCATCACCTTGTAGCGCGGCGCGTCCTTGTGCGTGCGGAAGAAAAGCTCGTCGCCCTTCAGGTCGATGTCGACGATCTTGTCGTCGAAGCCGGCGAACTGCTTCCACGGCACGTCGCCGTTGCCCAGGTCGGTCACGCGCGCGACGAACAGCTTGCCTTCGGGCAGCGTGGTGTCGGTGGTGCGCGCCACCATCCACGGGCTGCCCGGCGAGAAGGTGATGCCCGCGACGTCCAGGCGCACCAGGCCCAATTGCTTGTTCACCGTCGGGCCGAACACGGCCTTTGCCTCGTTTTCCGGCGCGCCGAGCTTGAGCCACATCACCTTGGAGTCCAGGTAGTACTCGGTCTCGGCGTCCTCGGCGTTCAGTTGCCGCAGCTGGTTGTACGTGAGCGACTTCGAGTCCGGCAGCCAGCTGATGAGGCCTTCGTGCACGCGGGGGATCGGCTTGCCGACATGCTGGCCCGTCTGCACGTTGAGGATGTAGAGCGACGCTTCTTCGGAGCCGCCGCCCGACATGCCGTAGGCCACGTGCGTCGCGTCCCACGAGGGCACGAAGAAGTTGATGGCGTGCGGCACGCCGGTGCGGTCATGCTCGCGCTGCGGGTCGACCAGCACGCGGTCCTTGCGGCCGGGCTCGCGCAGCACCAGCTTGAACTGCTTCTCGCCCTTCACGCGCTTCATGAAGAAGGTCTTGTCGCCGGGCATGCGCACGACCGAGCCGATGACGTCGCCCTGCGCGTCCGACAGCTGCACGATGCGCTTGAGGAGCGCGTCGCGGCCGGGGATGGCGTCCAGCTGCTGGCGCGCGAAGTCGCCTTGCGCCTTCATCCAGCCGGCGACCTCGGGGTCCTTGGCGTTCTCGAAGTAGCGGTAGGGGTCGTGCACGGTGACGCCGTGCAGCGTTTCGACCTGGTCGCGCACCGGCGCGACGGGCGGTGCGGCGAAGGCAAGGGATGCGGCCAGCGTCAGGCCGAGGGCGGACAGGTGCTTCGTGGGCATGGGCGGTTCCCGGGTAAGGAGCCGCGATTGTGGCTCACTTGCCGATGCAGAATTTCGAGAAGATCACGCCCAGCAGGTCCTCGACGCCAAACGCGCCGGTGATCTCGTTCAGCGCGTTCTGGGCCAGTCGCAGTTCCTCGGCGAGCAGGTCCAGGGCCTGCGCCTGCTGCGCGAGCAGCGCATGCGCCTCCGCGAGGTGCGACTCGACGCGGCGCAGCGCGTGCACGTGGCGTTCGCGGGCGATGTACACGCCTTCGGGTGCGGCTTGCCAGCCCGCGACTTCGAGCAATTTGCTTCTGAGAAGGTCGAGGCCGGCGCCCGTCTTCGCGGAGAGCGTGACGCCTTCATGCTTCGAAGAAGGCGCGGCGTCGGATTTGTTCCAGACGTCGATGACGGGCGCCGTCACCTTTTCCAGAAGCAGTGCGGCGATCGCACGATCCCCTTGCTGGTATTCCGGCGCATCCGCGCGCGTCAGGTCGTGCAGGAACAGCACGGCATCCGCCCGCTCGATCTGCCCCCACGCGCGCTCGATGCCGATCTTCTCCACATGGTCGCTGCTCTCGCGCAGGCCCGCGGTGTCGATCACGTGCAGCGGCACGCCTTCGATCTGGATGGTCTCGCTCACCACGTCGCGCGTGGTGCCGGGGATCGGCGTAACGATCGCGAGCTCGGCGCCGGCCAGCGCGTTGAGCAGCGAGCTCTTGCCGGCGTTCGGCTGGCCCGCGATCACGACGTTGATGCCTTCGCGCAGCAACGCGCCCTGCTTGGCGTGTTTCAGCACGGCGGCGAGCGACGCGCGCAGGCGATCGAGCTGGCCTTGCGCGTCGGCCTTTTCCAGGAAGTCGATTTCCTCTTCGGGGAAGTCCAGCGTGGCTTCAACCAGCATGCGCAGGTGGATCAGCGCATCGCGCAGCTCGTGGATCTCGCGCGAGAAGTCGCCGGCCAGCGAGCGGCTGGCGCTGCGCGCCGCGGCTTCGGTGCTGGCGTCGATGAGGTCGGCGATCGCCTCGGCCTGCGCCAGGTCGATCTTGTCGTTCAGGAACGCGCGCTGCGTGAACTCCCCGGGCTGCGCCACGCGCAGGCCCATGGCCGCGCCGGCTTCGAGGCAGCGCGCCAGCAGCAGCTGAAGCACCACGGGCCCGCCGTGCGCCTGCAGCTCCAGCACGTCCTCGCCGGTGTACGAATGCGGCGCGGGGAAGTGGATCGCCAGGCCCTGGTCGATCGGCTCGCCCCTGGCGTCGAGGAATTTCAGGTAGGTCGCGTCCCGCGGCTTGAGCGCGCGGCCGCACACCGCCTGGATGACGGCAGCGACGTCCTTCCCCGACACCCGCACGATCCCCACCGCGCCGCGGCCGGGGGCCGTGGCGATGGCGGCGATCGGGTCGTTCAGGGAAGCGAGCACATCAGCTGAACTTCGGCAGGTTGAACTGCACGGGCACGCCCATGCGGTGGTTGATCAGCGCCTGCTGGGCGATCGACAGGATGTTGTTCGTCACCCAGTACAGCACCAGGCCGGACGGGAAGAAGAAGAACATCACCGAGAACGCCAGCGGCATGAACCACATCATCTTGGCCTGCACCGGGTCGGGCGGCGCGGGGTTCAGCGCGGTCTGGATCAGCGTCGAGATCGTCATCACCACCGGCAGGATGAACCACGGGTCGGGCTCGGCCAGGTCCTTGATCCACAGGATCCAGGGCGCGCCGCGCATCTCCACGCTGGACAGCAGCACCCAGTACAGCGCGATGAACACGGGGATCTGGATCAGGATGGGGAAGCAGCCGCCCATCGGGTTGACCTTCTCCTCCTTGTAGATCCGCATCATCTCCGTCTGCATCTTCTGCGGCTCGTCCTTGTAGCGGTCGCGGATGGCCATCACCTTCGGGTTGATGGCCTTCATCTTCGCCATGCTCTCGTAACCCTTGGCCTGCAGCCAATAGAAGGCGATCTTGATCAGCAGCACCAGCGCCATGATCGACCAGCCCCAGTTGCCCAGGAAGCCGTGCAGCTTGGCCAGCAGCCAGTACAGCGGCTTGGCGATGATGGTGAACACGCCGTAGTCCTTCACCAGCTCCAGGCCCGGCTCGATCTTCTCGAGCTCGCGCTCGTCCTCGGGGCCGGCGAAGAAGCGCGCGTCCACCGCCTGCTTGCCGCCGGCGGCCACGGGCGGCAGCGGCGCGATCATGCCCACGGCGTAGCTGCTCGTCTCCGGCAGCTTGCGCACGAACACCTCGCGCTTGGTGCCCTGCGGCAGGATCCAGGCGCTGGCGAAGTAGTGCTGCACCATGGCCACGTAGCCGCTGGTCGACTCCTTCTGGAAGTCGGCCTTGTTCTTGTCGATGTCGGCGAGCTCCACCTTCTGGAAGTGCTTCTCCCCCGTGTAGACCGCGGGGCCCGTGAAGGTGGAATAGAAGCTCGAGCCCGACGACAGCTTGCTCGTGTCGCGCACGATCTGCAGGTACAGCTGCGGCGTGACGCTCTGCGCGCCGGTGTTGATCACCTCGTGCTTGACCTGCACCTCGTACGAGCCGCGCTTGAGCGTGTAGGTCTTCACCAGCTTCAGGCCGCCCTTCTCGGGCGACTCGAAGCGCACGGTCATGGCGTCCTGGCCGTCCTTCAGCTGCTTGTCGCCGCTGAAGGCCATCACCGTCTTGTGGTTCGGGAAGTCGCCGCCGATCAGGCCGCTCTCGGCCACGTACACGTGGCCGGCTTCTTCATTGAGCAGCACGAAGTTTGACTTGCGGTCGTCGCTGCGTTCCTTGAGGAACTCGGTGCGCACCAGCGAGCCGCCTTCGGTGCTGAAGGTCAGCACCATGGTGTCGGTGGTGACGACGATCTTCTCGGCCTGGGCCGCGGCGGGCGCGGTGGGCGGCGCGCCCGGCACCGTCGATGCGGTGGCGCCCGCAGGCGCGGGCGTGGCGCTGGACGCCGAGGGCACGCTGGACGAGCCGGCGCGCGCGGGCGCGCTCGCGGATGGCTTCGCCGGCTGCGGGAAGAAGGTGGCAGGGTGGCCGTTGAAGACCTGCCATTGGTCCCACAGCAGCACCATGGAGAAGCCGAAGATCACCCACAGGATCGTGCGTCGGATGTCGGTCATGAGTTGTTCTTGTTCGGGGTGGACGTGAGATGGGTGAAGAGGCGCGGCTTTTCAAGCGGCACCGGGTCGTCGCCGCCCTGGCACCACGGGCCGCAGCGCGCGATGCGGTGGACCGTGAGCCACGTGCCGGCGACGGCGCCGTGACGCTGGAGCGCCTGCATGGAATAGACGGAGCAGCTGGGCGTGAAGCGGCAGGTGGGGCCCAGCCAGGCGCCGAAGGTCAGCTGCCAGCCGCGCACCAGCGCCATCAGCAGGCGCTTCATACGGCGGCCTGCGCGAAGAGTTGCTGCAGCTCGGCGCGCACGGCGCGCTTGAGCGCCACCGACGTGGCGCTCGCGAACTGCGTGCGATCGAAGGCCGAGCGCAGGCGCACGATGTAGGCGGCGGCGGGAAGCGTCGCGGCTTCGCTCACGGAGTGGATCTGCCTCTTGATCGTGTTGCGCGTGACGGCGCGTTTGGCCCAGCGCTTGGGAAGGACGACCCCGATGATGGGATCGGGTGCCGGCATGCGGTGCAGCGCGAAGTGGGCGGTGCGCGCGGCGATGCCGGCGGCCATGACGGCCTCGAACTGCGCCCGCGTCTTCAGCCGCTGCATGCAAGCTGCCGCGCGGGCGCGCTTGGCTTACAGGCCCAGGCGCTTGCGGCCCTTGGCGCGGCGGGCGTTGATGACGGCGCGGCCGCCACGGGTCTTCATGCGAACCAGGAAGCCGTGGGTGCGGGCGCGGCGCACTTTGGAGGGTTGGTAGGTGCGTTTCATGATCGTTATTCCGGGAAACCCATGATTATCCTAGAAAAAATGGCTTTCGGCCAAGCCGGCCGCCAATCGGCTACCGCGTCCCCGAATCCTTGTCAAAGCCCGAAATTTTCCGATTCCGCAGAACTTCATGGCCAAAACGTCTTTGTGGACAACATGCGTGCAATCTAGAATCCGCTGCTTTCCGAAAACAACTATATCCACAAGGGCAACTGCCGAATGAGTGAGGGGCAATCAAACAGCCTGGCGGCTACGGCCGCCCTGGGCGCAGGCGATAGCTTGTGGCAGGCATGCATGGACCAGCTGGCCCAGGAGATGCCGGAGCAGCAGTTCAACACCTGGATCAAACCGCTGGCCGCACAGGTCTCGGACGACTTCTCCCGGGTGACGCTCTTCGTCGCCAACCGCTTCAAGCTGGACTGGATCCGGGCCCAGTATTCGGGCCGCATCGCGGCCCTGCTGGAGAAGATCTACGGCCAACCGGTGCAGCTGGAGTTAGCGCTGGCTATCCGTGAGCCGCAGGCCCGCTCTTACTCCGCCGCCGCCAACTCCGAGGTCGGCCCGGTCGTCGAGGCGCCGGAGATCGAAGGTGAAATCCCGCCCGGCGGCTTCAAGAACCGCCTGAACACGGCGCTGACCTTCGACAACCTGGTCGAGGGCACGGCCAACCGCATGGCGCGGGCCGCGGCCATGCATGTGTCGGGCACGCCCGGGCAGCTCTACAACCCGCTCTTCATCTACGGCGGGGTCGGCCTGGGCAAGACCCACCTGGTCCACGCGGTGGGCAACAAGCTGCTGGCCGACAAGCCGGGCTCGAAAGTTCTCTACATCCACGCCGAGCAGTTCGTCAGCGATGTGGTCAAGGCCTACCAGCGCAAGACCTTCGACGAGTTCAAGGACAAGTACCACTCGCTGGACCTGCTGCTGATCGACGACGTCCAGTTCTTCGCCAACAAGGACCGGACCCAGGAGGAGTTCTTCAACGCCTTCGAGGCCCTTTTGGCCAAGAAAAGCCACATCGTCATGACCTCGGATACGTATCCGAAGGGCCTGGTCGACATCCACGAGCGCCTGATCTCCCGCTTCGACTCGGGCCTGACGGTGGCCATCGAGCCGCCCGAGCTCGAGATGCGCGTGGCCATCCTGATCAACAAGGCCCGCAGCGAAAGCGCCGAGATGCCCGAGGAAGTGGCCTTCTTCGTGGCCAAGAACGTGCGCTCCAACGTGCGCGAGCTCGAAGGGGCCCTGCGCAAGATCCTGGCGTACAGCCGCTTCAACCAGAAGGAAGTGTCGATCCCCCTGGCGCGCGAGGCCCTGAGGGACCTGCTGTCGATCCAGAACCGCCAGATCTCGGTCGAGAACATCCAGAAGACGGTGGCCGACTACTACAAGATCAAGGTGGCCGACATGTACTCGAAGAAGCGGCCGGCCTCGATCGCCCGGCCGCGGCAGATCGCCATGTACCTGGCCAAGGAGCTCACCCAGAAAAGCCTGCCGGAGATCGGCGAGCTCTTCGGCGGGCGCGACCACACCACCGTGCTGCACGCCGTGCGCAAGATCGCCAGCGAGCGCCAGAACGTGACCGAGCTGAACCAGCAGCTGCACGTGCTCGAACAGACGCTGAAAGGCTGAAACATGGGCCGCCGCCAACCCTGTGGAGCGTTCCGGCACAACCCGGCGGTTGTCCACAGCGGGCGGCCCGGCGGCCAAGTTATCCCTGTCGGACGCCTCCTACAAAACACGCTCGCCAACAGGCTGGCACAGGCTGTAAGTGACTGATGAAACAGGCGAAAATAGCGGTTGTCCACAAAGGGGGCGGCCCCTTACCTACTACTGCTAATTGAATTAAAGAGAAAAGAGGAAGAGGAAGACATGATCGTCCTGAAGGCAACGCAAGACAAAGTGCTGGGAGTGCTGCAGTCGGTAGCGGGGATCGTGGAGCGCCGGCACACGCTGCCGATCCTGGCCAACGTGTTGATCCGCAAGACCGGCGGGCAACTGCAGTTCACGACGAGCGACCTCGAGATCCAGATCCGCACCACCGCCGACCTGGGCGGCGACAGCGGCAACTTCACCACCACCGTGGGCGCGCGCAAGCTGATCGACATCCTGCGCACCATGCCGGCCGACCAGACGGTCAGCCTCGAATCGAACCAGAACAAGCTGCTGCTCAAGGGCGGCAAGAGCCGCTTCACGCTGCAGACGCTGCCGGCCGAGGACTTCCCGCTGGTGCAGGAGGCCGCCAATTTCGGCCCCGTGTTCAGCGTGCCGCAGAAGGTGCTGAAGGACCTGTTGAACCAGGTGAGTTTCGCGATGGCGGTGCACGACATCCGCTACTACCTCAACGGCATCCTGTTCGTCGCTGAAGGCAAGCAGCTTTCGCTGGTGGCCACTGACGGCCACCGCTTGGCTTTTGCCAATGCGACCCTAGATGTGGAAGTGCCGCGGCAAGAGGTGATCCTGCCCCGCAAGACGGTGCTGGAGATGCAGCGCCTGCTGTCCGATGCCGAAGGCGCGATCGAGATGCAGTTCGCGAACAACCAGGCCAAGTTCTCCTTCGGCGGCATGGAGTTCGTCACCAAGCTGGTGGAGGGCAAGTTCCCCGACTACAACCGCGTGATCCCGAAGAACCACAAGAACACGGTGACGCTGGGCCGCGCGCCGCTGCTGGCCAGCCTGCAGCGCACGGCCATCCTGACCAGCGAGAAGTTCAAGGGCGTGCGCCTGAACCTCGAGCCGGGCACGCTTCGTGTCGCATCGAACAACGCCGAGCAGGAAGAGGCCGTCGACGAGCTCGACATCGATTACGGCGGCGACGCGATCGAGATCGGCTTCAACGTGACCTACCTCATCGACGCGCTGGCCAACATGGACCAGGACATGGTGAAGATGGAGCTGGCCGATGCGAACAGCTCGGCGCTGATCACGATCCCGGACAACGCGAAGTTCAAGTACGTCGTCATGCCCATGAGGATTTGAGCGCCACAAGCGCCCCGTCCCCAGACGCTGAACCCGCCGACTGAGGCGGGTTTAGCACTTAAAGAGATTGCTGAAAGCCCTGTTGATGTCCGAAGAAACGAACCCGAACGCCGGCCTGCCCCCGGAAAGTCGCCCCGAAGAAGGCGCCGTGACGCCCTCCAACCCCGCCGCCACGGACGGGTATGGCGAGGGCTCGATCCAGATCCTGGAAGGCCTGGAGGCCGTGCGCAAGCGCCCCGGCATGTACATCGGCGACACCAGCGACGGCACGGGCCTGCACCACCTGGTGTTCGAGGTGGTCGACAACTCCATCGACGAGGCCCTGGCCGGCCACTGCGACGACATCGTCGTCACCATCCACACCGACAACTCCATCTCGGTCGTCGACAACGGCCGCGGCATCCCCACCGGCATCAAGTGGGACGACAAGCACGAGCCCAAGCGCTCGGCCGCCGAGATCGCGCTGACCGAGCTGCACGCCGGCGGCAAGTTCAACCAGAACAGCTACAAGGTGTCGGGCGGCCTGCACGGCGTGGGCGTGAGCTGCGTGAACGCGCTGAGCAAGTACCTGCGCCTGACCGTGCGCCGCGAAGGCAAGGTGCACGTGATGGAGTTCAGCCGCGGCTTCCCGCAGAACGCGCACACCGAAGTGCGCGATGGCGTCGAGGTGCGGCCCATGACGATCCTGGGCGACACCGACAAGCGCGGCACCGAGGTGCACTTCCTGCCCGACTCGGAGATCTTCAAGGAAAACGCCGACTTCCACTACGAGATCCTCAGCAAGCGCCTGCGCGAGCTCTCGTTCCTGAACAACGGCGTCAACATCAAGCTGACCGACGAGCGCTCGGGCAAGAGCGACGACTTCAGCGGCGCCGGTGGCGTGAAAGGCTTCGTCGATTTCATCAACAAGGGCAAGCAGGTGCTGCACCCGAACATCTTCCACGCCGTGGGCGACAAGATGAGCGACCAGAACACGAACATCGGCGTGGAAGTGGCGATGCAGTGGAACAGCGGCTACAACGAGCAGGTACTGGCCTTCACCAACAACATCCCGCAGCGCGACGGCGGCACGCACATGACCGGCCTGCGCGCGGCGATGACGCGCGTGATCAACAAGTACATCGACGAAACCGAGATGGCCAAGAAGGCCAAGGTGGAGATCACGGGCGACGACATGCGCGAGGGCCTGACCTGCGTGCTGAGCGTGAAGGTGCCCGAGCCCAAGTTTTCGAGCCAGACCAAGGACAAGCTCGTTTCCAGCGAAGTGCGCGGCCCGGTGGAAGACGTGGTGGCCCGCACGCTGAACGACTACCTGCAGGAAAGGCCCAACGACGCCAAGATCATCGTCGGCAAGATCATCGACGCCGCGCGTGCGCGCGAGGCCGCCCGCAAGGCGCGCGAGATGACGCGGCGCAAGGGCGTGCTGGACGGCATGGGCCTGCCCGGCAAGCTGGCCGACTGCCAGGAGAAGGACCCGGCGCTGTGCGAGATCTACATCGTCGAGGGCGACTCCGCCGGCGGCAGCGCCAAGCAGGGCCGCGACCGGAAGTTCCAGGCCATCCTGCCGCTGCGCGGCAAGATCCTGAACGTGGAGAAGGCGCGCTACGAGAAGCTGCTGACCAGCAATGAAATCCTGACGCTGATCACCGCGCTGGGCACGGGCATCGGCAAGGCCGGCGGCAGCACGGGCGGCGCAAGCAACGGCAAGAGCGACAGCGACGACTTCGACGTGGCCAAGCTGCGCTACCACCGCATCATCATCATGACCGACGCCGACGTGGACGGCGCGCACATCCGCACGCTGCTGCTGACGTTCTTCTACCGCCAGATGCCCGAGCTGGTGGAGCGCGGCCATATCTACATCGCGCAGCCGCCGCTGTACAAGGTGAAGAGCGGCAAGGAGGAGCTGTACCTGAAGGACGGCAGCGAGCTGGACAAGTTCCTGCTGAAGATCGCGCTGAACGGCGCGCAGGTGCACACGGGCGGGCCTACCGGCACCGTGATCAGCGGCGACACGCTGGCCGAACTGGCGCGCAAGCACCAGGTGGCCGAGGCCGTGATCGCGCGCCTGCAGAACTTCATGGACCAGGAAGCGCTGCGCGCCATGGCCGACGGCGTGAGCCTGAGCCTGGACACCGCGCCTGAGGCCGAGGCCTCGGCCGTGGCGCTGCAGGCCAAGCTGCAGGAGCTGGACAAGGCCAGCAACCAGGCGCCCGCCGAAGTGGCCGCCGAATTCGACGCGCGCACCGACAAGCACGTGCTGCGCATCAGCCGCCGCCACCACGGCAACATCAAGAGCAGCGTGATCACGCAGGACTTCGTGCACGGCGCCGACTACGCCGCCCTGGCCGAAGCCGCCAACACCTTCCGCGGCCTGCTGCACGACGGCGCCAAGGTGGTGAGGGGCGAAGGCGAGCGCCAGAAGGAAGAACGCGTGGGCGACTTCCGCCAGGCGATGCGCTGGCTGATCGGCGAAGCCGAGCGCTCCACCGCCCGCCAGCGCTACAAGGGCCTGGGCGAGATGAACCCCGAGCAGCTGTGGGAGACGACGATGGACCCGAACGTGCGCCGGCTGCTACGCGTGCAGATCGACGACGCGATCGAGGCGGATCGGGTGTTCACGATGCTGATGGGGGATGAGGTGGAGCCTCGCAGGGACTTCATTGAGAGCAATGCTTTGCGGGCGGCGAATATTGATGTTTGAGCCACGCGCACAGTAGTCACTCGCTCGTTTGGGGGAGACAGATCGTGGTCGACTCGTTGACTAAGTCGGAACGCTCTGAGCGCATGCGCAGGATCCGTAACCGCGACACGCGGCCTGAGCGGACTCTTCGAAGTGCGTTGCACGCCAAAGGCCTTCGATTTCGTTTGCACCGAAATGACCTGCCCGGGCGCCCGGATATTGTTCTGCCTCGCTTTTGTACGGTGATCTTCGTGCATGGCTGCTTCTGGCACCGGCACCAAGGATGTTCGATCTGCACGACGCCGAAATCGAACACACAGTTTTGGCAAGGCAAGTTCGATCGCAACATTGTCCGCGATCGCCGCAACGTGCGGCAACTTCGCAAGCTCGGATGGGCGGTCTTTACTGTCTGGGAATGTGAGTTGTCTTCGCCGCTCAAAGTCGAGCGAATCGCGGAACGAGTAGCGCGCCGCCTACGTGCCCGGTAATTTCGACACGCCGCGGGACTCGAGTGCGGTCACATTGTGATTTCGCCGGCCTCTATGCGACCAATTTAGTCGCGCGCGAACGTTCGGCGCGCGCAAGATTCAATCGCTTTAACAAAACGGCAATTGCGAAGCCTAAGGCTCTGCCCAATAACGGAGGAACGGCGTTACCTACCTGCGTGTATTGAGGTACCTCATAGCTTCGCATGGCTCCGCCAGTAGTAATCTTTGACTTGAATACAAATCCGTCGGGGAAGGACTGGAGGCGCGCCAACTCCCGGACCGTTAGGGTTCGAAGGCTCTCGTAATGGCAGGCGTCATCAGGAATCGAGACGGTAGCAGGCGCTTGCTTTTTCGCTTGCAGGGCTCGTTGTGTCCTCTTCTTTGTCCGATGCCGCTGGAGAAATTCGAGGAGCTCCGCTCTTGACGCGAACCTCTTTCGCTCGCCAGTTTCCTTCAGAAAATCATGTTCTCGAAGTGCGGCCCAAACGCGGTCATCAATGTCTGTCGAGTGCCCGTTCAAAACGCTGATCACGCTACTTCTAGTTGGCCGATCGAGGCCGGCTAGAACTTGATAGAGCCTGAACCTTCGTTGCACTAGCTCCGAGTTGTTTCGGAGGTCATGGTTTGCCAAGGCGGTTGGAAGTCGAGCGACGCCCTCGAACTCGTTAGCCAACTTACGACCATGCGCTCCGAGCCGGTGGGTAGAGTACCCCTGCTCATGCAGAGCGCCAATATCTCCAATGGCATCGCTTGCCGAGACCAACTGAGCATTTGGGGTTCGCAGACGTACAAGCGCGGAGAGAAAACTCTTTTGCAGCAGCTTTGCGTCCAGGTCTCGTTCGACGTCCCAGCAGTCCAGCATCGCCGTGTCAATCGGCTGCTCTTGCTTGACTGCTGCGTAGAAGGGCTCGACCTTTCGAAAGAGCGCGCGTTCACTGTCGCTAAAAGTTCCCTTCAACGCCTCATACACGTCCTCGCGCACCGCCAGGAGCAAGAACCTCTGGCGGTTCTGAGCAACGCCAACGTACTTGGCATTCACATGCAAGCAAAGAGGGAAATAGCCAATTTCTGCAAAAGCCTTCGCAAGCTCGAACCACGCGTAGAACTTGCCGCCTGCTGAATCTTTGAACGGCTTCAATATGCCGCTTACATTCTCCAGCAGAACAAACTTGGGGCTCGCACGGCCAACGAATTTTGCGAATTCCCACGGCAACGTATTCTTTTCGCAATTTTGACGACGAAGCCCCGCCATGCTGAAACTTTGACAAGGCGGCCCGCCAGATACAAGGTCCAACTCGCCTCTTCCGAAAGCGTTCTGCAGGGTGCGAGAGACGTCCCCATGATTCTCCAACCACCTGTTCAGCTCCGTGATGCTCCCCACGACGAGGTTCCCACGGAGGTTAGATCCGTCATCTTCCAGATCACAAAATCCTCGGTCATGCGACGGAAATTTCCGTGGATCTTCCCGGCGTCGTAGCGCTAATCCGCTCCTTGGATGGCGGCTGGAAAGCCAAAGGGTTCTCTTCGGATTCGGTGAACTCTCAAGCGCTAAAGCTTCGAGGTCTTCCCCCAAGAGATTGAAGGCGTAGGACTCCGCTGCCATTGGCGAGAGTTCATTTGCAAGTGCAAGCTCGAAGCCCACGGACTTGAGACCAAGTGATAGGCCCCCGCACCCTGCGAATAGCTCGATGAAATTCACGCGCGTCCAATTGATTGTTCGCCACAATTTTAGGATAGCCGAGCGAAAAGTACCAGGCCGCGGCATGGCAGCGTGCGAGGCTGCCTAGCTGACGATCGGAGCCGAATATCGCGCGAACTGAAGTCGGATCTTTGAATTCCCAACCTTTATCAAGGCGTCACCTTTGCCGATCAATTGTTCAGCGCCAGCGTCATCGAGGATGACGCGGCTCTCGCCACTAGTGTTCACTCGCAGCGCAATTCGCCCGGGCAGGTTTCCCTTAACGACAGTATTGACTACATCTACCACTGGCTTCTGGGTCGAAACGATGAGGTGTATGCCTGCAGCGCGCGCCTTCTGCGATAGTCTTTGCAAGTTCTTTTCTATTTTTTTCCGATCTTCTTTATCCGTAATTAGATCGGCGTACTCATCTAGCACGATGATCCATCGTGGCATCGGCCCAATCTTTTCCTGGTACTCGCCGATGCTTCTAATCGCCTGATCCACCATACGGAATTTCTTGTACCTCTCGTCCATCTCTGACGCGGCGCTGTCCAAGAGCCGGATTGCTTCCTCCGCACTCCAAGCTATGTCGCCCTGCGTGTGGGGGAGCGCCCCTAGCGTGGTTAGCTCTGTTTGTTTTGGGTCCACCAACCGAAGCTCGAGCTGAGCGGGGCTATAGAATCTTGTTGCACCTTGCAGCAGTGTGAGCAGGGCCTCGGACTTTCCGCTCCCGGTCACACCCGCAACGAGCAAATGGGGCGAATTCGGGCTGGCCAAATCTACTTCAACAATCGTGCCAGTGAGATCCTCGCCCAGGGGAATCGCAAACCCGTTGCTCGGTTTAATCCAGCGCGCCCACATCTCTTCAGCGTCAACGAAGTAGCGTTCGGGCTCCAACTTAGGGATGGTCAAAAGAACATTGCCAAGGTGCGTTGAACACCCAATCACCGCATCCGATGGTAGTTTGAGTCTCAGCTTGAGGTTTTCGAGTTGTGACTCAATTCGTGTCACGGAAACGCCGTACGCTGGTGTCACAGCGTATTCGACGAATGCCGGGCCTTCCCGATAGGCTTCCTGACCTAAAGGCCTATCTACTCGGACGTGAAACTCCCCAAGTGCGGCCAGCAATCGACGGTAACGCCGCTCTAGTTCTTCAGCAGCAAGCCGGGGTCTCTCCGCGACTGTGGCGGCGCGTTGGATCCTGTTTTGCGAGGCGGGCTGCGCCAGAGGGCTCGCGGCTACCGATTCTGCATGCAGCGGTTGGGATGGCTGTGCCTGTGGCGGCGGGGGTGGCGGAGGAGGAGGTGTTGGAGAACGAGGAGGAGGAGATGGTGGTGGTGGCGCGGGACTATTCGCGCTGCCCATTGAACCGTCTGGTCCCAACGCGTGGGATAGCGCCTCGATCACAACGTCATGCGCAATCCCGGGCGCACCTTCCCAGAAACAACTGTCAAACGCAGCAGGATCGACTCGCACGTCGACGAAACGTTTGTTAATTGCGTCCTCGACTTGTTGCCAAGCAACCTTTTGCCCGGATTCCGTCGTTCCGCCTGCCTGGTACCAAAGCAACACGCCGTCGCCCAAATGGAGATCCACTTCGCCCGCTGAAACGTGGCCCAGCAACGACGCGGCATCATGCACTTCGCTCGGCGATAGTTGAAGCGCCGCGTCTATGACGACCGCAAGACGCTGGCCGATCAATGAAGCGGCGCTACCCGTGGCGCTTCGATAGTGATCGCATAGAGTGCCCAAGTACTGGTGGTATTTGGCAAGCTGGTCGACATGCGCGGCGAGTCGAGCTTCGCCTGCGCTCGGGAATCGCGTCTCCTCCTCGGCTCTAGATAGGCCGTAGTGTTTTATTTCGACAGGAGCCAAACTCACGCAGTAGCGTCCATCAGCCCCGACTGATGCTTGCATTGCCAGCAAGTCAGCGCGCCTGCGAGTGTCGTTGGCTTGCGCGCGGAGGCTGCTTCGAAGGAAGACATCAACCGCATCAACGGGTACGACAAGCCGTGTGCATCCGGGCGCCGCCGCTCTTATCCACTCCACGATGGAGCACAACGCGAAGAAGAAGCCGAGGGCGCCAGTTGCCTGATTATGGCCAACAGCAAGAAGCGCATTCAGTCCGACGGCTCTTGCTGCAAGCGTCTGTACGAGTAGCTGTACCCGCTCTTCGATGGCGGCTTCGGAGAGCGAGCTATTGAGTCGCTGCACCCGATTCCTAATGGCAGTACTCAGTGCGGGAGGCACCGTCGCTAAAACAAAGTATGGCCTAGCGCGTCCAGTCGGGCCGGCGAGATGCCGTAGCATCGGCGCCGGGCGCCAGTCCCACAGCATGTACTGCCCGTCAGCTTGTACCTTCGCGGCATGCGCGATTCCTTGCGGATTTATTCCGAAATCGCTTGCGACCAGCCAGTTCGGTTTTGCCGGCAAGGCAGCGAGATTTGGCCTTATCCGAATGACGTAGCGTTTTCCTGAGGCGTCAGTTTCGTAGGCTGCGATGGCGCGCGACAGGGTGGATTCTTCCGCGCCAGCCCCGCCCAGGCCGTAATCCTCAATTGCGACCATCGTGGCTTGCCGTCGTCTATTGGGAAGCCGCCGCAGGGGCAGGCGCGGTAGCCGGCCGAGCGCTGGAGAGCCTTCGCTCGAAATGCCAAAGCCAGCAGCGGCACTCTCGAGAAAGGTGATGTGAGAGGGTTCGGTTGCGCTGCCACTCACCCATTCAACGTTGAAGCTTGGTCTAGCCTGAGCAAGTGCATCCTGGATTGCGCTAATGCGAGGAATGGGCCCGTCGCGACCCGGCGAATCAACGACTCGAACTCCACTTACACCGTCCAATTCGGCGCTCCCGAGCGCCAACGCCCTAATCTTCGAGAGCACGCCTTCATCGATTGCCACTGATCGGCGGCCCGGACGCGCAGTCGCAAGCTCTATCTGAATCGCTTGAACGTGCGGGGATACTCGCAGGAAATCATCGATAGCAGACGTTACCGAAGATGGGGAGAGGGCCGATACCCCGTCGACCGGAAATTCATCGCCGTTGAGCCAGTCCGGCACCTTAGGTCGCTGAGTGCCGGAGTCGAGCTGAACCATTGCCTGCCAGCCTAGGTAGACGTCCGCATCCTCTGCCTCGATCGGCATTGGCAAAAATCCCGTCAAGCTCCCGAAGTCCTCATCTTCGACTGTGGCTGCGACCGGAAACTGAGTGCCATCCAGCAGACCCAGGGAATCGCCTGGTCGAGCGCCATCATCGAAGGCGGCGCGTAGGCCGACTTGGAGCGCCCACATCCATCCAAGGCGTATGGGGTGCAGCGGACTAAGCAACACGGCTTGTACGAATTGTGTCCCTATCGCGTCGGGGTAGATAGCTACGGTGAACGGGTGCCTCGCCCAGAATCGATCAGAAGCGCTCAATCCGTTGGCCGCGAGCAGCAAAGTGGCGTACGCGCTTAGCAAGTTGTCGACGCGTTCTTGCGGAAGGAATGAGAGATCGATGCGGGAAATGGTCACGCCTTCCGAGGCGCTCTCGGCTTCGAGCTCTTCGATTCGATCGGCAAGGCGCAAAGCGCGATATGCATTTGCCAGCGCGCGGTAAGCAGGGTGCGAAATAAGTGCGCTGGAAGGACGAGCAGGAGTCAAGTCCCCGAGGCGTCTACGTAGAGACTCCGAGCACCATGTGCCACCAGCTACTTCGACCCAAGCGGAACTGTTCCTAGAATCGCTGAGCAGAATTGCGCCGAGCGCGCGGTCGTCGCCCTGTTCCAATTCAGCGCAGAAATGCCGCTCAATCAGGCGGAAGACACTTTCCCGAATGGGCTTGCCACTATCGGGCTGCACGCCCTCGGCTGCGGCTACGACTGGCGCGAGAGGCCGCTGCAACTTGACTTCACCGAGCTCCAAATGAAGTAGCGTGACAGAGGAACCATCGTCGACGATATCGAAATCGGACATCGCGTCGATGATGCCCATTCGCAATTGGGGCGCATCTGTGAGCCAGTTGCGGTCAAGGTGTTGGCCCCCAGCCAACACGTCGTCAACATTGACGCCTGACACCGACCCGCATGCCACGGCGACTTCGTACCGTCCGGGCGTTGGTAGCTTCAACGTCGAGGCGATGCTTCCCCTACTCCAACGAACCGGGCCGCGCTGCGCACTCGCAGACACGCGACTTTCTGGACGAATCTGCACGCAAACTTCACTGCTTCGGACGAGCGCGAAACCTCCATCGCATCGGTCAACCAGATGTTTGGCGATTGCGCCTTTGCTAATAACCTCGAGCGTACAAATGCCCTGTGACTTGACCGGCAGAGCTATGGCGAGTGTGCCTTGCAGGTGGAGTCCCTCTTGCGAAGCGTGCACCGACGCCAAATGAAATGATGCGCTCGACCCGCGTATTCCAGCGACGGCGACCTGCTTCGCCAGATCGCGAATCTCGCCAAGTTGATCTGGAATCTCGGATTGCTGGCGCCAAGGGACGACGAGCTCGATTTCCGGTATCTCGAAAGAGCCCGCCAAGTCATTCATTCCGGGGTCGAGCAACAGAATGGGAGTGGCGGCTGACCAGGGCCGTGGCAGTTCTTTGCCGCTCGCTCGAACCACCAACCGGCCCGTCGCGTCGGAATAAGTATTGGCAAAGTCGTGTTCCGAGAGCTGGGACCAGCCCTCGCGGCGGTTCGAACCAGCAAGCGCGACACGCGCAACCGTGGAATCCGTGCGAAGGGCAATTCGTCCTTGCTCGCCAACCCAATCGATCTGCGCGAGAACTCGGGCTGCACCGGCAGCAGTCGGAATGTGCTCAAGGCGCGCTAGCTCGGCGGCTATCGTTGCAGGATCGGACCACCGCGCATTCAGTACCCGGACGTAGTCGCGAGCGGATATCCTGAGTGCGAGGCCTTCGGCAGGTACTGGCAGGCCGGCTGCGCCATAGACTTCGCGAATATCTCCTTGGTGTTTTACCAACAACGACAACCATTGCTCCAAATGGAGCCACCAGTCCGAGGCGCTGCTTCCCTGACCGCTGCCAGTCTGCTCATAAACGGACGCCAGAAACTTGGCGACTTCGATAAAGGCCCCGCGGAAATCCTCTTCGTGTGCGGCAGAAAGCTTGAGGTCATCTTGCACCACGTCTGCAAGGTGTATGAGGAACCTGTCCGCGTCGGCCATACCAGTACCACGCGTCGCTGAGGAACCGGCCGGGAAACCCGCAGAGAGCAGCAGCGGATAAACGCTGGTATAGGTTGCCATGCCCCGGTTGTCGCTCGCGTAGGCGATTGCCAAATGGGAGCCCTGGCGATACATCGCCAGTTCTCGAAAGTCTACGGAGGGCTCGATTCCGCCTACATCCGACCGGTGATCGTGAGCGAACATCGCGAACGCGGGCTCGCCAGGAATTTCGCGGTTCGCACCCTCCAGAACACGAGCAACAAACTCGGGCGGGAGGTCGTCAGGTAGCTCGAGAAGCAACTGGCCGCCAGTGTTTCTGGCTAGCCGCGCTAGGGCCCGTCCAACAGCGAACATTTCACGCCCTCCCGAAACCTAGATCGATTTCGATTCCTGCATCCCCATCGGGGGCGCTGGCACAGAGTCCCGCGCGCTCGAGCTCGCCAATGAGGAAGTCAATGCGAGGCATGAACCCTAGCGCGTGAAGTCCGCTCAATATGTCGCCGAGCCGGATTACGACGCGAGGATCTCCCGAGACCGCGGACATAGCCACGATCCATTCGGGCCCAGGTGAGACATGCGTGTAGTTTCGGGCGACCGTGCGCAACAGCGCGGTATTGTCCCCGTCGTCCATAGAGGCTCTTGCTAGCAAGGAGTACCTCACGGTTTCTAACAGGTTTGGGATGCCTGACTTGTCCCCCCCGCCGGATAAAGCTGCATGAACCATGTCTCGATCAACCTGGCGAAGCCGAGCGCGCATTTTCTGAATGAAGTCACTGAGACTTTCCGCTTCGATGCTCGACTCGGTCGCGATCTCGTCGATGGCCTTGCGACAGGCGAGACCGATGGTAAGCAATCGCTTGATGAAGGGCATGACATCCCGCTGGGCGATTCCGCCGGTCTGGTATGGGACCAGCGGCGATGCTGGCGCCAGCGCAAGCCGGCGCACTTGAACCGCCTCCTTGCCATCCAACATGCCCCGCGCCAGCTCCTTGTAGAAGTTTGCCTCCCACAAATAAGCGAAGCCTAAAGAATGCCGCAGCAAACACACCGCCCAGCTGGTCCAGCGTCGCGGGGGGAGGCTTGTATACCAATACTCCGAACACAATCGATCCCAGCTTGAGCGAAACCAGGAAAACGGCGTTCCAATATCCTTTTCCAAAACCTCTGCAATCCACCAGCTCGGGACTTCAGCGGCCGCGGCCGAGCTATCGACGATGCCCGTCACTTGGGGAGGCCAGACGCGGGACGAGACGTACGGGCTAAGCGCCGATTCCGCAAGCGCTCGCTCAATGTGTTTCAGTGGCTGTTGCGATGCATAGTAGGACGCAGCTTCGAACCAGCGTTCTGCTGCGGATGGTCCTTTGCCCCCACCAAGCCTATAGAACGTATCAATGATGTTGGCAAAATTCGGTGGGCTTTTTGTACCGAGTCCACCCACGGCGTCTTGAAGCAGCGCACCGGCGACACCGATTGCCGATGAAGCATATCCGATGCCTTTCGCAGGCTGTACTCCCATTAGGGAATTCGAAATCGCCCTGGTGATATCGTCGTTGTGGGCGCCCCCTCCAACCAGCAGTCCTTGCTGAACTAGCTTGTCACGGAAGTCGGCCTGCCGCTCGCCAAGAGGCATAGTCTGCTCGATTTTGACGAGACGCTTCTTTGTCGGGGAGCCGAGCCGCTTGTAAATGAGGCCTGTGCCAGAGCTGTTTGGGGACCGCGCAATAACGGACCAAGCTAGAGCAGACAACAACACTTCTGGACTCGATGGGTACTGTGGACGCTTTAGTGACGGGAATTGAAAAGTCATACGCCGAGCTCCACGTGAGCTGCGCCTAGAAGCCCTACCAGGCGGGCGTGAGCTTCGGGCAGTGCATCGAGGCTGGCCGCCCTGCATCGCTCCAAGCGAGCCTCAACGAAGGCCGTTGACTCGGTCTGCCCGGCGCGCTCTTCCTGGCAAGCCAGGGTTTCGCGAACCAAAGCGAAGTCGAGCGTCAATTGACCCACAACCGTATTGGTCCCAGCAAGAAAGCACTCGATGACGGGGCGCACCCCAAGGTGAACAATGCGCAATGCGATCGGCGAGTAGTCAAATAGGCGAGCCAAAGTAGGCTCGCGGCCATGGGCGCGCATTCGTATCGGCTCGGCCCGCGCCGAAAAGGCAGGCAGGGCGACGTTGTGGGGAGGGCTTCCCTCTTGATTTGGGTATAGCAGCGCACGGATTGCTTCGCTGAACCTGATGGGAAGCGCCGTGTTGCTTCGTGCGGACTGTTCGCAAGCCCTCCATTGGTGAATGGCTTGCTCGTTTCCCAGGCTGCCACTCCCTGTCGCAGCCAATCGAAGCATGTAGCCACCCAACCAAGAGATTAGCCGGCGACGGGCCGCATCGCTGCATTCGTCAGTCTCAATGAATGCGAGCAAGGCGCTCTCAAGGGCGCGATCAAAAGGCGACCAAACGCCAGCAAGCAGCTCTCGGCAACTAGCAGTCTCGCTCGGTCGCTCGCCCATCGCAATTGACTGCATGCCAGCTTCGATTGCGGAACTATCTCGCGTGCGCCATGCAGATGGGTCCACAAGCGCCAGACCGCTGTGCACGGGGGTGCTCGGCGGATACCAAGCCTCGGCCTCTCGAGTTCGGGGTATCGGGGCACGATACAGAGCGTTATGCATTCGGAAGCGCGAGAGGTCCAGTAGATTGCGAAGTCGGTCCCAGGTGGTCTGCGCCTTGTCAACCGATCGGAGGAGCTGGTCGACAATGTCCAATGCTGCTCCGCCCTCGCCATCGGGCGCCACGCGTGATCCCAGTACTGAGAGTGCAACCAATCCCCAAACGTCGCGATAGCTAAAAAACTTTCCGGCGGCGATTTCGGCGGACGCAATCGCTGCAGCCCATCTGTCTATTCCATGGGTGCCGGAGAGTTGTTCGAGATTCGCGCGAATGGGGCAAAGTCGATCGCGTTGCGCCCCTTCCGGCGCGCATCGGTCGACGACCTGAGTGATCAGCGCCGCGGCGCGCGCGGGCCCACCGTTTGGCGGGACTTCGAACAGTGACGATGCATCGACCGCCAATGCAACCAAGCGCATTTGGCGCCCGCCGACGATCATCTTTACCTCATGACAATTCGCTCTTACGCTAATCGAGTCATCGTGCAGGAGAGGAGCGCCCATGTGCGTGGCGATGGGGTAGTTCGGATTCGCTAACCAACGCAAGACTTCCGTTGAGAGCTTGTTGATGGGCGCGCCGGTTTGGGCAAGCTCCTTCAGTTCATCGACGAGGATGCCTCGGTTGACGCCGCAGAACGCGACCACTGGCTTTTTCGCAGAGCGTTTCCACCACGCAGTCAAATCAGATGCGAGCGCCACATTCTGAGTCTTGGGATAGTCGGTCAGTGGCGCGATTGTCGCGTCGTTCAGTAAGACGAAATCGGCGTCTTTCCGATGCGCCTGATGGAGGCGCCTAGCAAGGCGATCGCTCGTTGGCAATTCGATGCCGAGGCGGGCGGTGAGTTGACGAATAGCAAACGACTTGCCGTTGCCGGCGCCGCCTAAGAGAAAGTAGGCGGTCAACCCTTCGCGGCGACCTTCGTTTGTCAGTGCATCGTCGATCAATTCACTGACGCCGGGAAGCAACTCTCCCGTTGGCCACCATGCATCGTCAGCGAAATTTGGACGTGCGGCAACGTCTTCACCACCAAATGCTCTCTGCTGGAGTCGGCCGAGATTTGAAGGCTTGATGGCGATCGTCTTATTGTCGTTGCTGATGCCCAAATATCTCTCCGGCTCGCGCTCTGAAGCAGTTTGCATGTCGTCACCTCGTTTCCCCCCGGGCTCGCGATGCTAGCTTCGGCTCTCTACTAGGCGCCACCCTTTGGCGGAAGAGTCTAGTCGTCTCTTCGCGTCAAAGCAAAAGCGATGAAACCTTGAGAGTTTGTGATAGGGAGGCCTTCCGTTAGCGTGCTAATCCTCAGGCGCGTCGGCAGGATCAGCATCGGGGCGAACCCGAAAGCGCTAACCGAAAGCCAGCAAGATGGTGCGGGGCGCCGGGTGCGGCTTCGAGATGTCGACTACGACGATCGTCCCCCTTTTCCCGGATGGCCGCGTGTCCCCGCAAGACCGCAAACGCTTCGCGATTGCTGCCGCAATCAGGCCGACATTACCCCAGGGGCGCGGCGGAGGGCACGCGAAGCGCACCAAGCAATTCCGCCCCGCTTGCAGTTCGCAAGATCGGGCACCGGTCAAGAAACTTAGGTTTCGAGTTCTCGTGAATTGCTACTGGTCACTTATTCGCATGCCTCTTGTCATGCCTCGCCCGATCCTTCTGCCCACTAGGCCCTCCGGCCTTCGGATCCGCCGGCTTCTCCACCTTCCGCCCCATCTTCGTGTTGCGCCCGGTCGTCGGGTTCTGGCCGGTCAGCACCTGCGCGCGGTCCAGCTTCTTTTCCTCGGGCGGCAGGTTCCATGCGCCCTGCTGCGGGTGCTCGTTCAGGGCCTTCATCGGGTGGGCGCTGGTGCGGGACATGGCGTTTGCTCCTGGGGTTGCCATCAATTTGCGCTGCCGGATGGGCTGCGTCTGTAGGCGCCGTTCCCGACCTGCTGAGGTGTACCATCCCGCCCAACTTTTCTAGCGTGGAGGCGGCTGCATGGCGCTGATGATCCTGGGCCTGGTGATCTTCCTCGGCGTGCACTCCACGCGCATCTTCGCGGACCCGTGGCGCACGGCCATGATCCAGCGCATCGGGCCGTGGCCGTGGAAGGGGCTGTATGCCCTGGTGTCCATCCTCGGCTTCGTCCTGATCGTCATGGGCTTCCATTCGGCCAAGCAGGAATCGATGGTGCTGTACGTCACGCCCAACTGGATGAAGCACGTGACGGCGCTGCTGATGATGCTGTCGATGACGCTCTTCGTCGCCGCGTACATCCCGCGCAACTGGTTCAAGGCGCGCTTCCACCACCCGCAGGTGCTGTCGGTGAAGACCTGGGCGGTGGCGCACCTGCTGGCGGTGGGCGTGGTGGCCGACGTGGTGCTCTTCGTGTCGCTGCTGGTGTGGGCGGCGCTGAGCTTCAGCGCGGCGCGAAAGCGCGACCGCGACGCCAACACCGTGTACCCCCCGGGCAACGCCGTGGGCACCACGATCACGATCGCCGCCGGGCTGGTGGCGTGGTCGGTGTTCGCGCTGCTCCTGCACGGGCCGTTGATCGGCGTGCGCCCGCTCGGCTACTAAGTCACTGGATCCCGGCCTGCGCCGGGATGACACGCGCGAAGTGATGCCGCGCGCGCAAGCGCTCCTAGCATGGCCTTCCGTTCACTCGATAGGAGAGACCATGAGCAAACAGTCGCGCCTGAACAAGGAAAAGGCCGCCCGCGCGAAGGCCGAAGAGGAAAAGCGCCGCGGCCAGCGGCAGCCCCAGCCGCAGGAGCGCCGCAAGGAGCTGGACCCCGGCCAGGGCGAGAAAGACAGCCGCCGCTCCTGACAGCAGATGTCACCCCGGGCCTTGACCCGGGGTCGCGCGCCGTAGAACCATGGCGCTTCATCCAAGGAAGCCAGCCATGCCCGTCATCTCCCACGTCTCCGTCGGCAGCAACGACATGAAGCGCGCCAAGCCGTTCTACGACGCGGTGCTCGCCACGCTCGGCTACAAGTGCCTGGGCGATTACGGCGAAACGGCCGGCTACGGCACCGAATTCCCCGAGTTCTGGGTGGGCCAGCCGCACGACGGTGGCAAGGCCGCGCCGGGCAACGGCACGCACATCTGCTTCAATGCCCAGCGGCGCGAGCAGGTGGACAACTTCCACGCCAAGGCGCTGGAGCTCGGCGGCGCCGACGACGGCAAGCCCGGCCTGCGGCCCGAGTACACGCCCGACTATTACGCAGCCTTCGTGCGCGACCCCGACGGCAACAAGATCGAAGCAGTCTGCTTCGTGAAGTAAGAAAGTCGCTCTCCGACAGCGCCGCGGCGCTGCGCTTCTAGGATGGGTGCTATGGCAATCACTCATTCTCTGCGGCCGCTCGCGGTCGTAACGGGCGCCTCATCGGGCATCGGCTACCACCTGGCGCGCTGCGCCGTCGAGGAGGGCTTCGACCTGGTCGTGGCCGCCGACACGCCGCTCGACGAAGCGGTCATGGACTTCAAGTCGCTGGGCGCGCAGGACGTGGTGTGCGTGCAGGCCGACCTGGCCACGCGCGAAGGCGTGGACCAGCTGTGCCACGCGCTGGACGGCCGCGAGGTCGACGTGCTGCTGGCCAACGCGGGCCACGGCGCGGCCGGGCCCTTCCTGGAGCTGGACATCGCCGACATCCAGCACGTGATCAACACCAACGTCACCGGCACCATCTACCTTATCCAGCAGGTGGCGCGCGGCATGGTGGCGCGCGGCCAGGGCCGGATCCTCATCACGGGCTCGATCGCAGGCTTTCAGCCGGGGAGCTTCCACGCCGTCTACAACGGCAGCAAGGCCTTCATCGATTCGTTCGGCGAGGCTCTGCGCAACGAGCTGAAGGACACGGGCGTGTCGGTGAGCATCCTGATGCCCGGCGCCACCGACACCGAGTTCTTTGCGCGCGCGCACCTGCAGGGCACCTACATGGGCGACGACCTGAAGAAGGACGACCCGGCCAAGGTGGCCAAGGCCGGCTGGGACGCGATGATGGACGGCGAGGCCGACGTGGTCTACAGCGTCAAGAACAAGCTGCAGGTGATCGCCTCGAAGGTGATGCCGGCGCAGGCCGTGGCGGCCATGCACCGCAAGATCGCCGAGCCGGGGTCGTCGAAGGAGGCGAAGAAGGAGGCCCAGAAGGAGCGGGCGGTGGCCAAGAAGGACGGCGCGGACAAATAGTCGCAGCGGCAAATCCTGCATATCATGCGGGCAGCTACCTGGACAGGAGGCTGCCATGAGGACCGTGCTGGTTCGCTACAAGGTCAAGCCGGACGCGGCCGCGGAAAACGAGCGGCTGATCGGCGCCGTGTTCGCGCAGCTGGAGCGCGACACGCCCGAAGGCCTGCGCTACCAGGTGTTCAAGGGCGCCGACGGCGTGAGCTTCACGCACGTGTCCGCGTTCGACACGAACGACGGCAACCCGCTCACAAAGTTGACGGCCTTCAAGGCGTTCACGGCGGGGATCGCGGAGCGGTGCGAGGAGCCGCCGGTGACCACGCAGGTCGAGGCGGTGGGGAGGTTCGACAACCTCTAGCTAGATGCCGGCGGGGCGCAGCGTGGGCTGATTGAGGTCGGCGAACGCGAAGCTGCGCGCCAACCCGAACTGGCAACCCTTGGGGCGGTAGGTGCCGTCGTCCTGTTTCACGAACAGCTGCTGGCCGACCAGCAGGCGCCGCAGCATGGGCTCCAGCTCGCCAAGGATGGCGGGGCTGAGCCAGGCGGCGATCACGGAGCCGGGGTGGTAGGTGTCTTCCACAGGGCCGATTGTGTGGGCACCGGGGTGTGGCGTCTGTAATCCAGACGACTTTTAGAGGCAGGGCTCTGGATGCGTTGCGTGTGGGTCACACGCCCCCCGGGCGTGTAAAGCCACCCCAGGTCTTGGTGGTGAGCACCTTTTCCAGGTGGTCGAGCATCTTTTCCCACCCTTGCTCGGTGCGCTTGGCGTTGACTTTGGCGTCTTCGCCCTCGCCCAGGTCGTGCGTGAGGACCAGGTCGGTCACGCTGATGCCCATGGGCAGGAAGTCCAGCGTGACCTTCGTTGGCTCTTCCGTGTACGGCTCGACCACGAACTCGAAGGTGATGCGCTTGGGGCGGTCGATCTCGAGGAACGTGCCGCGGTGCTGCGCGTCGAAGAAGCTCTCGTCGCCGTCGGCCACCGGGCGGCGGTCGGTCACCACGAACTGGCCACCCACGGCCGGCTCGATCTCGCAATGCATGATGTTTCCCGTGCGCGTGGCGAAGAGGAAGCGCGCGGCAATGGCAGGCATCAGCCACGCGTCGAACACCTTGTCGGCCGACACGTTGTAACGGTGCGTCACGCGCACGGTCACGGGGGAGGACATGCCCCCGAGTTTAGCCCTGCCGTGGGGCCTCGTATAGACAACCGTCGTGTTAGGTACTGGCCCTAACGCGCGGCATCGGGCAATTCGATCTTCACCTCGAGCACTTCCAGGTTGTCCTGCTTCTCCAGGTGCAACTTGATGTCACGCGGGTCGATCTTGATGTACTTGCCGATCACGGCCACCAGGTCGCGCTGCAGGGCCGGCAGGTAGTCGGGCTGGCCGGCGTTGCGGCCCGCGCGCTCGTGCGCCAGGATGATCTGCAGCCGCTCCTTGGCGACGCCGGCGGTCTTCTTCTTTTCGCCCAGGAGGAAGGAAAGGAACGAGCCCATCGCGTCACTTCGCCCCGAACAGGCGCGCGAAGAAGCCGCCCTTGGCCGCATCGATGAAGCGCATCGGCACGTCCTTGCCCAGGAAGCGCTGCACCACGTCCTTGTAGGCCTCGCTCACGTCGCTGCCTTTCAGGTGCACGGCGGGCAGGCCCTGGTTGGAGGCCTGCAGCACCGTCTCGCTTTCGGGGATGACGCCCAGCAGCTTGATGCGCAGGATGTCCTGGATGTCCTCCAGCGACAGCATCTGGCCCTGGTCGACGCGGCTCGGGTTGTAGCGCGTGATCAGCAGGTGCTCCTTGATCGGCTCCTTGCCTTCGATCGCGCGCTGGGTCTTGCTGGCCAGCATGCCGAGGATGCGGTCGGAGTCGCGCACCGACGACACCTCGGGGTTGGTCACCACCAGCGCCTCGTCGGCGAAGTGCATGGCCATGAGCGCACCGGTCTCGATGCCCGCGGGCGAGTCGCACACGATGTAGGCGAAGCCCATCTCGGCCAGGTCCTTCAGCACCTTCTCGACGCCGTCCTTCGTCAGGGCTTCCTTGTCGCGCGTCTGGGAAGCAGCGAGGACGAACAGGTTGTCGCACTGCTTGTCCTTGATCAGCGCCTGGTGCAGGTTGGCCTCGCCGTGGATCACGTTGACCAGGTCGTACACCACGCGCCGCTCGCAACCCATGATGAGGTCCAGGTTGCGCAGGCCGACGTCGAAGTCGATGACGGCCGTCTTGTGGCCGGCCAGCGCCAGGCCCGACGCGAAGCTGGCGCTGGTGGTGGTCTTGCCCACCCCGCCCTTGCCGGAGGTAACGACGATGATTCTTGCCATTAGGTTCCTTGGTTGATCGCTTCGATCACGAGCTTGCCGTCCGCGCCGCCCTCCAGGCGCACCTGCGCCGGGTGGCCGAGCACCTCGGCGGGTAACGGCACTTCGCTCGTGCGGTAGATGCCGGCGATGGAGATCAATTGCGCCTCCATCGCCAATGAAAAGATGCGCGCGTCGGTGTTGCCTTTCGCGCCAGCCATGGCCTTGCCGCGCAGGGGCGCATAGACGTGGATGTGGCCGTCGGCGATCACTTCGGCGCCGGGGTTGACCATTTGCATCACGACGAGGTCGCGCCCGCGCGCATACACCTGCTGTCCCGAGCGCAGCGGCTTGTCGACGACCAACGCCCCCAAAGGCTTGTCATCCCGGCGCAGGCCGGGATCCAGTGGCTTCTGCGCGGCCGCCACCACGCGCAGCTCGTTGGCCACCGCCAACCCCTTCAACACCCCCTGCTCCATCTGCTCGGCACTCCCCCCGCGCACCGCCACCGGCTGCACGCGATAGCCGCGCAGCAAGTGCAGCAACTCGCCGAAGTCGACCTCGCCCTGGCCGCCGAGCGGCGACAAATCGAGCACCATCGGGTCGTTGTCGAAGAACTCCGGCACCTCGCCGAAGCGCGCCTTGAGCTCCTCGGCCATGGCGGCGAGGTCGGTGGACTTGACGAGGAGCGACACCAGCGGGAGGTTCGCGCTCTTGATCTCGAACGTGGCAGGGGCGCGTCCTGCGAGGGCAACGGTCATTGGGAAAACAGCAGCTGAGCCGTGAAAGGCCGCGCATATTAGCAGCGCGTGACAGGCCACGTCCTACAGATTCTGTTGCGAATTGCACGTGGTTGTTCGGCTGCGCGCGGGCCACACTGCCCATGATGACCAGGAGCGCACCATGAAGATCCTGCACACGCCCCATCACTGGCTCGCCGTCACCATCGTGCTCGCGGTCGCGATGCTCACGATGTCGCTGGCGCACGGCCAGCAGCGCAACGACGCCGGCGTAACGTTCCAGGGCCGCCCCGCGATGGCGGGCGCGCAGTCCGGCACCGGCGCGTTGGCCGGCCCCGCGCAAGGCGGCATCGGCATCCAGGGCAGCGACAACGCGGGCGTGGCATTGCGTCCGCCTTCGGGGCTGCGCGACATGCCTCAAGGCACGGTCACCGCCAGCGGCGACGCGATCGCCGTCAACAAGGCGGTGCGCGACGACAAGGACATCGTGAAGCGCGATCGTGACAGCGACGTGATCAAGCGCGACCGCGATTCCGGCGTGGCCAAGGACGAACGCAGCACGGTCAAGAAGACCAAGCGCGCGGCCAAGAACGTGGTGAAGCAGGCCAGGCACGGCGTGCCCACGGTGGACAGCACGCGCACGCCGGGCTAGGCCAGCGCCTTCTTCGCCTTCGACAGGTCCTGCACGAACGCCGCGAAAGCGGCGTCCCTGTCTTGCGGGTCGCCGCGCAGCAGCGCCGACGGGTGCAGCGTGACCAGCACCTTGCGGCCGTCTTCGCGCTCCAGCCACTTGCCGCGTTCGGCCATCACGCCCACCTTGTAGCCCATCAGCGACAGCGCCGCGGTCGAGCCGAGCGCGACGAAGGCCTGCGGCTTGACGATGGCGATCTCGTCGTCCAGCCAGTGGTGACAGGCGGCAACCTCGCGCTGCGTCGGCGTCTTGTGGATGCGGCGCTTGCCACGCAGCTCGTACTTGAAGTGCTTCACTGCATTGGAGACGAAGACTTTCTCCGCGGGCACGCCCGCCGCTTCGAGCGCACGCGCGAGCAACTTGCCCGCCGGCCCGATGAACGGGTGGCCCAACTTGTCTTCCTGGTCGCCGGGCTGTTCGCCCACCAGCATGAGTTTCGCTCTGGGGTTGCCTTCGCCGATCACGGATTGCGTGGCGATGAACCCGATCGGGCACTCGCGGCAACGCATCGTGGCGGCCTTCAGTGCGTCGAGCGAAGTGATCTCGACGACTGCGCTCGTCATGGCGGCGGTGCGAGCGAGTCGTTGACCGCGATGGCGTGGTCGCCAAAGATGTGGCCGTAGGCCGCGAGCCACGCGCTGTCGCGCTCTTCGTAGGTGGGGGCCTGCGCGCGCGGCAGCCCCGGTGCGAAGTGCAGCTTGTGGCCGTCGCTCTCCACGCTGAGCTCGGGCGTGAAGATCACCCAGCGCTCCTCGTGCATGCGCTTGGAGAACCAGGGCGCGACGGCTTCGAGGATGTGGTGCGTGGGTTCGTAGAAGGCGACCTGCAGCGTCTGCGCGGCGCCGAAGTCGATCTCTCGGAACTTCACGAAAGCCTTCATCTTGTGGATGTCGCGCCTCACGGCCTGCGCCATCTGGTGCGCGTGCTGCATGTCGGCATCGACCGGGTCGTGGCGCAGCGACGGCTCATGCACCAGCCGCCACAGCAGGCGGTACAGCAGCGCGAAGCGCTCGGGGTCGTGGTGCAGCACCACCACCTCGCACAGGCGCAGGAACGACGCGGGAACGATGGCCGATGCGGCGTTGACGGTGGACTTGCGCGCGGGCGACGACGGGTCGCTGAAGAACTCGGCGTTCTGCGCGTGGGCGGTCTGCCACTCGACGCCGTCGGGCGGCACCTGGTGGGCCAGCAGCGCGCGCGCCTCCTCGCGGAACCCCGCAAGGTCGGTCTCGCTCGCCAGGCGCGCCTGCATCACCATCAGACCTCACCCTCCCTGAGCCGCAGCGCACGCCGGTGATGCTTGGAGCGGTACTCCATCACCAGGTACATGACCAGCGCGATCGCCAGCGGCAACATGTAGTAGATGGCACGGTAGCCGAGCAGCGCACCGATGAGCCGGCCTTCGCTGACGATGTGCGAAAGAAGTGCCACAAACACGAATTCGAACACGCCCAGGCCCGCCGGCACGTGCGCGATGACGCCCGCGATCGCACCGATGAGCAGCACGGTGAGCACGTCGGCGTAGTGCAGGCGCTGGCCCAGCAGTACGTAGATGACGCCGGCCATCAGGCACCAGTTCACGCACGAGATCACGTACTGCAGCACCGCCAGGCGCCAGGGCGGCAGGTAGATCTCGTGACCCCTCCAGTCCCAGCTGTGGTCGCCGTAGTACACGCACGCGGCGAGGTAGGCCACGGAGATCGCCACCAGCAACGCGCCGACCCACTGCATACCGTGGTTGCCCATGTGCCAGGACGGCGGCAGCACCAGGGGGTGCACGATGAACAGCACGCCCGCGAGCAGCTTGTAGCCGAGCCAGTTGGTCAGCATGCTCATCGACACGATGCGCGTGATGACGCCGTTCTTCAGGCCGAGGCGCGAGTACAGGCGGTAGCGGAAGCCGACGCCGCCGACGATGGAGCCGATGCACAGGTTGAAGGCGTAGCTCACGAAGTTCACGGCCATCACGGTCGGCACCGGCAAGGTGTGGCCCGTGTACTTGCGGCCGATCAGGTCGAAGCAGCTGTACAGGAGGTGGCTCAGGGCCGCGAGGCCGATGGCGAGTGCCAGCGTGGAGACGGGGATTTCCGTGACCGAGTCCCACACTTCCTGCCAGTCGAGGTTGCGCGCGTAGCGCACCAGCAGCCACAGCACCGCGCCGAAGAACGCGATCGACAGGCCGCGCTTAACCCAGGTCCACCACTCCTGCGAGCGCCAGTGCTGCGGATGGCCCGCAGGGTGCCTGGTGCCGCGCGCGCGGGGCCGCGCCAGGGCGCTGCGGGGCAAGGTACGGCCATCCACTGCGCCTACCTCTTGTTCTCGTAGACCGGATCGAGGCGGTCGTGGCGCGCGGGCAGCAGGCGCGGCACGTGCCGCGGCAGCCACGAGGCCCAGCCCGGGTAGCGGCGCGTGAAGTGGAAGGCGAAGAAGCTGCGCACCAGGTCCCAGCCGCGCAGCTCGCCGGCCTCGTCGCTGGTGATGCGCTTGCAGCTGTGCCGCATCAGGTGCTCGAGCCGGCTGTACAGGTGCGCGTTGAACGCGCGGTCGCGGATGATGACGTTGGCCTCGAGGTTGAGCGCCAGGCTCAGCGGGTCGAGGTTGCTCGAGCCCACCGTGGCCCACTCGTCGTCCATCAGCGCCACCTTGCCGTGGAAGGGCCGCTCGCAGTATTCGTGGACCTGCACGCCCGCGCCCAGCAGCAAGTGGTACAGCATGGTCGCCGCCGTCTTGACGATCGGCATGTCGGGCTCGCCCTGCAGGATCAGGTGCACGTCGACGCCGCGGCGTGCCGCGCGGCGCAGCTCGCGGATCAGGCGGTAGCCTGGGAAGAAGTAGGCGTTGGCGATGACGATGCGCTTCTTCGCGGAGCGGATGGCGATGCGATAGTGGCGCTCGATGTCGCTGGTGTGGTCGCCGTTGTCGCGCACGACGAACATCGCGTCGGCGTCGCCTTCGTGCGCCAGCTCGTGCGGCTGTGTGCGCAGCTGCCGGCGCCAGCGCCACCAGTCGCGCTGCTTCTGGTAGCGCTGCCCTTGCGCCAGCGCGGCGTGCGTGAAGCGGTGGATCTCGGCCACCAGCGGGCCGTGGATCTCCACCGAGTAGTCCTGCTTGGCCTCGGGCCCGAAGTCGGCCAGGTGGTCGGCCGAGTAGTTGATACCGCCGACGAAGGCCACCTCGCCGTCGACCACCACGATCTTGCGGTGCATGCGGCGCAGCAGGTTCAGGCGCTGGCCGAAGACGCGCTTGCCCGGGTCGAACACATGCATGCGCACGCCGGCTTCCTTGAGCGTGGCGATGAAGTGGTTGGACAGGTCGGGCGAACCGAAGCCGTCGATGGTCACGTCCACCTGCACGCCCCGGCGGGCGGCGGCGATCAGCGCCTCGTGCAGCTGCAGGCCGACCTTGTCCTCGAACAGGATGAAGGTCTCCAGAATCACCTCGCGCTTCGCATTGGCGATGCACGCGAACGCGCGCGGGAAGAACGCCTCCCCGTTTTCAAGCAGGCGGATGTCGTTGCCGGGAATCCATCGCGACTTCATGGTGCCTCAGAGGTGGATCTCCGCGGCCAGCGGCGCGTGGTCCGACAGGTGCGACCACGGCCGGCGCGGCAGCACCACGGGCAGGTGCACCGAGGCGTCGCGCACGTAGATGCGGTCCAGCGACAGGATGGGGAAGCGCGCGGGGAAGGTCTTGGCGGCCTCGCCGTACGCGCTGACGAACACTTCGTGCAGGCCCACCTCGCGCTCGAGGATGTCGTGGGCCTTGCGGCGCCAGTCGTTGAAGTCGCCCGCGACGATCAGCGGCGCTCCATCGGGCACTTCGCTGCGCACGATGTCGCACAGCAGGGACAGCTGCTGCTGCCGGTGCGATTCGGCCAGGCCCAGGTGCGCGCAGATGGCGTGGATGTCGGTGGTGTGGCCCGGCATGCGGATCACGCAGTGCAGGAGGCCACGCTTTTCGGGGCCGGCCACCGACACGTCGTGGTTCTGGTACTGCACGATCGGGAACTTGGACATCACCGCGTTGCCGTGGTGGCCGCGCGGATAGACCATGTTGCGGCCGTAGGCGTACTGCGGCCAGATCTCGTCGGCGAGGAACTCGTAGTGGGGCGAGTCCCAGCTGCCGGCCTTGTGCTCGCCGTTCGTCCCCATGACTTCCTGGAGGAAGACGATGTCGGCGCCGACCTTGCGGACGGCGTCGCGCAGCTCGGGCAGGATGAACTTGCGGTTGAATGTCGTGAAGCCCTTGTGGATGTTGACCGTCATCACGGTCAAGGCCGGGGCGGAAGCCTGTGTCTCGCTCATGGTGGGCACGTCTTCAGCGGGTATCCGGATAGGTGTACTGCCGGGCAGGTGTTCCCCATGTAGGACGCAGGGCCCACTTCGTGTAAAAACCGCCGATGCACATCCGAAGCCTCCTGCTCGCGGCCGCGACCGTCTGCACCACAGCGAGCGCCGCCGCCGCGGACCGCTCGTTCTTCATTGCACCGGGCGGCTTCACGGCGCACGGCACCAGCAGCCTCACCGCAGGCGTGGCGTGGCCGCTGGACTGGCGCTATGCGATGGGGGGTGTGGAGCTGGGCGCGCAAGTGGAAGGCTTCGCGAGCCTCTGGCGTGCGCCGCAGACGGCGGGCGGCAACAAGACCTTCGTGCAGCTGGGCCTGCTGCCGGTGCTGCGCGCGCGCCCCGGTGCGGCCTCACCCTTCTTTGCCGAGATGGGCATCGGCCTGTCGTACACCGACGACGTGTATGTGAGCCGGCGCAAGACCTTTTCCACGCGCTTCAACTTCTACGACATGCTGGGTGTGGGCGTGGGCTTCGGCGCGCAGCGCGAGCATGAGGTGGGTGTGCGCTTCGTGCACATCTCCAACGCGGGGATCAAGCGCCCGAACCCGGGCGAGAACTTCGTGCTGCTGCGCTACGCGCACAGCTTCTGAGGCGGTAGATCCCGGCTTGCGCCGGGATCCCACGTTACGGATCAGCTGTTCCAGCGGCCGTGGTGGCCGCCGTGCATGCCGCCACGCTTGCCGCCGCGCGCCATCACCTTCAGCGCCACTTCGTCGAAGGCCTTCTGCTGCGGGGCGGAGAGCTGGCCGTAGAAGGTCTTGGTCGCGTCGCCGCGGCGGTCCTGCGCCGCGTTGCGCTCGGCACGGCGCTGCTTCAGCGCGTCGATGCGCTGCGGCGTGGTCATGCGCGCGAACTCTTCGCGGTTGTGCGGCGTGCGCGCCGCGGGCTTCATCGCGCTGGTCCACGCGGCCCACGCGCCTTCCTGTTGGGGCGTGATCTGCAGGATGCGCTTGAGGCCTTCCATGCGGCGCGCGTGGCGCTCCTGCATGCGTTGCTGCATGCGCGCCCCGTCGTGCTGGTGCATGGCCGGCGGCTGGCCGCCGGGCGCGGCGGGCGGCGGCGTCTGGGCTTGCGCGCCCAAGGCGCAGGCGGCAAGCACGGCGGCGGCGGCGATGCGGGTGAAGGTGGGTTTCATGGCTGTCCTTTCAGGGTCGATGGCGTGACTTTGCGCCTGATCTGTAACCGGTGGATGCAGCGAGAGTGGCTGATGTGTAAAGACCGCCGCCCCCTGTGGGAAGCTTCCTACCGCAGCGTTGGCGCTGCGCCCCCTTTCCAAGCGCGGGCGTTGGCGCACCATGGGGGCATGAAACCCGATACATGGCTTCGCGCCGCACTAGCTGCCGCCCTGTTCGCGGCGGGCGCCGCGTCGGCCCAGACCAAGAGCCCCGTCGTCACCGACATCGGTGCGTCGCCGGCCGAGGAGCGCAGCAGCGCGGGCGCCATCGTGTTCGAGGATGCGATGCCGCGCGCCCACCAGCAGGCCTTCGGCGTGCGCGACACGCGTGCCGAGGTCGCATCGATCGGGCAGAACGTGATGCGCGCGACGCTGGCGCAGATGCAGGACGACCAGGGCCCGGACACGCGCGCCCTGGGCGGCCCGCCCGAGCCGCAGCCCAAGGCCAAGTCCAAGCCGAAGAAGAAGCCGCAGCCCTGAGGGCGCGCGCTACTTCAGCAAACCTTCCGTCTTCAACGCTTCCTGCACCGCGGGGCGCTGCTTTACGCGCTCGTGGTGCGCCTTCACGTTGGGGAAGGGCGACAGGTCGATCTTCAGCGGGTCCGCCCAGCGCGTGACGGTGAAGAAGTAGGCGTCGGCCACGGTGAAGTTGTCGCCCATCAGGTACTGCTTGCCCTGAAGCTCGCCGTCGACCCACTTGTAGCGTGATGCCAGCTTGTCGCGGAAAACCTGCTTGGCTTCCTCGGGCAGGTTGGGGTTGAACAGCGGCGAGTATTTCTGGTGGATCTCGGTGCCGATGAACGTGAGCCACTCCTGCAGGCGGTAGCGCTGCAGCGTGCCGTTGGCCGGCGCGAGGTTCTTCGTCGGCACCAGGTCGGCCAGGTACTGCACGATCGCCGGCCCTTCGCGCAGGCGCGCGCCGTCGTCCAGTTCCAGCAGCGGCACGTAGCCCAGCGGGTTGATCGTGTAGTAGTCCGTCCCGTCTTCGAGCTGGTGCGTCTTGGTCGGCGCCTTGATGGCCTGGTGCGCGAGGCCGGCTTCGTGCAGCACGATGTGCGGCGACAGCGAGCAGGCGCCGGGCGAGTAGTAGAGCTTCATGGAAGAGTTCCTGGGGTCGGGGGCGAAACAGCCATGCTAGCCACGCGCGCACTTTCGTGCAGGGCGCGGGATTTCGCCACAATGCAGGCATGAACCGTGTGCTCAAGTGGCTGCTCGGCATTGCCGCCGTCATCGTGCTGGCGTTGGCCGGCGTGGCGCTCGCGCTGAAGTCCTGGGTGGGCAGCGACGACTTCCGCCTGCGCGTGGCCAAGGAGGTTTCCGCCGCCGCCGGCGTGCCCGTGGAGCTCGGTGGCCTCACGGTGGACGTGTGGCCGCTGCCCGCGGTGGCGGTGGAGCGCGCCGTGGTCAAGAGCAACCCGCCGCTGTCGTTCGAGCGCATCGAGGCGCGGCCGGTGTGGTCGGGGCTGCTGCAGAAGAAGCTGGAGATCTCCACGCTGTACGTGCGCAACGCGGTGATCTCGCAGGATGCGATCGCGGCCGTGGCCGCGGCCTACAAGAAGGCGCATCCGGACAAGGCGAAGGAGAAGAAGCCCGCGGGCGAGGCGACGGTGCAACTGCCGCAGCGCATCGTGCTGGACAAGGTGACCTGGGTGGACACGAAGAACCAGCGCAGCGTGATCGACGCCACGGCGCGCATCGACGACGACGGCCTGCCGGCGCAGGTGGACATCGAGGTCTCGCAAGGCCGCTGGGAGGGCGTGCAGGCCAAGCTGCAGCGCACGGGCAACAAGTGGGCGCTCAAGGGCCAGGTCGGCGGCGGCACCATCACCGGCCGCTTCGAGACCAGCAAGAACGCGCGCAGCGAGCCGCAGCTGCAAGGCGAGTTCGACACCGCGAACGTGGAGGTCTCCACTTTCACCGCGCCGTCCAAGACGCTGACGGGCCGGCTGGAGGCGCACACCAACGTGCAGGCCAACCTGAAGGACCTGGGCGCGCTGCCCGACGTGCTGCAGTCGCAGACCAAGTTCACCATCCGCAACGCGGTGGTGCACGGCATCGACCTGCAGCAGGCGGTGAAGACGGTGGGCATGAACCGCGGCGGCGAGACGCGGCTGGACACGCTGGCCGGCCAGCTCGTCACGCGCGGGCGCGCGGCGGAGTTGAACAACCTCGTCGCGTCGTCGGGCGCGCTGTCGGCCACCGGTCACGTCACCATGTCGGCCGAGAAGAACCTGGGCGGCAACGTCAACGTGAACCTGGCCGAGAAGGTGGCGGGCCAGGCGCTGGGCGTGCCGCTGGTGGTGGGTGGCACGCTGGATTCGCCCTCGGTCACCCTGAGCCGCGCCGCACTGGCGGGCGCGGCGATCGGCACCTTGATCGCGCCGGGCCCCGGCACGGCCGCCGGCGCCAACCTGGGCGACAAGCTCAAGGGCCTGTTCGGCAAGTAGTAGGCGGCGCCTCCTACAGGCCCTCGTGCTGTGCGCCGATGGGCCACGCCGGCGCGCCGGCCTACGATGGCCGCATGGCCACATCCACCATCCAGGCCCTGCTGGAGTACGAGGCGAAGACGCCGGCGCACTTCTGCCTGCACCTGCATGCGGCGCGATGCGGTGCGCAGACGGTGCTGGCGGAGGAATTCCGCATCACGCCCGAGGCGCGGTGGCGCGAGTTCGAGGACCACGCCAGCGCGAACCGCTACGTGCGCGTGGACGTGCCGCCCGGCCGTTTCGTGGTGACCTACAGCGCCGACGTGCGGCTCGATACGGAGCCGGTGGCTGAGATGCCCGAGGAAGCGCCGCTGGCCGACCTGCCCGATGAGGTCTTCCGCTTCCTGCTGCCTTCGCGCTACTGCGAGGCCGACGCGATCGGCGAGGTCGCGCAGCGCCTGTTCTGCGACGACCGGCCGGGGCTCGCGCGCGTGCAGGCCATCGTGCGCTGGATCCACCGCAACATCCGCTACCGCCCCGGCAGCAGCACCATCACCACCAGCGCGCTGGACGTGCTGGAAAGCCGCGAAGGCGTGTGCCGCGATTTCGCGCACCTGGCCATCGCGTTCTGCCGCGCGCTGAACATCCCGGCGCGCTTCGTCGCGGGCTACGTGTGGTTCGACGACCCGCCGCAGGACTTCCACGCCGTCTTCGAGGCCTGGCTGGGCGACCGCTGGGTGATGTTCGACCCGACGGGGATGGCGCCGCCGCAACGGCTGGTGCGCATCGGTTCGGGCATGGACGCCACCGACGTGGCTTTCGCCACCTACTTCGGCGAGGCCGAGCTGCTGCGCAAGGAAGTGATCGTGCTGGAGCACCAGGCGCGGCCGCAGCCGCAGCGCCCCGAGCACGCCGCCGCTCAGGTCCTGTAGCTGGGGTCGGTGCGCTCCAGGCGCCGCAGCAGGGCGGGCCACGCGATCATCGGGCCGGCGCCGCTGGACACCACCTTCATCACCTGCTCCATGTTCTCCATGATGCGCGGATCGATCGGGATCAGCTGGCTGCCGCCGGCGAGCGCGTCGATCTGGATGCGGCAGGCGTTCTCGAAGGTGTACATGTTGAGGAACGCCTCCGCGATGTCGCGCCCCACGACCAGCAGGCCGTGGTTGCGCAGCATGAGGAAGCGCTTGGTGCCCAGGTTCTGCTGCAGGCGCGGGCGCTCGTCGTCGCGCAGCGCCACGCCTTCGTAGTTGTGGTACGCGAGGTACGGCAGCACGAAGGTGCTCTGCTGCGAGATGGGCAGGAGGCCGTGCTTCTGCGCGCTGACGGCCACGCCGGCGCGGGTGTGCGTGTGCAGCACGCACGCGGCGTCCTCGCGCACCTCGTGGATGCAGCTGTGGATGGTGAAGCCGGCGGGGTTCACCGGAAACGGCGAGTCGATCACCTTGTTGCACCGGTGGTCGACCTTCACCAGCGACGAGGCCGTGATCTCGTCGAACATCAGGCCGTAGGGATTGATCAGGAAGTGGTGCTCGGGGCCGGGGATGCGCGCGCTGATGTGCGTGAACACCAGGTCGCTCCAGCCGTACATCGCGACCAGGCGGTAACAGGCGGCCAGCTGCACGCGCAATTCCCACTCCTGCGCGCTCACGACTTTCTGCAGCGATGCGATCTCCATGCGTGTCTCCTGCGTGATGCGTCATTGTGGCGCGCGCTTGACCGGCCACTGTCAAGAATTTGACAATGGCCCGCGATGAAGAGCACGGACGAGCTGCTGCCGCGCCTGTCGGCCAACCCCTGGTTCGCCTCGCTGCCGCTGCGCGAGCGCCGCGCGATGCTGGCGGCGTCGGAGCCCGTGCGGCTGCGCGCCGGCGAGATGCTGTTTCGCCAGGGCGACGCCGTCGGCGCCGGGCGCGGCGCGTTCTACGGGCTGGTCGAAGGGCACCTGAAGGTGTCGAGCCTGCGCGAGGACGGCAAGGAGGCGATCCTCGTCGTGCTGGAGGCGGGCAACTGGTTCGGCGAGATCTCGCTGATCGATCGCCTGCCGCGCACGCACGACGCGACGGCGCTCGGCGCGGCGAGCGTGCTGGCCATGCCGAACGAAGCCTTCGATGCGCTGATGCAGCGTGCGCCGTTCGCGCAGGCGGTGTGCCGCCTGCTCGCGGCGCGCACGCGCTCGCTGTACGGCATGGTGGAAGACGCGACGCTGCGCTCGACGCGCGCGCGCATCGCGCGGCGCCTGCTGCTGCTGGCGCGCGGCGACGCCACGCAGTCGCTGCACTCGCGCCGCGACGTGCCGGTGTCGCAGGAAGCGCTGGCGATGATGCTGGGCATCACGCGCCAGACGCTGTCGAAGGAGTTGAAGGGGCTGGTGGAAGCCGGCGCGGTGACGCTCGGCTACGGGCGCATCGGGATCGAGTCGCTGATCGCGCTGGAGCGCCTGGCCGGCGCCACCTAGGGCGCGAGGCGCCGCGCCGCGTCCAGCACCTCGTCGATCACGGCCTGCACGCGCTTCTTCGAGGCGTCGGCGACGAGCTCGCCTTGCGCATCGAACGCGTCACCCGCGCGGGACAGCGCGAATACCGTGGGGCAGACCCAGCACTTGAGGTTCATCAGCAGCGGGATGAGGTGGCTTTGCGAGCGCAGCCCGCCCAGCGCGCCGGGCGAGGCGCTGAGCACGCCCACCACCTTGCCGCGCGAGGAGCGGAAGTCGTCGCCCCACACCGGGTCGCCCTTGACGGGGCTGGACACCCAGTCGAGCGTGTTCTTCACCAGCGCCGGGTAGCTGGCGTTGTACTCGGGCGTGCAGATGATCCACGCCGGGTGCTCGTACATGAGTTGCTTCAGCCGCATCACGTCGGCCGGCGTGCCGCGCGCCTCGAGGTCGGCGTTGTACATGGGGATGTCGAAGTCGGCGAGCTCGATGTGCGTGACTTCGGCGCCCGCTGCCGCCGCCATGCGCGCGACGACGTGCGCGAGCTTGCGGTTGTAGGAGCCGGTGCGCGTGCTGCCGGCGAAGACGAGCAGTTTCATGGGCGGCTCACCTCTTCATCCAGGGGGCGCAGGTACACGCCCGCCAGCAGCGACGCGAGGATTGCGTTGGCCGGAATGTGCATGTTGAACTCGACCAGCGAGTGCAGCAGGAAGCCGAGCAGGCCTAGGCCGCACAGTGCGGAGGCGCGCGTCTCGCGTTGCTCGCCGGCAGAGGTCCGCACCAGCGAGGCGGCGCGCGGCGCCGCCAAGAAAACGAAAGCGGCCACGAGAATGAGCGCGAACACGCCGCCGTCAAACAGCATTTCCGCATAGTCTTGGTGCGCATGGTTGGCGAACCCGGGGATGTCGGCAGACTGGAAGCGCGGATAGGCGGACGGGTATGCGCCCCACCCGGCCCCCAGCGGCCACAGTTCGGCCGCGCCAGCCAGCGTTGTGCGCGTCAGCGATGCGCGAAAGGATGCGGAGCCTGCAAGGTCCGCGGAGCTTAGGCGGGATAGCAAAAAGTCGAGCCCCACCAGGGCGGTGATCGTCGCTGCCGCTGCGGGCAGCAGGAGCATCATCCTGCGCTTGCGGCCGGGGTCTTCGCTGCGGGCGGCAGCCGCCCATGCAAATGCGACGACTGCTGCGCTCAGCCCCGTGGCGGCGGCGCCCCGAGAGCGCGAAATCACGATCCCGAGCACGAGTAGCATCCCACCTGCGAACCATGCGATCGCGTTTTCATGCCGGGTGATCGAGCGCGGTTCGAAGGCCTGCCAGATGTAGAGGATCAGCGCGGCTGCCAGGTAGTTGGCATAGTGGTTGCTGTTGGCGAACGTGCCGACGGGACGCTGGCTTCCGGCGCCGAAGTAGAGCGGCGAGTCCTGGCCGCTGGCGACCTGTAGCAGGCCGAGCACCACCTGGAACCAGGCGACGCACACGACAATCCGCGCCAATACCTTCAATTGCTCGAGCTTGCACGCCCGCCCCACCAGGAAGGCCGCGACCATCGGAATGCCGGCCAGCAGCGACGCGGCCGTTACTTGCGGGACCAGCGAGATTGCGAGCCAAGGGGGGGCAGTCACACCGGCCTCGCCCATCGCGCGCACGTAGAATTCGCGCCCGGGCAATGCCGACCACGCGGCTAACGGGATGGGCACGAGGTAGACGATCGCCAAGACGGCCGGACTGACCACGAGAAGCCATTGAGCGGCGGAAGCCATCCGGCCCGGCCAGGAAAGCCGCGCCCTCGCCGTGGGCTGCGCGAACAACGATACCAGCGCCACCAGGCCCAGGGCTTCGAGCACGATCAATGCGGCGTGCCGGTTCCCTCCTCGCATCAATGGCGCGGCGAGCATGATCAGTGCCGCCGCACAAAGAGGAACGGGGCCCAGGGGCCCCGTCGATTCCGGCCGCGGCCGGCTCGATTTCATTGGCTGCTGATCGGCGCTGCAGCAATCCCCGACGAATTGCCCTGGCGCCCGGCGACGGCAGCGGCAGTGCCTGCGGCACCCACGAGAAGCAAGGTGTTGCTCGTCACCCCTGCGACCGCTGCGACGGGTTGCACGGCCGCAAGCAGCTCCTGGCAGGTCATGTTCGAACTCACGGTCAGCGTCTCATTCGGCTTCAGCGAAACCACGCACCCGTTTTCGAACGTAAGGCGAGCGGCACCCGATGAGGCCGTCAGGAAACGGTCTCCCGATTGGATGACCGTGCCCGGCTTTGCCGTGGTGAGGGTGGCGCCATCACTGACGGTGACGACGCCTTCGACCTCCGCGACCTTCCCGAGCGCTGCAGGGCTTTGTGCGAGCGAACCCGTGGCGGCGAAGGCGAGGCCAAGGACGAGGAGGCGGTGCATCATGACTTCACTCCGGCAGGAAGATCGTCGTTCACTATAAACGAAAAAGGTAACAATGTGTGTATCGCTGGGTGTCAGGAAGGCGATTTTTTCAGCGAGAAGGCGTCGAAATACGCGGTCCCCCGTATCCCCGCCGTCGCCTCGAAGGGGGCGACGGGATCCAGTTGCAGGCTCGCGACGGGGCCGCAGGACGGCGGGATGTCGAACGAGAACTCGAAGGTAACCCATGAGCCGCCGGTTTCCGTGAACGCGGTGGAGCGGAACGCCGGCGCGTCGGCGACCTGAGTGCCCGTGACGCAGCGAACCGTCCACGCCAAGCCGGCTTCGGAACGCAGCCGCGTCGCCATGAACTGGCCCGTCAAACGGTACCTCCCAGGCGCGAGCATGAGGTACTGGCGCACCACCGGCGTTACGTAGGCCTGCCCCGTGAAGTCGACTTCGAGCACCTGCCGCCGCCCCGGGAAGGGGCGCGTCCGGGCGACTGCGCCCGTCTTGGGGGGCGCATCCGCGGGGCCTTCCCAATCGAAACCGTCGGGCTCGAACGCCAGATCGAAGTTCGCGTTGTAGAGCACCGGCACTCGGCCATCGTGTTGCGCGAGCCACAGCCCGAAAGCGTCACCCCAGCGCCCGCGGCGCTTGAGGGTGCGCACGAAAGCGCGTAACCGCTGCGTCGGCATGGCCCCGGTGGCATTCGCATGGGCGACGAGCGGCACCAGGCCTTCCAGGGGCAATTGCAGACGCACGGCCTCGTCCACGAGCACGGGAAACCACTCGCTGTGACGGCCGACGAATGGCCGCAGCAGGCTGGCGTGGCCGGAGGCGGCGATGCGCGCGAGCAGCGCCGCGGGGTCGCCCGTCTGTGCGCTGTAGTGGGTCGCCAGTTGGACCAGCGGCGGCACGGCGCCGGCCCAGTCCGCGCGCGCGAGCGCTGCGTTGGCGCGGGCCATGACGACGTTCGGCGCATTCGGTGCGAGCCGCGTGGCTGCCGGCAGCAAGGCCTCGCCACCCTGGACACCGGGGCGCGCCAACGCCGCATACGCCCAACTGTCGCCCGGGCCGGCGGCGATCCTCGACCGAATTTCGGCGAGTTCCTCGGCGCTGCCGGACACCGCCGCGGCCGGGCACGGACCGAAGGCGACTTCTCCCCGGGCGCAGGAAAGCGCAAGGTGCGTGCGCAGGCCAGCGCCCGCGATCACGAGTGCGGCAAACGCGGCGCCGACCGCAAGAGCCCGCATCATTGCTCGGGCCGCGTCATGCTGCTCAGGCCGGCGATGGCCGCGCCACCGCGGCGGGCCGCGAACTCCACGCGCAGCACGAGCGGTTTGGGCCGGCTGCCCTCCGCCTCGTCGGTGGACGTCACCTGCAGGTTCCCGATGACGACGAGTCGATCTTCCGCCGGTTCGACGCGGAAATGCGCCTGCGAAACCCGTAGAGTGCGCCCTTGGCTGAGGCCGTCCACCTGGCGCGAGAGCGCTTGCGCGCCAGGAGCGACCCGAGCTTCGCGCTCGGCCAATGCGACCAGCCTATCGCCGCGTCCGGTTTCCAGCTGCTGTAACACGGCGGCGAGCAGCGGCTGCGCTTCCGCGAGCGTGATTCCGGGGGTCTTCGCGGCCGGCGCGGGTGCAACTGGCACGGGCGCGGCGGGAGCAAGCACCGCAACGGGCGCCGGTGCGGGTGCAGCCGGGGACGGCGGAGGCGGAGTGGCCGGCGCGGGGGCCGCAACCAGAGTCGCCACCACGGCAGGTTCGATCACCGGGGCTGAAGAGGGCTGAGTCAAGCCGCGCGCCGGTTCACTGCCTTCGAGCGTTGCAGCGACGACAGTGGCAGCCACGGCCGGACGTTCCCGCAAGGTGGTTGCAGGTTGCGGGGTGGGTGCCGGCTGCGGCGCGGCATCGCGAGCGCGCGGCGCGGACAACAGCGACACGATGGGTCGCTGGATAAGCCCGTCGCGCTCGCTGCCGGACAGCCACAGCGCGGCGACGCCCAACGACCCGACCGCGCCGAATCCCCCCGCCAGGAGCATCAACAGCTTTCGCGCCTCCATGGGCATTCGCCGCCGGGAGATCGGCGCACGCGGCAGTGCACGTTCTGGTGCGGGCACCCTAACAGGCACAGGCTTCGCCGCGAGCTCGCGGTCGTACCTTATGCGGTGGGCCGGCATCGTGAGGACCTCGTAGGCCAAATTCAGTCGAGCCGCCGCGTCCGCCGGCCAGCTTCCCGCCGCGGCGAAGTCGGGGTGCATCAGGCGCATCAGCAGCCGGTAGTGCTCCTTCACCTGGTCGGTGGTGCAGCCGGACTGCAGCCCGAGGATGGCGTAGTGGCTGGCCCCGGGAAACACGAGTGCAGCCCGCACGAAGGCACAAGCGGCCTCGCGAAGTTGCACGTTGTGTTCGCCGCCCGCGCGCCCCGCGGCGACCTGCAGGACTGCCGGGATCGCGGCGAAGAGGGCCGGCGGCTCGCGCAAGGCAGGCGAGTGGCGTCCCGGATGCCGGTGGAACTCCAGCAGCGCGGCGTGGAGCGAGGACTCTTCGCGCGGGGACGCCATCGCGGCCACCGGCGGGGTCAGGCGGCGGGTTGGCCGCCCGCGATGCCCGCCTTCTTCTCGACGGCGCCGTAGCCGTAGTACGACTCGTAGTCCGCGTGCGTGGCGTGGCGGTGAACCTGCGTCAGCACGATGCCGCGCGGCACCAGGCCGGCCAGGCGCAGCCGGCGCAGTGCGTCCTTGATGTGTCCCTTGCGGGTGCGGCTGGCCTGCACGACGAACAGGATGTTCTGGATCTGGCTACCCAGCACGATGGAGTCCGCGATGCCCAGCAGCGGAGGCGCATCCACGATCACGTACTGGAAGCCGTTCGCCGTGGAATGATCGAGCAGGCCCGCGAGCTTGGGTCCCATGAGCAGGTCCACGGGGTTCGGCGGCAGGGGGCCGGCCGTCATCACGCTCAGGTTGGGCACCTGCGTCGGGAGGATCAGCGCCTCAGCCCCGTAGTCGCCGGAGAGCAGGTTGGACAGGCCCGCGTCGTTGTGCGTACCCAGCTGCTTGTGCACCGACGGGTTGCGCATGTCGGCGTCGATCAGCAGCACGCGGGCGCCCATTTGCGCGAAGTTGATCGCCAGGGACAGCGCCGTGGTGCTCTTGCCTTCGTCGCGCGTGGTGCTGGTCACGACCAGGCGCCGCGGCGCGCCCTCCGAGGTGGAGAACTGCAGGGCCGTCCGCAGGGAGCGGTAGGCTTCTGCGATTGGCGAACGCGGCTGCGTGTGCACTTCGATGGCAACCGAAGGCCCCTCCTCGCGCCGGCGATTCACCAGCGGAACGATGCCCATCAACGGCACGCCCAGCGTGCGCTCGATTTCGTCCGGGAACTTGAAGGAGTCGTCGAGGTATTCGAGCAGGAACACCATGCAAAGGCCAAGGACGAGGCCGATGCCCAGACCAAACATCAGGTTGCGGCCGAGGTCGGGTTTGAACGGGAGCAGGGGGGCCTCGGCCTTGTCCACGATGGAGACGTTGTTCGTGGTGAGGCCGCCCGAGACGCCCACTTGCTTGAGGCGCTGCAGCAGGCCGTCATACAGCTGGCGGTTGGTGTCGACTTCGCGCTTGAGCAGGTTCAGGTCGATGCTGTTGTCTTGCGTGACGAGGACCTGGCGGTGGGTGGCGCCGAGCTTCTGGCGCAGCAGCGCCTCCTGCTTTTGCGCAGTTTCGAACTGCGACTGCACGGCTTGGCCGATAGCGGCGATTTCCGCCTTGATCTGCGCATCGGCTTTTTCGATCTGGCCCTTCAGTTGCACCATCTTCGGGAAGTCGGGCTTGTAGATGCCCAGGTTCTGCTGGTATTCGATCTCCAGCTTCGCCTTGGCTTCCTTGTAGGCCTGGATGGTCTTGCTCTCCATCACCTGCTGGGCGCTGTCCGGACTGCGCCGGATTTCGGCCAGCGCCGCCTCGTGCTTGATGCGGTCCTGTTCAGCCCGGCCGAGCGCGGTGGAGAAATCGAGGTACGTCTGGTTGATGACGTTCGTCTTTTCGTCGAGGGACAGGATTTGCTTGTTCTGAGCGAAGCTGTTGAGCTTGCGTTCCGAGTCTTCGAGCTTTGCCTTGATCTGGCGGATCTGGTCCTCGAGGAAGGACTGGGCGTACGACGACGCCTCCATGCGGCGCTCCAGTCCCATCGCGATGAACGACTGCACGGTGGTGTTGGCGATGCGCGCTGCCAGCTCGGGGTTGTGGTTGTCGATGTGGACGCGAATGAGGCGTGAATTGCGTACCGGTTCCACCGTCAGCGACTGCAGGAAGCCGTTGACGGCCGCCTCGTGCCCGAGCACCGCCGTGTCGCGGATGGCGGGGGTGGTGAGCTGGCGGTATCCGCCCAGGATGCGGTCGATATAGCGCGGCTCGCTGGCCGCCGCGGAAGAGCTTTCGCTGGCGGGCGGCGCGGCCTCGCGTCCCGTGGGGGCCGTGGGCTGGAACAGGCGCAGCTCCTCGATCACGCGCTCGGCGAGCGAGCGGCTGCGCAGCAACTCGTATTGCGTCTTGAGGGCGATGGTCTCGTCGTACCAGCCCTGGTCTTCGTTGGCATCGGTGTTGAAGTTCACCACGCGCGGCGCCGAGCGCTCGATCTGCATCGTCACGGTGGAGCGATAGATCGGCGTGCTGAGCAGTGTCTTGACGACCGATGCGCCGCCGGCCACGAGCAACACGAGGAGAAGCGTCCACTTGTGCTTGTAGACGATGCGCAGCAGGTCGGAGAGCGTGAGCGATTCGGCATGCGCTTCGGCGCGGCCCTCGTGGCCGACCTGCAGCTCGTAGGGCTGGTGCAGCGCGACCGCGTGTGCGGCGCGCGAGGCGCGCTCCAGAGTGGATGGCAGGTGGGGGTCGGACATCAGCGTGAGAAGACGGAGAACGGATTGATGGAGTCCAGCACGTCGCGGAAGATCGAGTCCCTGAGCACGGCGCGGGCGCCGTCGCGTTGCACCACGATCAGGTCGTCGCCCTTGATGACGGGGTCGTCGCTTCGGCCGGCGCGGATCTTGTCGACGTCGTACACGGCCACTTCCCTTTCGCGCTTCTCGTTCGTGCGGAACAGCATCACCTCGGACGAATTGGCGATGGGGCCGAAGCCGCCGGCGAGCGCCAGCGCACGCAGCAGCGTGATCTGGCCCGTCAGCGGGAAGATGCCGGGCCGGACCACGGCGCCTTCGACCGTGATGCGCTCTGTGGTGAATTCCTTGATGAAGACCGACACCTGCGGGTTCTGCAGGTATTTCTCGCGATAGCGGTCGGCGATGCGCGCCTCGAGCTCCTGCGAGGTGAGGCCGGCGACGTTCACCGGGCCGATCAGCGGAAGCGAGATGGCGCCCGCGGCGTTCACGCGGACGGTGCGCTTGAGGTTGTCGAGGTCCATGACCTCGACGTCCAGGAGGTCGTTGGGGCCGACGCGGTAGTCGCGGCCGATGCCCACCAGGTGGTGGGGGGGCGAGGCCGCGGGCGCGCCGCGCACGTCCGGCGCCTGCTGCGCGGGGGCGGCACCCATCGGCATCGACCGCGTGGCGCCCGTGGACTGCGCCATGCTCATGCCGCAGCTTGCCACGAGGGCGACGACGGCAAGGAATCGAACGCTTTTCACGACATGCCTCAATCGGTGATGCTCAAGCGGCGCTGCGCGTGGCGGCGGACATCTGGGCGCCGCGGCGAACGAGCTGCGGGAGCTTGGTGACGTTCTTCAGGAGGACGCCCTGCAGCGCGCCGATGCCATTTTGGCGCATGGCAGAGAAATCCTCTAACGATTTACGCACGATGTTCGGCAAGGAACGGTTACTGATGCCGCCCGTCCGCATACGGACCAGCACCTCCGGGATGTACGCGGGCTTGACCCCGCCGCTCCAGAGGATGCGGAGCACGTTTTCGTAGTCCGCGGCGATGCGATAGCGCGTGTCGAATCCGCCCAGGCGCTGGTAATGTTCCCGCCGGACATAGAACGTCGGGTGCGGGGGCATCCAGCCGTGGGCCAGGCGGCGCCGCCGGAAAGGGCCAGCCCGCCAGTAGCGCACCACCCGCGACAGGTCGTCCTTGTCGACGTACACCAAGTCGCCATAGACGGCGCCCACGGACGGGTCTTCGAAAGCCTTGGCCACGCGCTCCAGCGCCGTGGGCGACGCGTAGGTGTCGTCCGCGTGCATGAACCCGATCACGTCGCCGGTGGCGCTGCCGATGCCCTTGTTCAAGGCGTCGTAGACGCCGTCATCGCGCTCGGATCGCGTGTGGGCAATGGCGCCTTGGTGGCGGGAAATGATTTCGAGGCTGCCGTCGGTGGAGCCACCGTCGATCACGATGTGCTCGACCTCCGGCCAAGTCTGGCCGGCGACCGAGCAAAGCGAGTCTTCCAGCGTTTGCGCCGAATTAAAGACCGCCGTGATCACCGATATTCGTAACATGATGTGTCAAGTGTGACATCACATCGTAGAGATAACAAGGGATCCAGCGTACTCTCTTAGTGCTCTTGTTACAAATGCGAGCGCGGAAGCGTCAGGAATCCACAGTTTCGGGGCCGTGCCCGAAGTCTCGCGCACCACGTCGGTGGCCGCCGGGACGATTTCGATTCCGGTGCCCGCCCATGCCTTCCGGAAAGTCGCCAGGGCGCGGGGCATGTGCATGGCCGAGGTGACCAGCAAAACCCTCCTGGCCGGGACGGATTGCACCATGCCCAGACTGTTGGCGGCGTTTTCCCATGTGTTGCGGCTGCCTTTTTCGGCCCGGATGGCATGGCGGGGGACGCCGAGGGCGGCCAGGACCTCCACGATCGCTTCGGCCTCGATCTGCTCCAGTTCGCGCCCGGGCTGGTTCCCGCCTGCGACGATCACCCAGGGTGCCTTGCCAGCCCGGTACAACTGCGCCGCATGCCAAACGCGCGTCGAAGAGGACCCCAGTTGCAGCGTGGGTCGCACCGGTGGGTGGGCACCGGACACGGCACCCCCAAGAACGACGATGGCGTCGGCTGTGGCGGTTTGCGCCGCCGTCAGGGCGGGGTGCTGTCCCTCGAGATGTGCGGCGAGCGCGTGTGCCACCACGGGAAGCGATGCGATCCACAGGACGGCCAGGCCGAGGCATCCCGCCGTCGCTGCCGCGCGAACCCTGCGCGCGAACAAGAAGGCGCAGCAGACGACCCACAGCACGATGACCCACGTCAGGGGGGCAATCAGCCAGGCGGTGAGCTTCGCAAGATGGAACACAGGTATTTTTGGGGGCGGGCCGCTGCTACGATCAGTCATGAGCGCGCAGGACGTCCGCTACGTATATGGCGAGTATGCCTACTCGGATGTGCAGTCTGCCCAGGCTCATTCCTATCTCTTGCCGGCGCTGCTGAAGGCGCTCGAAGGTGCCGGGCCGGGCCCGATCCTTGATCTGGGCTGCGGCAACGGGTCGATCGCGCACCGCCTGCTTGCGCTTGGCTTCGATGTTCATGGCGTGGATGCTTCCGCGTCGGGCGTGGAATTGGCCCGCAAGCAGGGAAGCCCCGAGCGCTTCCACGTCATGGACTTGGGCCGTGACGACCTGCCGGCGGCGATCGCCGGCAAGCGGTTCGCCACGGTGATATCGACGGAAGTCATCGAACACCTCTATGACCCGCGTGCCATGTTGCGGTTGGCCATGCGGTTGCTAGATCACCAGCCTGGAAGCCGGCTGATCGTCTCCACCCCCTACCACGGTTACCTGAAGAACCTCGCCATCGCCCTGTGCGGGAAGATGGACAAACATCTCACCGTCCTTTGGGACGGGGGCCACATCAAGTTCTTTTCACGCCGGACATTGGAACAAATGCTGCAGGAGGAGGGGTTCCGCCCGGTCGGTTTCCAGGGCGCGGGCCGCTGGCCCTACTTGTGGAAGAGCATGGTCATCACGGCCGAAGTCGCCTGACCTGTCGCGCACTCAGGCATTCTGTGCCAGCACCAGCAACTCGGACCCGCGGCCGGTGTCGCCGATGACCTGCTGCCCGCTTGCGCGCCATGCCGCGATCTCCTCCGGCGTATAGGGATCAGAGGTGATCAGGTAAGGCCGCTCGCGGAAGGTCAGCGCGTAGAAGTCCGGGTCAAGAAAGTTCGGGTGAACGAACCCCCAGGCCCGATGCCATGCTGCAGGCTCGCGCTGGCGGAAGGCGCTCGCGCCATTGGGTGTCACCGCAACGAACACGCCGTCTGGGACAAGGATCTTGAAGGCGAAATCGATCGCCTCCTGGACCGCCGGCAGGTGCTCCAGCACGTGAGAGCAGAAGAAGACGTCGAATCCCGCGCGGACCGAAGCGAGGCTTTCATGCACGGCGACCCCAAGCTTTTCGCGTGCATACGCGGCCCTGGGGCGCGATATCTCGAAGGCTTCGACATCGAAGCCGTGCCGGCGGAACTGGTAGCTGCCGTAGCCCCACGAACATCCGTAGTCGAACAGCCTGCGCCCTCGCGTGGACTGCGCCGCATCCACGACTTCGATGTAGCGCCCATAGTCCTTCTCGGCGGGAAAGCCCGCTTCCATGTAGCAGCGCAGGGTCTCGTCCCCAGGGGTGTCGGTGGTGAACCCTTCGGCATAGTCGGACTGGTAGAACGCCTCGCTGTCTTCGCGCGCAGTGGTGGGTGCGCGGTACAGGAGCCTGCAGCCCGAGCAGCGGGCAAGGCGCGTAACAAGGTACTTGCGGTCGACGACCGAGGCGGCCGGCGCGCCGCAATTGGGACAGGCCGATCCCCGCCCCGTCACGCTGCGCCGCGCGGACGTAAGGAGGTAGGCGAGTTTCGAGGCGAACGACTCCATGCTCATGCCGCCCTGCGCACCACGTGGTCGCCCAGCACGAGCACGTCCATCTTCGTGCGCAGGAAGCAGTCCAGCGCCTGCGCGGGCGTGCAGACCACGGGCTCGTTCTCGTTGAAAGACGTGTTGAGCACCATCGGCACCCCCGTGAGTTCGCGAAACGTCGAGATCAGCCGGTGGTAGCGGGCGTTCGTGTCGGCGCTGACGGTCTGCAGCCGGCCGGAGCCGTCCACGTGCGTGACGGCGGGAATGCGTTCGCGCTTGTCCGCCCGGATCGGGTAGACCTGCATCATGAAGGGGACGTCGCCATCGAGCTCGAACCATTCGGGCACCGCTTCGCGCAGCACCGACGGGGCAAAGGGGCGGAACGACTCGCGCCGCTTGATCTTCAGGTTCAGGATGTCCTTCATGTCGGCGCGCCGGGGGTCGCCGAGGATGGAGCGGTTGCCCAGCGCGCGCGGACCCCACTCCATGCGGCCCTGGAACCACCCCACGACCTCGCCGCGCGCGATGGCCGAAGCTGTATCGCCGAGCAGCTGCGCCTCATCGGCCATGTGGGTGACCGTGCATCCCGACTCGCGAATCTGCGCCGAGGACTCCTGCAGGACACGCGCGATTTCCTCGCGCGTGTAGCCCGGGCCCCAGTAGGCGTGGGCGTGCGGCGCACCGCGCGCGCCCCCGAGGCGGTGCCACGCGGCGTAGGCCGCACCGATCGCGCCGCCGGCGTCGCCGGCGGCGGACTGGACGTACACGCGCTTGAACGGCGTGCGCAATGTAATCTTGCCGTTGGCCACTGAGTTCATCCCGCACCCCCCGGCGACGGCCACCGAGTCCAGCCGGTAGCGTTCATGCAGGCGGTTGAGGAGGTGGAAGAACGCCTCCTCGTACATCGCCTGCGTGGAACGTGCGAGGTCCTTGTGGCGTTGGGTCAGCGGCTCGCCCGGCGCGCGCGCCGGCCCGAGCAGTTCGGCCAGGCGCGGCGAGAAGAGGTTCGGGAAGGCGGGGCTCGCGCCCTCCATCTCGAAACTGATGCGTTGCCGGTGGTGCACGAAACAGTCCAGGTCGAGCCGGAACTCGCCGCCGGGCAGCAGCTTCACGATGCGGCGCATGTCATCGAGGTAGGCGGGCTCGCCATACGGCGCGAGCCCCATCACCTTGTACTCGTCGCCATAGTTCGGAAAGCCGATGAACTGCGTGAGCGCCTGGTAGAAGATGCCCAGGGAATGCGGGAACAGCACGCGGCCCGCGACAACCACCTGCGCGCCGCGCCCGACGCCCCACGCGGCGCTGGCGAAGTCCCCGAAGCCGTCGACCGACACGACCACGGCCTCCTCGAAAGGCGAGACGAGGAAGGCCGAAGCCATGTGGGCCCGGTGGTGCTCGATGGAATGCACCCGGCCCTTGAACGACTCGCCCGGGAACGCGGCCGCGAGGTGCTCGGGCACGCCGGCGCGGCGCCGCCGGTTCTTCAGGCGCTCCCAGATGAGCGCGGGACTGGGCCGGTGGGCGAGTGTGTACGCGAGCTTGCGCCCGAGGTTGGCGCGCGGGTCCTGGTTGATCGCGACGTGGTCCAGCTGCGACAGCGTGGCGCCCGCTTCATGCAGGCAGTAGCGCACCGCTTCCGCAGGGAACCCGGCCCAGTGCTTGATGCGGCGAAACCGCTCTTCCTCGGCGGCCGCCACCATCTCGCCGTCGCGCAGGAGGCAGGCCGACGAATCGCCGTGGAAGGCGTTGATCCCGAGGACGAGGGTCATCGCGTCGTCGTCCCTGCCCTGAGCGCATCGCGCACGAGCGCGATCAGAGGTGGCGCCGTCGCGGCTTGCGCGGAAGCGTCCGCCTGCAACTGCAGCGCGCGGGGCATGGCCGCGAGGATGGATTCGGCGTCGTGGGCGACCAGCGCCTTGCCGGATTTCTCCAGTTCGGCGGCGAATTCCAGCTGGTGGTCATCGACGTGTTCGCCCAGCGCCGCGCGCCGCGGCACCACCACGGGCACCTTGCCGGCGCGGATGGCGTGGATCACCGAGCCGGCCCCCGCATGGAGGATCAACACCTGCGAGCCGCGCACATGCCGCTCGAAAGATTCCATGTCGACGAAGGCGGCGCCGCGGCCGGCGTAGCGGGCGGCTGCCGCGGCCGCGCCGAACTGCACGAAGACTGGTTGCGGCAGCTGCGTGCGGATGGCTTCCACCGCGTCGAGCAGGCGGAGAAAGGGCTGCGTGGCGTTGCCGACCGCGACGAAGGTGCTCATAGGAGCGGGCCGGCGTACGTGCCGCGCGGGAAGAAGGGGCGCAGCGACTCCCACTGGTAGAAGAAGTGGTGCGCCAGGCGGTACATGATGCGGCCCGTGGCCGAAGGGGCGTGGGTGCGCGTGATGGTCTCGATGAACACCACGCGCGTGCCGAAGAAAAGGCGCCCGACCAGCGCGAAGGGCACGGCCGGACCCGCGCCCGTGCTGAGGATGGCGGTGGGACGCTCGCGCCACAGGATGCGGAAGGCCTCCCACAGGTTCAGGAAGAACTTCCAGTCGCGCTCCGAGTGGGCGATGAACCACGTCCGGCCCTGCATGTCCGCGGGCAGAAGGGCCTTGTCGTTCAACACGTAGAAGAACGGCAGGTCGCCATAGGCCGCCAGGAGGCAACGCACTTCGGTGAGGTGCCCGCCGCACGACGAAACGATGCAGACCTTCGTCATCGCGACCGCCCCAGGACCTCTTCGTAGACAAGCATCATTCTTTCGGCCACCGACTTCCAGCTGAAGTCCGACCGGACCCATTCGCTGCCGCGCCGCCCCATGGCCGCACGTTCGACATCGTCAAGCGCCACCGCTTCGCGCAACGCCGCGGCGAGTGCATCCTGCGTCGGCTCCACCCACCAGCCCGCGCGGCGCTTCGGCAATTCGTCCCAGGGCGTCGCCGTCGTGGTGATGACGGGCACGCCGAGGCCCAGCGCCTCCACGATTATGGAACCGAAGTTTTCCGAAAAGCTCGGGAGGACGACGAGGTCCGCGGAACCAATTGCCAAATTCTTGGCGTGCTCGTCGTACTCGGGGGCGCCGAAGGCGACCGAGTCGTCGATCCCGAGACTGGCGGCGGCGGCTTCCAGCGACCGGACGTACGCGACCTCCCCGGGCCCGACGATCTCGAGCCGCCAGTGGGCGGGCCGAACCTGCGCCCATGCGCGGAGCAACAGTTCGACGCCCTTCTTGGGGTGGATGCGCGAGAAGAACAGAGCTCTGCGCGGCGAACCGGACGGCCGGTGGGCCGGGGCCGCTTCCGGGGCCGACCATCCATTGGGCACGACGGCCACGCGCGCGCCGGGCAGCCACCCGGCGATGCTGGCTGCTTCCTGCGGCGACGTCGCAACGAGGCACGCGGCGCCGCGCAAGTCCCGCCGCTGGTACAGCGCCCAGGCCAGCCGCTTCTTGAATTTGCCCGCCTGCATGGCCCAAGCCTCCAGCATGCCGCGGGGGCTCACGATGCGCGCAATCCCGCGCACGGCCGTTGCGCCGGCGACTGCATGGTTGGCGGGTAGCCAGATGCCGTTGTCATGCACGACCTCGGGTCGAAATCGTTCCAGCACGGAATCGAAGAAGGCTTGCGCAGGGCCGCCGCTGCCCATAAAGGTCGCGACGCCGGCGTGCGCCAGGGCCCCATGGAAATTGCCGGGCCTGAAGGAGACGACGGCGACACGCGTGCCTTGCCGCGAGAGAGCGGCCGCGAGAAGGGCGACGTTTTGCGACGGCCCGCCCTTGCTGACGTCCAGTGAGTCTGCCGCGAACAGCACGCTACGCACGGAAGTCTCCCGCCGTCCGCCGCAACTCGGCGGCGTAGCGCCGTCCATAGGCGCCCCAGGACAGCTGCTCGCGGTCCCCGCCAACCAGGGGCGGGAGGCCGTCGCGCACCAGGCGCACGGCGGCTTCCAGCCCCCTAGCAAAGGCGGCTGCATTCCCGGCGCGTGCGACGAAGGTGCGAGCGGCGAGCGCCGGTGAAAATGCAAGGTCGCCCCCGCCGGCGCGTTCCGTGCAAACAAGCGGCAATCCGCTCGCGAGCGCCTGGGCCTGCACCATGGCCAGCCCCTCTTCACGCGAGGCGAGCGCGAAGACGTCGGCTTGCGCATAGTGCTTCGCCAGTTCCCACTGGGGCACCGCGTCACGGTGGACGAAGCGTTGGTCGCCCGCGGGAAAGGGGACGTCCACGATGCTGCCCACATGCAACAAGCGCACGCCGTCCAACTGCCGGACGGCTTGCACGAGCAAGTCCACGCCCTTGCGCTTGCTCCATCCGCCGACGAACAACACCGTGCAGGGGCCTTCGTGCCGCGGGCGGGCGGTCTGGGGAAATGCGTCGAGGTCCACTCCATAGGGGTTCACGAAGAGCTTGCCCGCCAGGTGCGGCGCGCGCTCGGTGAAACTCTCCACGACATGACGCGAGGGCACGACGATGCGGTCGGCCAGTTCATAGGCAGCCAGCTCGCGTTCGATGACGAATTGCGTGGGGGGCTGCGCACCGAGTTCTTCCAGAATCTCCTTCTGCGACAGGATGTGGCGGCTGCCGCGCTCGATCCACACCTGCGCGCCGAAGCGTTCCTTTGCTACCCGCGCCGCGCGCAAATAGGCGCCGGACATGCAGACGAACACATCGCACGGAGCGAGGGTCGCGCTCACGGCGGCATCCACCGCGCGGGCCATGGCCCTTTCCTGCACAGCGGCAAACAAACGCGGCGCGAATCGCTGCGCGGCCACGAGCGGCGCCACATACCGCAGCAAGGAACGATGGCACCGCGCGGGCAGGCCGAATCGCATCGCGCGCCGGCGCGGTACATACGAGTGGAACGCCACGTCGAACCCCTCGCGGTCCAGCTCCCGGGCGAGGTCGAGCACATGGAACCGCCCGAGCGTGGCGATGGCGACCTTCACCCTCGCGCTCCCGGCCATGCGGCCTGGAGGCGGCCGGCCAGCGTCTGGACGGCCTTGCGCACCAGCGGTCGCTCCCGCGCGGTGAGCACGCGCCTTGCCGCCACGAAGGCAAAGCATCCGGCGGCCGCGACGCCCGCGAACGCCCGCACGCGCCAGTCAAGTCCGGCGGCGGTCGCGGCGGTCACCGCGATGAGCACGACGGCCGCGATGGCGGTGGCCAGCGCCCATGCCGTGGGTGCGTCCAGCACGGAGCGGTCGCGATGGAGCAACACCGCGACCGTGGCGAGTAGTGCGATCACGGCTGCGGCGGCTTGCGCCGCGAGGAAGCCTGCCAGGCCGAGAGGGCCGACCCACAACCAGCCGAGCGCTGCGAGGCAACCGGCATGCAAGACGCCGGTCCAGAACAGGGCCTGCGACGCGCCCTGCGCCAGCAAGCCGCCTTGCAGCACGCCCAGCAGCGCGATCGGAATGAAGGCCGCCAGGGCGAGGACGCCGACCGTGCGCCCGGCCTCGAAACTCCACCCGAACGCAAGCCCAATCGCGCCCGGCCAGATGGTGGCCAGCACGATGGCCGTCGCCACGGCTAGCATCGCGATGGCCTTCAGCTGCAGCCGCAAGCCGCTGGACCATTCCCCCTGCGCGCTGCGCTCGGTCAGGAATGTGATCGTCGGGCCCGCCATCGCGGTGGGCAGCGCCGCAGCGACGGCGGACAGGGCTTGGGCGACGCGCAAGTCGGCCAGGGTTTCGACGCCGCCGGTCCGCGTGAGATAGCCGAGGTTGGCGAAGTCGACCGGCACCAGGAACAGCCCCCCCGCGTAGAAGGGCAGGCCGACTCGCAGCATCGATGCCGCCGCGCCTCGCGGCCAGAGCGGGCGAAACGCCAAGCCGCACTCGCGCAGCACGCGCGCGAGCGCCGCTGCGCTGAGTCCCAGCGATCCGAGTTGCGCGGCAGCCAGAGCCCACGCCGCTGCGAGTGGACCACCGAGCCACGCGGCCAGCGAAACCGCGGCCACCATCAGGGCGGCCGAGACCATCATCACGCGCGAGTGCACGCCGAAGCGGTTCAAACCCGCGAACGCGATGTACGCGTATTGCGCCATGGCCTGGCATGCAAAGACCGCCGCGGCCGCGTGCACGAACGGCTCCAGCTGCGGCGCATCGAAGAGCCGCGCCGCCAGCGGCCCCGCGAAGATCGAGAGGACAGCCGCGCCACCGGCGGCGATCGCCACGAATACCGTGAAGCCCTCGCCGAGCAGGCGCTCCATGCGCTCGCCGTCCTTGCCGGGGTCGGCGCCGGCCAGCCCCACATGCATGCCGGCATCCAAACCCAGCCGGGCGAGACCGTAGGCCGCCTGGCTCGTGGACTGGGTGAAGGCGTAAGCCCCCAGGCCCCGCGCGTCGAGCACGCGCGACAGCACGAACATGACCGCAAAGCCGGAGGCGCGCTGAACGAGGGCGAGCACCGACATCGCCGCCGCGCCCAACAGCCAGATGCGGCCGCCGCGTGTGCTCATTTCCGGGCGGCCGATTGCAGACGCCGCCGCAGCGGGCGGATCACTCCGCGGGCGGCCGCGACGGCGACGTTGGCCAACAGGCCGCCCGACCAGTTGCCGGCGCCGACAAGCCGGCCCACCTCACCCAGCGAAGCGCCTTGCAGCCGCAGGCATTGGCTGCGCCACAGGGCCTCCTGCCTCGGCGGCGCCTGCCGGGCTGGCGCGCCTGCCGACCCGTGTGCTTCCACCGTGCCCTCGATGGCGCGCCAGCGCTGGTCGTAAGTGTGGTGCGCGAACGCGTGCGCTTGCCCTCGCTGCGCGATCGCCGCACGCTCGGTCTCATGCGCCAGGTAGTGCCGGACCAGGTCAACCGCTTGCTCCGGGGTTTCGTACGATACGAAATGCTCGCCGTCGATGCCCAGTTGTGCCAGCCCGTTGCCGATCCGGTCCGTGACCAGCAGCGCCCCCGAAGCGAGCGCCTCGAAGAAACGCATGTTCACATCACCGTTGATGCTGCGGTTGAAGACGACTTTCGAGCGGCTGTAGATGGCGCCCATCTCGGCAGGGGTGTAGGCGCGCCCCGTGTCATTCGTGGAAAACCGCGAGAGAACGTGGCGCAGCGTGTCGTGGCGTGCCGAGCCCGGCGGCCCCAGCTTTCCCACGAAGCCGACGTCGATGTCGCGCGGCAGTCCTTCGACGAAGTGGACCTGGGGATCGCAGGCGAGCGGCAGCCAATGCGCGTTCCTGTGCGGCAGCGCCTCGAACTGCCGCAGGTATTCCGGCTGGGCGACGAACACGTAGTCGAAGTACCGCGCATAGCGCAGGCGGACTTCCAGCTGCTGATGGACATCGATGACGTACCCCAGCACGGGGCATTGCATGTCGCGCAGCGCCCCGGGTGATGACAGGCAGGGGTCCACGACGATGAGCGCCCGCCATCCCCGCCCGTCACCGGCGCCGCGAAGCGTGTCGATGCGTTCCACGGCGCAGCCTGCGCGCGAAGCGGCCGCTTCCAGGTAGCGCCCGGTGTTCACCCCGTCGCGAATGCAGAAAAAGGCGATCGTGTCACGCTTCATGGGGCGGTTCCACGCGGCGCGCGAGCATCGCCACTTCCGAAGCGAAGAGGTTGGGCCAGCGGCGCACCGCGATTTCGTCGACGCGCGCGCGCAGCGTCGGTGAGAGGATGCGGCGGCGCAGCGGACCCAGTGGCGCGGCACCCTTGGCGATCACGCGTTCCAGGCGCAGGCCTTCGACCGGCGCGACGAGTTCTCGCGGAGCCGTGTAGTAGGTGTAGAAGCGAAGGTGCGTTCGGTCGAGGATGCCGTGGTCCGCGTACTCGAACCGCCCGCCGGCAAGGGCGAGCCGCGTGCGCCACTCCAGGACGTTGGGAACGACGATCACCGCGCAGCCGCCGGGGCGCAGCAAGGGAACCAACGACCTCAGCACGTGGGGCGGGTCGGCGAGATGTTCCAGGACATGCGAAAGCAGGATGGCGTCGAACGGCTCCCCTACGTCGCGCACGGTTTCCCGGTCCAGGTCCAGCACGTGTACCGCTGCGCAGTGGCGCGAGGCCTGCTCGGCTTCCGCGTGGCTCCAGGTCACGCCGACGACCTGCGTCGCGGCGCCGCGCGCGCCGAGCCGGCGGGCGTTGTCGCCCGCGCCGCAGCCGATGTCCAGGATCCGGCGGGCGTCCTCGGGAATGAGGGCGAGCGCCGTGTCGTTGCCGTCGTTCCGGTAGATGGCGGTCGCCGAGGGCGTCGTCTCGATGCCCATGCCGTCACGCCTTTCGCACGAACCGGCTCCAGGCGCCCGCCCCCTGCCTGTTCGGCCGCAACAGGATGAGTTGCGCCACGAAGGCAATGACCAGCATTCGCAGCATGCCGGTCAGGGCCGGCCCGATGTCGCTGGGCAGCAGGACCAGCGTGGCGATGGTGCTCAGGTAGATCAGGACGCCACCGGCGCCCACCCGCGCGATGCCTTCGAACACGATGGCCTGCAGGACGCCGATGGCCACGAAGCCCAGCACGATTCCCAGCACACCACCGATGAAATACAGATAGGCGATGGGCCCCATCCCCACCGAGGTGTTGTCGAGGCTCGATCCCCCCATCGCGATCTGGTAGAACCAGGCTCCCGTGGCGTAACTGCCCTTGTCCTGCCAGAAGAGTCGGGGCACGAATGCCAGGATCGGGGACAGGTAGATGCTCTCCGCCATTTCGCCGATCAGGCGCTCGTCGACGATCTTCTCCTGCGCGGCCTGCAGCCCGACCGCGGTCATCAAAGTCAAGTCGAAACGGGTTGCGATCTGGGTGCTCAGCGGGTGATCGTCCCGCGCGAGGCTCGTGCGTTCGCTGATCGACGAGCCGACGGCACGTGCCAGGGTGTGCAGCTCCGACTCACCCCGCAGGCCCGCGAATGTCAGGTAGGCCCGGTAGGGCTCCACGACGGAATACGCCAGGACGAGGGCGGCGATGCCCATCGCCACGAAAGTGGTGCTCACCTTCCGGCTCGCCAGGTATTGGGCGATGACGATGGTGATGAAGGGCGTGACCAACTGGAACTTGAACCCAGAAAGCAGGCCGAAGGCCAGGTGGATCATGATGAGCAGTGCGCAGAGGATGCCCAGTCCCAGGTGCTTGCGTCCGGCATCCGCCCGGCGGAAATACACGATGAGCAAGAGCAGTAGCGATACCGTGCCACCCGTCATGCCGACATTGATGATGTCGAGGAAAAGGACGTTTCGCTCCCGCGCTTCGGGAGAACTCGCCATGCCGAAGACGCCGAGGTTGATGCTGGCGATGGCCAGCCCGATGAAGATCGCCTGCAGCACGAGGAGCGCGGGCATGCGCGGAGCCCACTCCTGCCGCAGCAGGGCGGCGCGCTGGATGCGCGCTCCCAAGCGCCGCGCGAACCCGCTACCCAGGCCGTAGCCGCGCCAGAGGCAGAAACAGGCGAGCGCCAGCATGCCCAGCACCTCGCTGATCTCGTCGGCCGTCCCGAAGATGACGCCGTCGAAACGGAAGGCGATATAAGGGTCATGCAGCGACGCCGTCACCGGAAAGACGAAGGACAGGAACGCGAACAGCACCGACGCCAGCAGCGGCGGCGCCAGGAGGCCGAAAGCATCCGTGCGCAGAGTGTGGCGCCGGCATTCGAGGAACAGGTAAACGCAGAACGCGGCAGCGGCCAAGTGCATGGATCCGCGCTCGGCCTCCTTCGTGAGCACATGCGCCCCGGCATTGATGGCCCCGGCGCCCAGCAAGAGGAGGCCAAGCCCGAAATTCACGCGCGCGCGCAGCCGCCCCAAGGCGTGCCGGTGCGCCGCCGCCGCTGCCACCTGGTCGTCGATCACCACGCAGGCCCCCCGCCGGCGCGGGGCATGTCGAAGCCCGCGCGGGCACCGGCCACCGTGTCCAGCAGCAGGCGCAACCGATGTTCATAGGTGTGCTCGCGCAGCGCCCGCGCCTGCCCGGCTGCGGCGATGGCGTCGCGCTCCTGCGGCGCTCCGAGGTAATGGTCGATCTTGGCTTTCATGTCCTCCAGCCCGTCGAAGGCGACCAGCTCCTTGCCCGGCTCGAACAGCTGCGGCAGGCCCGGCCGCCAGTCCACCAGCTGGAACGCGCCGGCCCCGCAAATCTCGAACGTGCGCACGTTGGTCCCCCAGATTTCCGCCGGGTTCAGGTTGTTCAGCACGATCTTCGCACTTCGGAAAGCCTTGGCCTTTTCCGAATGCGCGACGAAGCGGTTCTGAATCATGGGCTCGATGCCGCGTGTGTCCATCCAGAGGGGGGCGGGCAAACCCCAGATTTTCACGTCGCGCCCTTCCAGGTGGCGGAACAGCGCAACACGGTACGCGTAGAGGTTTCCAGCGGTGCAGATATCGGCCTGGTACTGCGCTTCCGGCGCGTCCTCGCTGCATAGGGAGCGAGGGCTGAAGCACTCGGGCAGGTAGAACGCGTTTGCCCCGATCTTGCGCCGCAGGATGTCGACCAGGTAAGGGTCCTTGAAAAACAGGAAGTCGTATGGCGCGTTCAGGAACATGTGCCGCTGGAAGCTCCAGATCGGGTCCGGGTACCACAGGGCGAGGGGGGCCCTGGCGGCCTGCTTGACCTGCTGGGCGTCGGCCGGCGTGAGGAAGTCGTGACACGCGATGATGAGGTCCACGCCGCCTGCGGCTTCGACGGCGCGCACCAGTGCCCTGCCGTCCGCGGAAAGGCCCAGCGTCCGCGCGGCAGCCATCACGGTCTCGTGGCCCTTCGACAGCAGGCGGTTGATGTAGAACGCCGCCCGAGAGCCGAACGGCACCAGGGGTGCCGCGGGGTCGAACCGCACGGGTTCGTGCTTCATGTCCGCCAGGGCCTGCGCCACAAAAGTCGCGAAACCCTCTTCGTAGAAGCGACCCACCACCGCGATCTTCATGGCTTGCGGGCGACTGTGGTCACGCAACGGGCCCAATCGGCAGGCAACAGGCGGCCGACGGTCGTGTCCAGGAGGAAGACCAGCACCAGGGCCGGAAGGCGAAGAACGCCCCCGGTCAGCCGATCCATCAGGCGCGCGAGCCGGCCGGCGAGGCCGGGCCAGGTCGCCAGCTTCTGCCAGCAGGAATTGGACAGGAGTGGGGTGCGCTCGTGATACGCATGGCGAAGAACGGCGAGCCCGCTTCTTTCGAACAGCACGGCGTTGTGAGCGAGGCTGGCATAGCCGACATGGCCGTCGCCCTCGAGGAATTCACGCCGGTATCGCGCCGGGTCGCGGCGGCGGAAGAACGCGATCACCGGGTTGTCGGTCCAGACGTCGTAGAAGAAGACCACCTTGCCACCTGGCCGAAGTACGCGGGCGCACTCGCGCAGCACCTGCAGCTTCCCCTCGTCGTCCAGGTGCTCGAAGAAGCACGAGCTGACCACGCCGTCCACGCTGCCGTCCGGAAAAGGCAGCCGGCGCGCGTCGCCTTGGACCGCATAGCGATAGTCCGCCGCGAGGCGCAGGGAACCCAGCGACAGGTCGATGCCCGCCATGCGGTAGCGCCGGGCGAACCAGGCAAGCCCGCCGGCGCAGCCGATCTCGACGACGGTGGACCCTTCGGGAACTTCGGCGGCGACGGTGGTGGGATAGCCCTGCAGCACGACCCGCAGCGGGAACGTGGCCACGAGGCCGTCATTGCGCGGCAGGAAGCGCGTCCGGTTGCTGTACCGGCCTTCGTAGAAAGCATCGGCTTGCGGCAGGAACGAGAACACCGCTCCTTCCATGCGGCCGACGGGGCCGCACTCGGCGCATTGCAGGATTCCCCCGGCATGCCGCAGCGTCCCGTGGTGGACCGGGCAGGCGAGGCCGTCAACGCGGTCAATGTTCATCGATCGGATCCGTCAAGGGGCATGGGCAAGGAGTCGCTGCAGGTCGAACGGTTGACCGGCCCGGCTGCGCGCCTGCAACGCGTTCGAGAGGGCGGTGCGGGCCGCAAGCATTTCGCGCCAGTCCGTCAGTGATGGATCGACAAGCAGCCGCGACAAGCATCGCACGAGTTCGGCCCGGGAGTCGACGTCGCGGACCACTCCCCGCACGAACGTCCTGGCCATGGCCCGCAGGTTCGCCAGGGTCCAAAGGTTCGCGAGCCGGCGTAGCCCGGGTTCGGGCCGGGCTCGCAGGTACGCGAGCGAATTGGCCATTCGCTGGAGACCCTGCACGCTCCTTTGCGTCTTTGCGTCCTGGCGGGCATGCACGCCGTGGCCAACGGCGCCGGGGGGAAGGACCACGACCGCGCCTTGGCTGGCGGCAATAGCGCCCGCCACCATGTCGGCTGACATCTGGGTGCGCCACAGGGCCGGGTCGCGGTCGATCGCGTCGGCACGCAGCATCATGTACGAGGGCGAGCCAAGAAAGTTGCCGAAGCACAGGCACATGCGCTCGAATGCCGCCCAGTCCAGGCGCGCGGGTTGTGCGAGCGCGTACGTGAGCCAGGTTTCCCCGGTCGCGTCGTCGCGCATCACGGGTGCCGCGGTGACCACGGAGACGTCCGCGGCCGCGACAGCCGCGTATTTCGCCAGGCCTCCCGGCAGCAGGTAGTCGTCCGCCTGGATGAACTTGATCCAGGGGCGGGTGGCGGCACCGAGTGCCCGCAGGTGGTTCTCCCAGAGCCCGAGGTTGGTTTCGTTCTCAATGAACGACAGGCGCGAATCGCGGATTGCTGCAACGAGTTCGCGTGTACCGTCGTCGCTGCGGTCGTCCACGACCAGGATCTCGCCGGCGCCGCTGTCGAGCGCCGACGCAACGGCACGCCCCACCTTGTCGCGGTAGCGGTAGGTCGGGATCAGGACGGAGATGTCGGACTCGGGAATGGCCATGGCCGGTGGACCTCAGGCGAACCCGCGGTGCGCGCGGGCCGCGCCGATGGCCTCGCGCAGGCCCTCGGCACACTGGGCATAGCCCCACGCCCCGATGCGCAGCGCACTGGCCCGGCTCGCTTGCCGGCGCGCGCCCTCGTCGACCAGCAGCGGCCGCAGGGCGCCGGCAAGCGCAGCGATGTCGCCAGCGGGAAAGGTCGCGCCGTTTCCTCCGCCCGCCACGAGGTCTTCCGCGCAGCCGATCTCCCCGGACACGATGACAGGCAGGCCCGCGCACATCGCCTCGTTCACGGCCAGCCCCCATGGCTCGTTATCCGAGGGCAGCACGAAAACGTCGCAGGCGGCGTACACCTGCGGTAATTCGGCCTGGTTGATGAAGCCGGGAAAGCTCACATTGCGAATGCCGTGCCGCGCGACCATGGCCTTGAGTTGCGGCTCCATCTGGCCGGAACCGGCGAGCACGAGTTGCGCTTCGACCCCTTCCTGCTGCAGCCGCCGGAATGCTTCCAGCAGTTCGTCGGGCCGCTTTCGCGGCTCGAACTTGGCGGCCGAGAGGATCGCAGGCGCGCTGCCTTGCAACCCGAGCCGCTCGCGCACCCGCGCGCGCGACTCGCCCGACTGCCGCGCCGCCGCCATGAAGCGCTCGTTGTCCACCGCATACGGCACGCGGTGGATGCGCTCGGCGGGGATGCCCATGCTTCGGTAGTAGCGGGCGTTGGCCGAACCGATCGCGAGGAAACCGTCGAAGGCCCGGTACCAGCGGGAAAGCAGGGGCCGGCGGATGGCTTCCTTCCATCGCGGCCGGCGCAGTCCCAGGTGCGTCTCGCTGCGGTGCAGGACGGGGGTAGCGCTGGCCAGGCAGGCGGCCAGCGCGACTTGGTGCGCGGCGAAATTGTGGCCATGGATGACGACCGCGTCGAAGTTGCCGCGGCGGATCGCGCCCCAGAGCTCGGGAGCAACCATGGAGAAGTAGCCGCCCAGCTGGCGGCGCGATGCGCGCTGGCCCATGAACTCCGGCTTATAGCCCGCCAGCAGGTCGATGTCCCACGCCACCGCCCGGCCGAAGCCCTTGTCGTGACCGCCGCGCAACGAAAAGTCCGACAGGTACAGGGCGGTCACGTCCAGCCCGGCATGCGACTGCAGGTGCGCGTACAGGGGCGCGAAGTACTGGATGGGGTGCGTGTTGACGAACGCCACCCGCCAGCGAACCTGCGCCACGGCTGCCTCAGGCATCTGCGCCCGCCGCCGCACCCGCGAGCGCCGCGGCCTTACCGTCCTCGACCCTGACGATGAAGTCGCAACCGCGCAGGACCGACAGCCGGTGCGCGACGATCACGACGGTGAGGTCGCGGCCGAGGGCGTCGATGGCCTCCAGCACGGACCTTTCGGTCTGGGCATCGAGCGCGCTGGTGGCCTCGTCGAAGAACAGGATGTCGGGCCGCTTGTAGAGCGCGCGGGCGATCGCGACGCGCTGCTGCTGCCCGCCCGAAAGGCGGATGCCCCGCTCGCCGACGGATTCCTCGTATCCGCGCGGGCAGCGCTCCACGAAGTCGGACAGCCTCGCGCGGCGCGCGGCTTCGCGCACGCGCTGCATGTCCACGGCCCCGGGCGCGACGCCGAAGGCAATGTTCTGCGCAAGGGTCGAGTCGGCCAGGAAGATGGACTGCGGGACATGCGCGACCCGGCGCCGCCAGGAAGCCAGTGTTTCAGGCGTGAGCGCTTCGTCGTCCACCCGCACGACGCCCTGCGTCGGCTCCAGCAGGCCCATCATGATGTCCACGAGCGTGGTCTTGCCGCTCCCGGAGCTGCCGACGATGCCCACTCGCGCGCCGCGCGGCACCTCCAGGTCGACGCCGTCGAGAATCCACGCGCCCGCGTCCCGATGACGGAAGCGCACTCCTTCCAGCCGCAGCGAGCGCCGGTAGGGAATCTCCCTTTGCGCGGGGGCGTCGTCGGGCGAGGCCCGCTCCAGGATCTCCACGACATCGGCCAGGGAAGCGCGATTGCCGATGATGGAGGCCCATGCGTTGTAGGCCTGCTGCAGGGCCGGCAGCAGCCTTTGCGCGCCCAGGGCGAGTGCGCCGAGAAACGGGACGGCGCCCGTGGCGCCTGCTTCGGTGCTCCATGCATACGCCAGGACCGCGATGGCCACGATGCCGCATGCCTCGATGACGAATCGCGGGCTCTGCGCGATGAAGTTGCTGGTCGCCTGGGCCTGGCGCACGGCGCGGTCGGCGCGGGAGAAGAGGTCGCAGTAGTGCTGCTGGGTGCCGTCGAGGATGACGTCGCGGATTCCGCCCAGCCCCTCCTGCAGCGCGCCGATCGCCTTGCCTTGCTCGTCGACCATCCGGCGGCCCATACGCGCGAGGTGGTTGCGGGTGCGCCACGAGATCAGGGCGTACGCGCCGCCGAGCGTCACGGTGGCGACGAGGGCCACGCGCAGGTCGACTGCAGCGACTGCGGCGAGGACCAGCAACACGAGCGCAGCGGAACTTGCGAGCTGCAGCAGCGGCATCAGCACGCCCAGGACCGCGCCTTCCACCTTGTGCAGGGCGGTGCTGATCGCCTCGCTGCTCGTTCTTTCCACATGCACGCTGTAGGGCAGCGCCAATGTCCGTCGATACACCGCCACGCTGATCTCCGAGCCCGTGGTGAGCCCGGCGCGATTCTGCAGCCAGACCAGCAGGATTCGCAGCACCGCGGCGACCAGGCAGCCGGCGCAGAAGACGAGGGTGAGCAGGAGGGCGAGCCCACCCGATGAGGCGACCCCCAGGCGCTGGGCGAATGCCGAGACCAGGGGCACGTCGAGGGCCTGGCGGGCATCCATGAGCACGGCGAGAAACGGGATGACGGCACCGATGGTGGCGACGTCGGCACAGGCGCTGGCGACGGTGAGCGCGCCGACGGCGAAGAGTTCGTACTTGCGCCCCGTGGCCAGCCGGCGCCAGAGCGCCAGCATCAGGGCCGGCAGTGCGGGACCGCGGGGATCAGGCCTGGGCATGGCGTTCCAGGAGTTCGGCCCAACGCTGCTGGAAGATCGGGAACGTGTAGCTGCGCTCGAACCGGGCCTGTCCAGCACGGGCCAGGCGCTCGCGCAGGGCATCGTCCGTGGCGAGCGCTTCCAGCCTCTGCGCGAGCAGCTCGCAGTCGCCATGGGGCACCAGCATTCCCTCGCGGCCGTCCTCGAAGACCTCGGGCGTGCCGCCGTGCGCGCCGCCGATGCACGCCACGCCACGCCGCATCGCTTCCAGGAAAACGATGCCGAAGCCTTCCTTTTCGCTGGGCATGGAGAACACGTGGGCCGATGCATACGCGGCCTGTAGCTGCGCATCGGACAGCCGGCCGTGGAAGTGCACGGAGTCGGAAGTGAGCCCGTGGTCCCGCGCCACTTCCTGGAGCCGGGCCATGTCGTCACCGTCGCCCACGACATGCAGCTTGGCGGGAATGCCGCGCTCGCGCACGAGTAGGCTCACCGCCGCCGTCAGGGTTTCGAGGCCCTTGTACCTTTCCACGCGCGACAGGCGCGCCACGAACAGGATCCGGAAAGCCCCATCCAGGGCGAATCTCGGGTCGGGCGCGGCGGGGACCGGTTCCGCGCACAGCGGGACGATGCGGAAGTTGTGGCCGGACAGGGCATTTGCGCGGGCGCAGGCCACGGCGCTGTAACTTGTCGTGGCGACCACCGCGTGGGCGTCGCGCACGGCCAGTCGGCGAAGCGGCGTCAAGCGGCGCCAGGCCTCGATGCCGTGCAGGATGACGATGTACTGCCGGATGAGCGACAGCCGCCAGGCGATCCACGCGACAGGTGCCTGGTTCACGTGCCCGACGATCACCACCCGGGCGCGACCCTGACGGCCCAGGGCGTAGCGCACGAAGCGCCACTTGTGGCCCGCCGCGCCGGCCGGCCGCGCCGGGGACGGGTTGTCCCAACGTGCCAACTGCTCGGGCTCGTCCTGCAGGCACACTCCCCGCGGCGCCGAGGCGCTTCCGCAAACGCCCATGAGGACTTCCCAAAGCCGCCACATGTAGCTTTGCACGCCGCCGGGTGTCGCCATGGTGGGCGACCAGAGGGCGAGCGAGCCTTCGGCGCTGCGCCGCACACGCTCGACATGCCGCGGCGCGCTGGCGCGGTGGACGTACTCGGCCCAGCCGCGCAGCCCGCGTCGCGCCGGGACCGACTCCGAGCCTGCGACCCACTCCCGCACCGGCACGGAGAACCCGCTCTTGTGCCGCTCCAGCACGGGCTGCCCCAGGGACGGTGCGATCGCGCGAGCGACCTCGGGCTTCGTGATGCCGGGATGCGCGGCCAGCCACGGCGCGGCTGCCCGCAGCAGCGGGACGTCGAGGAAGGGGACCCGCACCTCGAGCGAGTGGGCCATGCTGGCCCAGTCGGTGTCGGCGAGCAGCTGATGGCGCGTGTACCAGGACATCTCCAGGGCCGAGACGGCGAGCCTGTCGCTCGCGATGCCGCGCGTCGTGTGCTGCAGGTTCCGTTCCCACTCCAGGCTCTGCAGGCCCTCGCGCACGAACGCGGGTTCCAGCAGGCTTTCGATCTCCCAAGGCATGTGCAAGCCGCGGCGCAGCAGGTACGCCCCCCCCAGTGTCGGGCCGTACTCGAGGAGGCTCGCATGTTTCGGGGAAGTCAGGCGCTTGAGCAACGGGGATGCTGCGCGGCGCAGCGCCTTTCCCAGGGCCGGCACCACGGCGAAGGGGCGGGTGAAGCTTCGCAGGCGCGGGACCTGCCGAAAGCTCGGGTAGGACGCGAAGAGCTCGTCGCCCCCGAGGCCGGACAGCGCGACCTTCACCCCGACCGACCGCGCGGCGCGGGCCACGAACCAGGCGTTGATGCCGTCGATGGACGGCTGGTCCATCGCTTCCATCAAGCGGGCCTCCTCGGCGTGGAAGTCTTCCTTGCGCACCGCGACCGTCGCGTGATCCGTGCCCAGGGAGCGCGCGAGCGCTTCCGCGGCGGGGACTTCGTCGTGCGCCGTGCCCGCGTACTCCGCGAACCCGAGCGTCATGGTTCGCGGCGGCCTGCCCAGGTTGGCCGACAAGGCGGCGATGAGCGCGGAGTCGAGGCCCGCAGAGAGGAACACTGCCACGGGAACGTCGGAGACGTGATGCGCCGCGATGCTGTCCCGCACGGCCGCCGAGATCGCCGCCAGGGCGTCATCGCGCGTGCCCCGCGCGGGGTTCGCGGCCGCCTCGGCGAGGATGCTGGTCACCTCGCAAAAGGGGTGCGGCGGGCCGGCCTGTTCCGGCCCGATCCATAGCGCGTGCCCCGCGGGCACGGCGCGGATGCCCCGGTACAGCGTCCAAGGCGACGGCACACTTCCCCACAGGAAGAAGCCGACATGGCCCGCCGGGTCTGGCGCGGTGTCGATCGGCGTGCCGGGGCGCAACAGCGCCTTGACCAGGGAGGCGAAGCGCAAGGTCCCGCCATCGCTGGAGTAGTAGAGCGGCTTGATGCCGAAGGCATCCCGTGCCAGCAGCATCGAGCGCTTGCGCCCGTCCCACAGCGCGAGGGCGAACATGCCGCGCAGGCGCGTGAGCATGGCCTCGCCTTCGAGCTCGTACAGGTGCAGCAGCACTTCCGTGTCCGAGTCCGACCGGAAGGCGCGGCCGCGGCTTTCCAGCTCGCGGCGCAGTTCGCGGTGGTTGTAGATCTCGCCATTGAAGCTGACCACCACGCTGCCGTCGGCGCTCGCCATCGGCTGCGCGCCGCGCTCGCTGAGGTCGATGATCGCCAGCCTTCGATGTCCGAGCCCGACGCGCCCGTCGGCCGAGAACCACTCACCGCTGCCGTCGGGTCCCCGGCGCGCCATGTGGTCGCGCACGGCGCGCAGCTCCTCGCGTTCGACGCTGGGCGCCGAGGCTCGGAAGGCGTAGATACCGGCGATGCCGCACATGTTGGCAATGGGAGGGGCGGCGGGCCGCACCCTCCCGGAATGACTTCAGGGTAAGGGCGCTGACGGCCGCGCGCCACCAGAGGCGAGCAGCCGGTCGAAGTAGGCGATGGTCTCCACGAGGCCTTCGCGCAGCGCCACCCGAGGCTCCCAGTCGAGCCGTTTCCGCGCCAGGGAGATGTCGGGGCGCCGCTGCAGGGGGTCGTCGGTCGGCAGCGCCAGCGTGCGGATGCGTGATCGCGAGCCCGTCATCTGGACCACGAGGTCGGCGAGCTGGCGAATCGTGAATTCCTCGGGGTTGCCCAGGTTCACCGGGCCGGGCAGGTCGGGACCGCTTTCCATCAGACGCAACGCGCCCTCGAGCAGGTCCGACACGTGGCAGAACGAGCGCGTCTGCGAGCCGTCGCCGTGGAGGGTGATGTCCTGCCCCTGCAGCGCCTGCACGATGAAGTTGCTCACGACGCGCCCGTCATTGGGGTGCATGCGTGGACCGTAGGTGTTGAAGATTCGCGCGACCTTGATGTCCAGGCCGTGCTGGCGGTGGTAATCGAAGAACAGCGTTTCGGCGCAGCGCTTGCCTTCGTCGTAGCAGCTGCGGGGGCCGATCGGGTTCACGTTGCCCCAATAGTCTTCCGGCTGCGGGTGCACCGACGGGTTGCCGTAGACCTCGCTCGTGGAGGCCTGGAAGATCCGGGCTCGCAGACGCTTGGCCAGCCCGAGCATGTTGATCGCGCCGTGCACGCTGGTCTTGGTGGTCTGCACCGGGTCGTGCTGGTAATGCACGGGCGACGCCGGGCACGCCAGGTTGAAGATGCGGTCGACCTCCACGAACAGCGGGAAAGTCACGTCGTGCCGCATCAGCTCGAAGCGCGGGTGATCCAGCAGGGGCTCGACGTTCCTGCGCGTGCCGGTGAAGAAATTGTCGACGCAGAGCACGTCGTGGCCCTGTTCGAGGAGACGCTCGCACAGGTGGCTGCCGAGGAATCCGGCGCCGCCGGTGACGAGCACGCGAAGGCTGGGGTGGTAGTGGCGCATTTCAATCCGCGCAGCGGTCGCGGCGCGTTCCTACAGGCACGGCTCGGTGGCCAGGGTGCGATTCGCGAAATCCGCGTACGCCTGCGCGAGGCCTTCGTCGAGCGAGGTGCGCGGCCGCCATCCCATGGCCCGGATGCGCGACGAGTCGAGGAGCTTGCGCGGCGATCCGTCCGGCTTCGCCGAGTCGAAGACGATGCGCCCCGTGTAGCCGACGACGGTCGCGATCTTGCGGGCAAGTTCCTCGATCGTCACGTCGCTGCCGAACCCGACGTTGATGTGGCTTTGCATGGGCTCCGTGCACGCTTCGTACTCGGCCTTGTCCAGCGCCATGACATGGAGGCACGCTTCGGCCATGTCGTCCACGAACAGGAATTCCCGCATCGCGCGACCCGTGCCCCAGATCGTCACCGTATCTGCGTCCTGGCTCCTTGCCGCGTCGAATCGCCGGATCAGTGCCGGCACCACATGGCTGTTCTCCGGGTGGTAGTTGTCGCCCGGCCCGTACAGGTTGGTCGGCATCACGCTGCGGAAGTCGCACCCGTACTGGCGGTTGTAGCTTTCGCACAGCTTGATGCCCGCGATCTTCGCCACCGCATAGGGTTCGTTCGTCGGCTCGAGCGGCCCGGTCAGCAGCGCCTCTTCGGCCATCGGTTGCTCGGCGTGCTTCGGGTAGATGCAGCTCGAGCCCAGGAACAGCAGGCGTTCCACGCCATGCACATGGGCCGCGTGGATGACGTTCGCCTGCACCATGAGGTTGCTGTAGATGAACTCGGCCGGGTAGCGGTTGTTCGCCAGGATGCCCCCCACGCGTGCGGCGGCCAGGTAGACGTGCTGGGGACGTTCGGCCGCGAAGAAGTCCATCACGGCCTTCTGGTCCGTGAGGTCGAGCTCGCGGTGCGCGCGAAGCACCAGGTTCTCGTTACCCCGCGCCCGCAGCGCGCGCACGAGCGCCGAGCCCACCAGGCCACGGTGGCCGGCGACGAATGTCTTGGGATCGTTACTGCTCATGACGGACCACTCGCTGATAGAGGCAATGGTAGAGCATGAAGGCCGTTGCCGTCCCCATCATCAACCAGCCCGTGTGGCGCCATGCGATCACCGCCGTGACGGCCGGCACGCCGGCGAGGACCCACATGGCCACCGAGGTCGCGGCGTTGTGCAGGTCAGGCCGCGCCCCCGGCAACCAGGCGGGCGCGATGCGGCGCGCAACGATGCTGTGGAGGTGGTCCCGGTCTGCGGCCACGGCAGGCACCCGACGTGCGGCGCGGCGCGCGACGCTGTAAAGCACCTCGATGACCGGGTACGCGCAAATCAGCAGGCTGGCCCAGGGCGAAACGGAAGGATTTCTCGAGGGAAGCAGCACCGCAATCCAGCCGATGGCGAACCCCGTGAAATACGCGCCTCCGTCGCCAAGGAACACGCGGCCGAACGGGAAGTTGACGATCAGGAACCCGCCGACTGCGGCGGCCATGGCGACGGCGGCGAACGCGAGCGGGAAATCACCGGCCTGCGCTGCAATCGTTGCCAGGCCAAGCAGGCAGATGGTCGCCGTTCCCCCGGCCAGGCCGTGGCAACCGTCGATGATGTTCATGGCATTCGCGATCCCGGCGACCGCGAACGCGGTGAAGAGCGCGGCGATGGCGGCGTGCGACAGGAGCGCATCCAGGGGCGCGACATGCACACTGCTCAATTGGGTGTCGCTCCACAGCACCGCGATCGCGCCGGCGGCAATGGTGCTGGCCAGGCGAGCCGCGACGCCCACGCGGCGCGTCAGGTCTTCAACCAACCCGATGGCCAGCGCCGGCGCGCCGGCCACCAGGATCGTGGCGAGGATCGCCTGCTGTTCGCGGTTGGCGATCGCAATGCACGCGACGCCCAGCGCCAGGAAGATTCCCAGTCCGCCCAAACGCGAGGTCGGGCGGACGTGGCACTGCTGCACCCCCGTGCCCGGCAAATCCGCTCCCAGGGCGGGCGAGCGCGCCAGGGTGAAGGCCAGTGCAAAGGAGCCGAGGGTGCAGCCCAGGAGGGCGATCCAGCTTGAGTCCATAACAATTTGAATGTCTTGAAACATCTTATTACAATAAGGCTGACTGCTCAATCGCGAGCTGCTGGAAATGGGGGAAAGCGTGACCGACTTCGCACTCGCGCTCCCCGGCAGCGGTGGCTTAAACTGACTTGAAGTCGGGGGGCGCAAATCAGTCCGTTCACAGTTGTCATCTGCACGCGGGACCGGCCGGCCGAGCTCGAACGCTGCCTGGCTTCCGTCGTGGAGCTGGACTATCCCGATTTCCACATCTTGGTGGTCGACAGCTGCCCGCGCCACTACCCGGCCGAGGGCTTGGCGAGGCGCTTCGGCGCGTCCTACCTGCATGAGCCCGTTCCGGGGGTCAGTCGCGCGCGGAACCGGGGCGTGCGCGCGAGTGCGACGGAACTCGTCGCATTGATCGATGACGAGGCCGTGGCGCGGCCGGACTGGCTGCGCATGCTCGCGCCGGAATTCGACGACCTGGACGTGGCCGTCGTGGCCGGCCGGATCAAGGACTTCGAAGCAAGCACGCCCGAGGAAAAGCTCTGCGTCGCGCTGGGCAGCAACGATTGCGGCCCGCACCGCCGGGTGGTGGATTCAACTTCTCCCCAGTGGTTCGAGCGCGCCTGCTTCGGCGGGATCGGCAACGGCGCCAATCTTGCGGTGCGCCGATCGGTGTTCGAAGACTGGCCGGGTTTCTGCGAGTGCCTCGGCGCGGGCACGAGGATTCCCGGGGCGGAGGAGCACTACGCCTTCTTCGAGCTCATCGAACGCGGGTGGAGGGCCATCTACTCCCCGGCCGCGATCGTGTCGCATCCGTTCCCTGCGATGTTCGGCACGCTCAAGGCGAGGCACATCCGCAGCGTTTCCGCGTCCACCGCGTACCTGGCATTCCTGTGGATGCAGCAGCCGCGCTTTCGCGGCGCGATCGCGAGATACCTCTGGGAAGCCTGCTGCGGCGTGCGGCGGTCCTGGAGGGGTCAGGGCGAAGAGGTGAGCGTGCGGATCGTGCCCGCGTGGCGCCGTGCCATCGCGTTTGCCGCGGGTCTCGGGCATTTCGCCCTGTTCCTCGCCGCCGGCCCCGTTCCGCCGGAGCCGCCGCCGCGACGCAGCGCGCTCGTTGCTCAGCCTGCACGCGCGGCCAGCGGCGAGCGCGATCGCTGAACTTCGCCGTACTCTTGCTCGATTGAACTTGCCGTCGCGGCGAGCGCGAAGTGCCGCTCTCAGTTCATGCGAGCATTAACATACTCTGGCAGCGCCAGCAGGTCTTCATACAGTCCTGACACCGCCCGCGCCATCGCACCCGATGAAAAATGTTCCGCAACTCGGAGCTTGCCCGCCACGCCCATCTGATGGCGCAACAGCGGATCCCGGACGAGTCGAAGAATCGCCTTGGCGAGCGCAGCCGCGTCGCCGGGCTCGACAAGTAATCCTGTCGAGCCGTTTTGCACGATTTCAGGAATCCCGCCCGTCGCCGATGCAACGACCGGAAGTCCGTGATTCATTGCTTCGATGTTCGCAAGGCCGAACGGCTCGTGAATCGAGGGCTGTACAAAGATGTCCCACCCCGGCAGGAGTGCGAAGGTGTTTCGCCAACCAAGAAAACGCACGTTGGTCAGATTCCTTCGTCGAACTTCGCGCTCGAGTGAATCGCGCTCAGGTCCGTCACCGGCGATCTCGATTCGCGCATTGATTCCGGCTGCAAGAATCAGCCCTGCGGCGTCAATGAGGACACCCAGGCCCTTGCTCGGCACCATGCGGCTTGCCGCGCCCACGAGGACTTGGCCCTCCTTCCGGCAGGGCACTGGCGCAGCCAGCGGCTCCACACCCGAGTGAATGACGACGGCGTGGGCGCCTACGATCTGCGAAGCCACAAACCGGGAGCAGGCTATCACCCGGTCGCAAGAAGGCACGGAGGTCGACGAGCGCTGCCATGGATGCGATTCGTCGACGACCCCATGCACATGCGATACGAGCTTTGAATCGCCGGCAAGGCGGGCTGCAAGCCGAACACTTCGTCCGCCCTGGTGTTGGTGAACGATCGCGAATCGTCGCCCCCGCAGCGCGCGCACGAAGTCCACCACGCCACCCACGTCGCGGATGCCCCCACTCCACCCCAGACAACGCGTTGCCACGCCGCGGGCCTCCAGCTCGCCTCGCAAGGGGCCGTCTTCCCCCAGGAACCACGCATGCAGCCGGAATCGACGCTTGTCGATCAACTCTCCGAGCGAGCCAACGATGCGCGCGATCGACGCGCCCTCCGGACGCGCCGTCCCCAGGACATGCAGCACGTCATGTGTCATACGAGGGTGACGTAGGTCCCAGGATGGCCAGTGTCGTTTTCATCTGCGGGGATTGGTCATTCGATCGCGTCAACCCGATGAAGGGCACGTTCAGTCCCTCGAGCCGCAGGTAGCTGGCCAATTCAGCCGCGTTCCACTCTCGTACATGGCGCAGGTTGGGGGGCGGCCCCCGGTGCCCAATGCCGTATTCCAGATCGCGCTCGGGCGTCGTCAATACGCCGACGCGCGCCGCCCGCATCCATTCACGCAGTAAGCCGACCAAGCCCGTCGGATCGTTGAGATGCTCGATCACGTCGGCACACACCAGGACCGCTTGCCGCAGGACCTCTTCGGGAAGAAGGGACCCGGCCGGCTGCTCGAGGTCGACCTCCAGCCATTGCCAATGCGGCCGCGCCGCACGGGATCGTTCAAGGTTCGAGCCGCAATCGATGCCGATGGGCACCATCCCCGTAGCCTCGGCAGTCTCGATCAACTTGCGCCCGGCGCCGCAACCGATATCGACAAGATAACGAGCCCCTGCCAAGCGGCCCAGGTGCGCGGCAAGCATGTAGACGTCCGGCTGGTACACGACCGATTCGTCGTCATCCTCGAAGTAAACTGCACGCTCGCGATGGAGATAAGACGCCTTGATTCCGAACCGGGAGCCCTTCTTCCCCGTCAGTAACTCGCGGGCGCGGAGCTCGGCGATCTCCGCGGCGCGTTTCAATCGACCGAATCCCATGGTTAGCCCACGGACCGAATCCAGCCCTTCATTCCCCGGAAGAACTGGAACAGGGCCGAGGTAGTGAGTGCCGCCGACACGAGGGGACGCTTCACGCTGTTCGCGAAGCAGGTTTTTGCGAACCTCCAAACGAATGTCGATTCACGCCGCCAGGACGGACGCACCGCAGGTCTCGCCAGCACTGTCGAGACGTTCCCGAGCGCGTGTTGCAGCACCCGCCGGTAGTGCAACACGTACCGATCCTCATACGCGGGACCCTGGATGATCGGGAGCGCTCGCGCAACAAAACCCTCGGCCGCGGTCTCCCACGCGGCGATGTCCGGCGTAGTCATCGACCATGACCCCTCGTGCACGCGGAAGTAAACCAGCACCTCGGGTGTGTACACCACACGCCGCAGCTGTCCCAACTGAACGAGAAGCAGGTATTCGCTCATCGCGGCAACAGGGGCATCACAAAGTCGGGCAAGGCCGCCGATGCCCAGCAACCACTCGCGCCGGTACATGCCTGTCAGCGCCATCATGGGTGCGCTTCCGCCCCAGTGCCTGGCCAGCAGTTCGGGGCCCGAAAATAGTTCGTCCTCGATAGCGCCGCACGACGGCGCGGACACGAAGCAGGTCGCCGTTCGGAACGAGCACTGCATGGCATCAGGAATGTCGTAGCGTTCGACGCAGGAACGCGCCCAGGCAAGGTAGCCCGGCGCATAGAAATCGTCGTCGGACTGCCATGTGAAGTACAACCCCGAGGCCTCCGACAGCAGCGCGTTCAGGTTGCCGAGCTCCCCAAGGTTCCGGGCCCGGTTGAAGAACCTGACACGCGAATCGCATACGCCCAGCGCTTCGGGCGACAAAGGCTTTTCGGGATTGTCATTCCCCACGAGCACCTCGAAGTCGTCCGACGAGTCCGACAGCAACGATCCTAGACACTCCCGCAGCATCTCAGGGCGGTCGTAGGTCGTGATGCCCAACGAGATCAATGGACGCCGGGGCTTCACCACCCAGCTCGCACCACATTGCAAACCCTCCGGACATCGTCCCCGCTCATCCGCGTGTGCAACGGCAGGACCAGGTATCGGCTTTCCACCGCGTCCATGTTCGGCGCCTGCCCACGATAGCGTTCGAATACCGAGTACTTGTCATTGCGGAAGTGGACGGGATCCGATTCGATGCCCGCCTCGCGAAGCTTGCGCTGAAGGTCCGCGCGGCCATCCACGAGAACCGTGCACGTCCAGGCGGCATGCTCGCGCCGTGAGTCCGCCACCGAGCCCACGAGCTGCAGCCCCGGAATCCCCCGCAGGCCCTCGTGGTATTCGACCAGCAGCCGCTTGCGCAGGGCCAGGCAGTCCTCCCAGCCGTTCAGGCCGGCCAAGCCGAGCGATGCCGCGATGTCCGTCATCTGGTACTTGTAGCCGATCTCGCGGATATCGTTTTCCCAACGCGATCCCAGTTTCGCCTCGCGGTCGATGCCGAACCAGCGCAGCCTCTTCGCGAGCTGCGCTTGGCGGGCCCCGCAGGCGAGCATCCCTCCATCTCCAGTCGTCAGGTGCTTGACCGCCTGGAACGAAAACACCGTGTACTCGGAGAGGCTGCCAACCGGTTCACCTCCATAGGTCGCGCCGAGAGCATGCGCGGCATCCTCAATCACGGGAATACCGCGCTCGCGAGCGATCGCATGCAGTTCCTGCATGTCGCAGGGAAACCCGCCGTAATGGACGCAGACAATTGCCCGCGTGCGCTCGGTGATGAGTGCACGCACACTCGCCGGATCGATGTTGAGCGTGTCGGGTTGGATGTCGGCAAACACCGGCACCGCACGCTCGTAGAGCAAGGGGATGTTGGTTGCCGTGCAGGTGAAAACCGGGGTGATCACCTCGTCACCCTCCGCGATTCCGGCAAGTAGATACGCCAAGTGCAGGGCGCTCGTCCCCGACGAGACCGCCACAGCCGGCGCGCCCCGGCAGAAACGCTCCGAGAAGCGGCGCTCGAACTCCTCCACCTGCGGGCCCTGGCCGATCCAGCGCGTCTGCAACGTGCGAGAAAGTGCGGAAATGCCCCCCTCAGGGATATGGGGGTGAAACAGAACGATAGGCTGTTGATCTTGGCTCATGCCGGTAAGGTTCCCAGTCGCTTCGCGAGCCTCTTCAATCGCAGGCGCAAGGCCTTCAAGAGATCGCCCCTCGGAAGCGTGGACAGCTGCTCCGGGGACAAAGTATCGATTCGCGCATTCTCCATCCGCGCAGCAACTTGGAACAGCGAATCGTAAGGAAGGGACGTCAGGCAATGCCGCCGGAAACTGGGGGGCACTCGCACGTGCTCGGGGTCCAGGAGCGCCCAGACGTAGCCGGGAGCACGATGGTCGAACGGGCCGCGTCGGCCCCCGATCATCTCCCGAATGCTCAGGGATTTCGCGGCCTGAACATCCGGTTCGCGGTGCGCCATGCTGGCGAACTTGCCTTCGTAGAACGCCTGGTCGCCCATGTAGCTGAAGTGCCAGCCGCCCATGCGCAGGGAGCGTTGGAGCCGATCGCCGAAGGGCGCGCCTATGAATGCGTGCCTGATTTTCGTCGCGCCCGAATCCCGCAAGTGCGACGGCAATCCGATGTACGGTCCCCACACCTCCGTTTCGGGGCCTGCAACGTTGACGTAGTTCGGGTGGAAGTAACAGTTGAGGATGCTGATGGGCATGGGCCCGTTCGCGCGCAGGTCGGCGGCGTCGACACGCTCGAACACGACGGGGTCGACGATCTCGTCGGCATCGCTCACGAGAATTCGCGCATCGGTGAACGGCGAAACGGCCTGCACGATAGCGTCGCGCTGGATGCGCTCGCGCTCCCAAGGCTCAATGTCGTGCCCGGGAAACTCGATTGGGACGTGGATGATCTTGCCGGGGTTCGGGGCGCGCGCGAGCACCTCGTCGAACACACGATTCTTTGCGATTCCGGAATAGGCGCGATCGGACTCGACGATTACGACCTTGTCCACGAACGCGTCGAGGTGATTCAGCCGGCCGATGGCAAGCTCCACCTCGTTGTAGATGCTGAACGTGTCGATGATCATGGCCGGCGCGCGATCGAATGCGAGTGCACTTTGACAATCATGATGCCTCCGCTCCCGGGGCATTCTCAAGCACAGTACTCAATCCATCGGGTGACTCTCCCTGCGCGGCCGGTGTCCGGCGCGCGTGCAACGCGGAACGTCTCGGGTCTGCTGCTGGCGGCTTGGGGTCTCTTGGGGCGACATGCGCCGATGGTGTCTCGGCCATCTTCGGTGTCGTCATGCCCCCACGCGCCTTCGCGCAGCAAGGCCGAAAGTAAAATGCGCTTCCTCGAGAAGGCGCGGCGCGCGCATCCATGCTCCACCCCCAGCAATTCGACGTCATCGTGGTCGGCGGCGGCCACGCCGGCACCGAGGCCGCGCTCGCCGCGGCCCGGATGGGCGCGCGCACGCTGCTGCTGACGCACAACATCGAAACCTTGGGGCAAATGAGCTGCAACCCGTCGATCGGGGGCATCGGCAAGGGGCACCTGGTCAAGGAAGTCGACGCGCTGGGCGGCGCGATGGCACTCGCCACCGACGAGGCGGGCATCCAGTTCCGCATCCTCAACGGCTCGAAAGGTCCCGCCGTCCGGGCGACGCGGGCCCAAGCGGACCGCATCCTCTACAAGGCGGCCATTCGCCGGATGCTGGAGAACCAGCCGAACCTGACGATCTTCCAGCAGGCGGTGGACGACTTGATGCTGGAAGGTGACCGCGTGGCGGGAGCTGTCACGCAAGTGGGCATTCGCTTTCGCGGCCGGTCGGTGGTCCTGACCGCGGGCACCTTCCTCGATGGCCGTATTCACGTCGGGCTCAACAACTACCAAGCCGGACGCGCGGGCGACCCGCCGGCGGTGAGCCTCTCTGCGCGCTTGAAGGAGCTCAAGCTGCCGCAGGGGCGGCTGAAGACCGGGACCCCGCCGCGCCTGGATGGGCGGACGATCGACTTCAGCCAGTGCGAGGAGCAGCCGGGCGACCTCGATCCGGTGCCGGTGTTCAGCTTCATGGGCCGGGCGGCGATGCACCCGCGGCAGGTGCCGTGCTGGATCACGCACACCAACGAACGCACGCACGAGATCATCCGGTCCGGCTTCGACCGCAGCCCGATGTTCACGGGCAAGATCGAAGGGGTGGGTCCGCGCTATTGCCCGAGCGTCGAGGACAAGATCAATCGCTTCGCCGGCAAGGACAGCCACCAGATCTTCCTGGAGCCCGAAGGGCTGACGACCAACGAGATCTACCCCAACGGGATCTCCACCAGCCTGCCGTTCGACGTCCAGTACGCCTTGGTGCGGTCCATCCCCGGGCTGGAGAACGCGCACATCCTGCGCCCCGGCTACGCCATCGAGTACGACTATTTCGACCCCCGTGGCCTGAAGGCCAACTTCGAGACGCGCGCGATCGCCGGGCTCTTCTTCGCCGGCCAGGTCAACGGCACGACCGGCTACGAGGAAGCGGCGGCGCAAGGCCTTTTTGCGGGGGCGAACGCCGCGCTGCAGTGCCTGGGCCGCGACCCGTGGGTTCCGGCGCGCGACCAGGCCTACCTGGGCGTGCTGGTCGACGACCTGGTCACCAAGGGGGTGACGGAGCCGTACCGCATGTTCACCAGCCGGGCCGAGTTTCGCCTGCAGCTGCGGGAGGACAACGCCGACTTGCGCCTGACGCAGGCGGGCCGGGAATTGGGCTTGGTGGACGACGTCCGCTGGGACGCCTTCTGCCGCAAGCGGGAGGCAATCGAGCGCGAGCTGCAGCGCCTGCGCTCCGTCTGGGTCAACCCCCGGACGGTCGAGGCGGCGGATGCCGAGCGGGTGCTGGGCAAGCAGATGGAGCATGAGCACAGCCTGGCCGACCTGTTGCGCCGCCCGGCCGTGGGGTACCGGGACCTGATGACCTTGCAGGCGGGCGCCCATGCCAGCCCGGCGGTTTCACGTGAAACATTGGCCGAGCTGTACGAGCCGGTGGTCGAGCAGATCGAGATCGCGTCCAAGTACGCCGGCTACATCGAGCGGCAGAAGGATGAGGTGCAACGGGCGGCCCAGTTCGAGCACCTGAAGCTGCCCGCCGAGCTCGACTACATGCAGGTGGCTTCGCTGTCGATCGAGGTCCGGCAGAAGCTGAACAAGCATCGCCCCGAAACGCTGGGCCAGGCCTCGCGCATTTCCGGCGTCACGCCGGCGGCAATTTCCTTGCTGCTCGTGCACCTGAAGCGCGGCAAGTTCAAGGGCTTCGCCGAACCGGCGGGACCCAGCCGCGCCGCGGCCTGAGCGGATGGAAAGCCAGCTGCGGGCCGGGCTGGGGGCTTTGGGCCTGCCGCTGGCGGACCCCCAAGTCGCCCAATTGCTCGAATACGCAGCCCTGCTGCAGAAGTGGGGCAAGGTCTACAACCTCACGGCCCTGCGCGGCGCCGACGAAGTCCTGACCCATCACCTGCTGGATTCGCTCTCGGTCGTAACTCCCCTTCGGCGGACAGTCGGGGCCGGGCCGCGGCGGCTCCTGGACGTGGGTTCGGGCGCCGGGCTGCCCGGCGTGGTGCTGGCGATCTCTTGCCCCGACCTGGCCGTGGATTGCGTGGATGCCGTCGCGAAGAAAGCCGCATTCATCCAGCAAGCGGCCGGTGCGCTCAAGCTGCCGAACCTGCGCGGCGTCCATGCCCGGGTGGAGGCGCTGGCCGACCCCTGCGACCTGGTCATTTCGCGGGCATTCTCGTCGCTGGCCGAGTTCGTCCGGCTCACCGGCCAGGTGGTGGGCGAGTCGGGCGTGTGGATGGCCATGAAGGGCAAGTTCCCGGCCGACGAGGTCGCCGAACTGCCCGCCGGCGTGGCGGTGTTTCACGTGGAACAGCTGAAAGTGCCGGGTCTGGACGCCGAACGCTGCCTGGTCTGGCTGAGGCGGGTGGGCGCCTAACGTAAACTCGGCGCACACATTCCCGGGGGATTCATGTTTGGTGTGGCCGACTACGGCGCCTTCGTCGCCGCGATCATCGTTTTTCTCGCCATCCCCGGGCCCGGCAACCTGGCGCTGATCACCTCCACCAGCAAGGGCGGCATCCGCGGCGGCCTGGCCGCGACTTTCGGGATCATCGCCGGCGACCAGGTCCTGATGTGGGCCGCGGTGGCCGGCGTGGCCGCGCTCCTCCTGGCTTATCCCGCGGCCTTCACTGCGGTGCAATGGGCGGGTGCCGCCTATCTCGCGTGGCTGGGGGTCAAGATGATCCTGGCCAAGCCGGGCGCTCGGCCGATCCTGAACATCCAGCCCCGGGACTACTTCCGCCAGGCCGGGCTGATCACCTTGCTCAACCCCAAAGCGATCGTCTTCTACATGGCCTTCTTCCCCTTGTTCGTCGACCCGGCGCACCACCAGGGCCTGGTGACTTTCGGCGCCATGGCGGTCACGATTGCGGTTCTGACTTTCCTGTACGGGCTGGCCGCGGTCCTCCTCACGCACCACCTGGCCGAGCGCATGCGCGCGAACCCGCTGGTGGGCCGCGTGCTGGAAAAGGTCGCCGGCATCTTTCTCCTGGGCTTCGGCATCAAGCTTGCGGTGAGCAAGTGATGGCCCGGATCTTTTGCGTCGCCAACCAGAAGGGGGGCGTGGGCAAGACGACGACGACTGTGAACCTGGCCGCGGGCCTGGCGAAGGTGGGCCAGCGCGTGCTGATGGTGGACCTCGATCCCCAAGGCAATGCCACGATGGGCTCCGGCGTCGACAAGCGCAAGCTCGAACTGTCGGTGTACGACGTGCTGCTGGAGTCGGCGAGCGTGGCCGAGGCGCGAGTGCACAGCGACAAGTGCGGCTACGACGTGCTCGGCGCCAACCGCGAGCTCGCCGGCGCGGAAGTGGAACTCGTCGAGGTGGACCGCCGCGACCAACGCCTGAAGACCGCGCTGGGCGCCGTGTCGCAGGAGTACGACTTCATCCTCATCGACTGCCCGCCGTCGCTGTCTATGCTCACGCTCAACGGCCTGTGCTCGGCGCACGGCGTGATCGTTCCGATGCAGTGCGAGTACTTCGCGCTCGAGGGCCTCACGGACCTGGTGAACACCATCAAGCAGGTGCACGCCAACATGAACAAGGACCTGCAGATCATCGGCCTGCTGCGCGTGATGTTCGACCCGCGCATCACGCTGCAGCAGCAGGTGAGCGACCAGCTCAAGGCGCACTTCGGCGAGAAGGTGTTCGACACCGTGATCCCGCGCAACGTGCGCCTGGCTGAAGCCCCCAGCTACGGCCTGCCCGGCGTCGTGTTCGATTCGGCCGCGCGCGGCAGCCAGGCCTATGTCGAGTTCGCGCGCGAGATGGTCGCGCGCATCCAGAAGATGTAGCTCGCTACAAAAAGAATAGCAAAGAATGGTCACCAAGAAACCCAAGGGGCTGGGCCGCGGACTCGAGGCGCTGCTGGGCCCGACTGCCACCGCCCCCGCCGGCGACGCGCCCAACGCGGCGCCGGGCCTGCCCGCATCGCTGATGCTCACGGACATCGTGCCGGGGCAGTACCAGCCGCGCACGCGCATGGACGAAGGCGCGCTCTACGAGCTCGCGGAATCGATCAAGGCGCAGGGGATCATGCAGCCGATCCTCGTGCGCAAGCTGGGGCAGGGGGCGAACGCCGGCCGCTACGAAATCATCGCCGGCGAGCGGCGCTTCCGGGCCGCGAAGCTCGCGGGCCTGGACAGCGTGCCGGTGCTCGTGCGCGACGTGCCCGACGAGGCGGCCGCGGCGATGGCGCTGATCGAGAACATCCAGCGCGAGGACCTCAACCCGCTCGAGGAAGCCCATGGCCTGCAGCGGCTGGTCAAGGAGTTCGGGCTGACGCACGAACAGGCCGCGCAGGCGGTCGGCCGTTCACGCAGCGCGGCGAGCAACCTGCTGCGCCTGCTCAATCTCACCGACGCCGTGCAGACCATGCTGATGGCGGGCGACATCGAGATGGGTCATGCGCGTGCGCTGCTGGCGCTCGAGCGCGCCGCCCAAGTCACCGCGGCGAACCAGATCGCCGCGAAAAAACTGTCGGTGCGCGAGGCCGAGGCGCTGGTGAAGAAACTGAGCGCGGAGTTCACGCTCACCGCGCCCAAGCCCAAGGCCGAGAAGTCGCGCGACCTGCGCCGCGTCGAGGAAGAACTGTCGGACCTGCTCACGGCCGAAGTGGACGTGCGCGTGAAGAAGCGCGTCAAGCGCAACGGGCGTGTGGAGGAGACCGGCGAGGTCGCGATCCAGTTCTCGTCGCTGGAAGAACTGAACGGGTTGATCGACCGCCTCAGAGGCTGAAGATCTTCCCCGGGTTCATGATGTTCTTCGGGTCGAGCGCGCGCTTGACCGAACGCATCACGTCGACCGCGCCGGCGCCCGTCTCGGTCACGAGGAAGTCCATCTTGTGCAGGCCGACGCCGTGCTCGCCGGTGCACGTGCCCCCCAGGTTCAGCGCGCGCGTCACCAGGCTGTGATTGAGCTTTTCCGCCGTCTCGCGCTCCTTGGGATCGTGCGGGTCGAGCAGGTAGCCGAAGTGGAAATTGCCGTCGCCCACGTGTCCCACCAGGAAGTAGGGCAGCCCGCTGTCGTCGGCTTCCTGCACCGAGTCGAGCAGGCAATCGGCCAGGCGCGAGATCGGCACGCAGGTGTCGGTGGAGATCGCGCGGCAGCCGGGGCGCGACTGGATCGCGGCGAAGTAGGCGTTGTGCCGCGCCGTCCACAGGCGCGTGCGCTCCTCGGGCGTCGTCGCCCACTCGAAGGCCTCGCCGCCGAAGTCGGTAGCGATCTCCTGCACCGTCTCGGCCTGTTCCTTCACGCCGGCCGGCGAGCCGTGGAACTCCATCAGCAGCATCGGCTGCTCGCGCAGCGTCAGCTTGCTGTGCGCGTTCACCATGCGCACGGTGTTGTGGTCGATCAGTTCCACGCGCGCGATCGGCACGCCCAGCTGGATGACCTGGATGACGGTGCGCACCGCGGCCTCGATGCTCGGGAAGGAGCAGATCGCCGCCGACACCGCCTCGGGCAGCGGGTACAGGCGCAGCGTCACCTCCGTGATGACTCCCAGCGTGCCTTCGCTGCCGACGAACAGGCGCGTCAGGTCGTAGCCCGCGCTCGACTTCTTGGCGCGCGTGCCGGTGCGGATCACTTCGCCCGACGCCGTCACCACTTCCAGGGCCAGCACGTTCTCGCGCATGGTGCCGTAGCGCACGGCGTTCGTGCCGCTGGCGCGCGTTGCGCTCATGCCGCCAATCGTCGCGTCGGCGCCGGGGTCGATGGGGAAGAACAGGCCCATGCTCTTGATCTCCTCGTTGACCTGCTTGCGCGTGACGCCCGGCTGCACCGTGACCGTCAGGTCCTCGGCATTCACCGACAGCACCTTGTTCATGCGGCCCAGGTCGATGCTGATGCCGCCTTGCACCGCCAGCAGGTGGCCTTCGAGCGACGAGCCGACGCCGAAGGGAATGATGGGCGTGTCGTGCTGCGCCGCGAGCTTGACGGCATCGGCGACGTCCTGCGTGCTTTCGGCGAACACCACCGCCGCCGGCGGCGGGCACTCGAAGGAGGACTCGTCGCGGCCGTGCTGCTCGCGCACCGCCATCGCCGTGGAACAGTTCGCGCCGAAGCGCCGGGTGAGCGCGTCGAACAAGGCCTTGGGGACCTCGCGCTGGTGCACGTCGGGCACGAGGTGGGTGAGGGCGGTGGGCGCGTTCATGGGGCAGCTCCTGGGTGGCTGCCCAGTTTAGTTCTCGCGGCCCCCGGCCGCCATGCGGCTGCTACGGGGTGGCGAACGACGCCTGGTACTCGTCCAGCGTCAGCATCCCGTCCTTGTTGAGGTCCGCTTCCTCGAAGCTGCGCGGCATGATCGCCAGGCGCTGGGCTTCGGCGCGCGTGAGGCGGCCGTCGCCGTTGGCGTCAGCGAGCTGAAAGGCTTCACGCGCCTGCGCCGCCGTCCAGCGGTTCGACGGCAGGGGTTGCGTCAGCGGCGCCCCAACCGCCGGCGCCACCGCCGGCGGCACCGCGGCGGTTGCAGGCGTTTGCGCGAGGCCCGGCGTGGCCAGCCACGCTGCGCACAGCAGGGCGAGCAGCTGTTTCACCGGAACGCGTCGTCGTATTCGAAGCGCGACAGCATGCCGTCATGGTTGCGATCGAGCTCGTCGAACGGAACGGGCAGCATCAGCCGCTGGGCTTCGCTGCGCGACAGCTCGCCGTCGTGGTTCAGGTCGCTCTCGAGGAAGCCGCGCGCGATGTCGACCGCCGACAGCGGCCCGCGCGCGTAGCCTGCGGCGCCCATGGCGTTCGTGCCGCCTGCGGCGGCCACCGGCGCCGCGCCGTACACGGCGCCGCCGCCACCACCGCCGACGTAGGTCTGGGCGATGCCGGCGTCGATCGCGGGACTGCCGGGCGCGGTGCCCGGCGAAGCCACATTGGGCGTGCCGGGGGGCGTCAGGCTCGCCGGTGTCGGCGGCGTCAACCCCGCGGGCACGGGCGATGCCAGCCCGGCCGGGTTGGGCAGCCCGAGGGTCGCGACGCCGGCCGCCGGCGCCTGGCGCGTGGGTTGCGGGACGGACGTGATGCGCCGCATCTGCGCATCGGCGGTCGTGGCCAGCAGCGCGAGAGCCGCCGCGGCCAAGGTGAGGAAAGGACGTGTCTGCATGGTCTGCTCCTCATCGCATGGTCCGGCTGGGCGGCGGGTCCTTCTCGCCGCGAATGCCGCCTGTTGGTGTAGGACCATCGCGACGGTTCGGGGACAATGGCGCCATGGGAAAACGGCTGACGCAGATCGCCACGCGCACCGGGGACGACGGCACCACCGGCCTGGGCGACAACACGCGCGTGGGCAAGGACAGCCTGCGCGTGCACGCCATGGGCGACGTGGACGAGCTCAATTCGCACATCGGCCTGCTGCTATGCGAGCAATTGCCCGCCGAGGTGCGCGAGCTGCTCGTCGAGATCCAGCACCAGCTCTTCAACCTGGGCGGCGAGCTGTCCATTCCCGGTTTTGAATTGCTGAAGCACGAGGCGGTGGCGGCGCTCGATGCCGCGCTCGCCGCGCACAACGCGCGCCTGCCCAAGCTCGAGGAGTTCATCTTGCCGGCCGGCAACCGCGCGGCGTCGCAGGCGCATGTGTGCCGCACCGTCGCCCGCCGCGCCGAGCGCGCCGTTGTCTCACTGGGCAAGGCCGAAGCCGTGCGCGACACGCCGCGCCACTACCTCAACCGCCTGAGCGACCTGATGTTCGTGCTGGCGCGCGTGCTCAATCGCGCCGACGGCGGCGACGACGTGTACTGGAAGAGCGAGCGCCTGGCTCGCTCCTGACGCTCAGGTCGCGTCGGCCGGCGCCGCCCGCGCCGCCGGCTCGTTGCCGCGATTGAGCAGCGCATACAGGATGATCGCGCCGAAGGTGGCGGTGCCGATGCCGCCCAGCTTGAAGCCGCCGAAGGCCAGCGTGAAGTCGCCCGTGCCCAGCACCAGCGTGATCGCGGCGACGATCAGGTTGCGGTTCTGCGAGAAGTCGACGCGGTTGTCGACCCAGATCTTCGCGCCCGCGGCGGCGATCAGGCCGAACACCACGATCGACACGCCGCCCATCACCGGCAGCGGGATGGCCTGGATCACCGCGCCGAACTTCGGCGAGAAACCGAGCACGATGGCGAAGGCAGCGGCAAACACGAACGCCGCCGTCGAATAGATCTTGGTCGCCGCCATCACGCCGATGTTCTCGGCATAGGTCGTCACGCCGGTGCCGCCGACGCCGCCGCTCAGCACGGTGGCGATGCCGTCGCCCATGAAGGCGCGGCCCATGTACTGGTCGAGGTTGCGCCCCGTCATCGCGGTGACGGCCTTGATGTGGCCGAGGTTCTCGGCCACCAGGATGACCGCGACCGGCGCGATCAGCAGCATGGCGGCGGGATCGAACACCGGCGAGGAGAACGCGGGCGCGCCGAACCATGCCGCGTTGGCGATGCCCGACAGGTCCATCGGCTTGCCCAGTCCCATGCCGTTGGCGAGGACCGCGTAGACGATGCTGGCGATGACCAGGCCAACCAGGATCAGCAGGCGCTGCACCATGCCGCGCGTGAAGACGGCGACCAGGCCCACGCAGACGAAGGTGACGGCCTGCATCCACGAGTCGAAGTTGCTCGCGGCCATGTTCTTCACGGGGATGCCGGCCAGGTTCAGGCCGATCACCGCGACGACCGCGCCCGTGACCACCGGCGGCATCAGGCGCTCGATCCAGCCCGAGCCGACCGAATGCACGACGGCGCCGATGATGGCGTAGACGATGCCGCACGCGATGATGCCGCCCAGCGCGACGCCGATGTTGGCGTTGGCCCCCTTGCCGGCGTACGCGGTGGCCGCGATCACGACGCCGATGAAGGCGAAGCTGGAGCCGAGGTAGCTGGGCACCTTGCCGCCGGTGATCAGGAAGAACACCAGCGTGCCGATGCCGCTCATGAGGATGGCGATGTTGGGGTCGAACCCCATGAGGATGGGCGCGAGCACGGTGGCGCCGAACATCGCGATCACGTGCTGCACGCCCATCGCCGCGGTCTGCGGCCACGGCAGCCGCTCGTCGGGCGCGATCACGCCGCCTTGCTGCAGCACGTCGGCGGGCCGCTGTGTCCAGTCGAAGAATCCCATGCGCCTCACTCCTGGTTTTGAAAGTGTGGCGATGCTAGGGGCTGGGCCCCGCGCGCGCAAGCGCGCCCTCAGGCGACGAAGATCGCGACCTCGCCGATGACCCCGGCGTCCTTGAGGATCTTGCGGTGGCCCAGGCCTTCCGTCGCGGACAGCTTCGACTCGCGGATGGCTTGAGCGTAGGCCTGGCCGTCGGGAAAGCGGTTGATGCTGTCGCCGCGGTCGTGCACCACGAGTGTCGGCACGCGGATGCGCGAGCCCACGGCAGCGGGTTCGAACTGCGGCATCAGGATGCCTTCGCGCGCCTCGATGCGCCGCTGCATCGCGGCGCGCGTGCCTTCGGACAGGCCGAAGACCTGTGCGAAGAGGCGCGTGTATTCGGGCGGCGAAGCCGCGGGCGCGATCAGCACCACGCGCTGCACCGGCAGGCCGCGCGCCGTGACGAAGGCACTCGCGGTGGCGCCGAGCGAGTGGGCGACCAGCGCGCGCACCACGAAGCCCTGCTGCTGCAGCCGCGCAACGACGTACTCGATGGCGCGTGCGAACTGCGGCAAGGTGCTGGCGCCGCCCCGGCTCGCGCCATGCGCCGGCATCTCCAGCAGCACGGGGCGCAGTCCCTGCGCCGCGATGCTCTCGGCCAGCGGCAGCATCTGCGCTGCGTGGCCGCCCCAGCCGTGCACCAGCAGCACGACGGGCGCATGCGGCGCCACCACGGGCGAATACACCGTGACGCTCGCATCCTCGAAGGGCCACGACTCGGCGCGCCAGTCCTTCTGCCAGCTGCCGCGGCGGTGCAGCCACTTGGGCGGCAGCGGCGTGAGGAACAGGCGCGTGGCCATGCGCACGGCGAGCGCCGGCCACATGCGTTCGGCCGCGGCGAGCCCCATGCGGAACGCACGGATGCCGGGACTGGCCTGGTAGAAGGTCGACGTCGCCTGCACGGCGCTGCGCGTGGTCACCTGCGCGCCCATCAGAAGTACACCATGTCGTCGTTGGAACGCGGCAGGTCGCGCCAGGAACGCGCGGCGGCGAAAGCGCCGCGCACGGCGGCGTAGGCCAGGGCGATGATGAGGACGGTCAGCATGACAATCTCCTTTTTTCGCACGGGTGTGCGAATTTGGGTCGAGCGCGGTGGAAGGAAGTCATCGCGTCTCGGGGTTCAGGAACGGTAGGTGGCCAGCAGGCGCTGCCAGCTCGCGCGGGTGCGCTCGGGGGCGCGACCGTCGCGCAGGAAGCGCACGTCGTGCACCAGGCCCAGCACCAGGCCGTACATCTCGGCGACCAGCTGCTCGGGATCGGTGTCGGCCTTCAGGTGGCCTTCCTCGACGGCCTGCAGCACGCTGCGGCGCAGCGCGGCGCGCCAGCGCGTCACTTCGGCGTGCAGCAGGTCGCGCAGCGGCCCTTCGCGGTCGTCGAACTCGAAAGCGCCGGCCGAGAAGATGCAGGCCGTGTGCGAATCGACGTCGCGCGTGCGCACGATCCAGCGCTGCATGATGTCGTCCAGGCGCGGCAGGCCCTTGGGCAACTGCATCGCCGGCACGAAGACGTCGCCGATGAAGCGGCGGCCGAATTCCTCGACCACGGCTTTCTGCAGCGCCTCGCGCGAGCCGACGCGCGAGAACACGCCGCTCTTGGACAGGCCGATGCGGTCGGCCACTGCCTGCAGCGTGATGGCCTCCAGCCCCTCGAAGGACGCGAGGTCCAGCGCCGCGCCGACGATCGCGGCGCGGGTCAGTTCGCTCTTCTGGGTCCGGGCATCCATGCGCCTAATTTAGCACAGTCGTGCGAAATTGCAAGCACCCCTAAGCTTTGGCCCATGAAGTCCCCCGTTCCCCAGATCCGGCTGTTCCAGGACTGGCTGAAACACCAGCGCGGCCTGGCCTTCCCCGGCTACGACGCGCTGTGGCGCTGGTCGGTCGACGACCTGACCGCGTTCTGGCAGGCCGTCTGGGACTACTTCCAGCTGCAGTCACCCACGCCGCATCGTGCCGTGCTGGCCGACGAGACCATGCCGGGCACGCGCTGGTTTGAGGGCGCGCAGGTCAATTACGCGCAACAGGTGTTCCGCCATGTCGATGCCGCGCACGCCGCCGGCCTGCCCGCCGTCGTCAGCCGCAACGAGAAGGGCGACGCGCGTGAGCTGTCGTGGCCGGAGTTGAAGCGCCAGTCGGCGGCCCTGGCCGTCCACCTGAAGGAGCAGGGCCTGCAGCGCGGGGACCGCGTAGCCGCGTACCTGCCCAACGTGCCCGAAGCCATCGTCGCCTTCCTCGCCGTCACGAGCCTGGGCGGCGTGTGGAGCATCTGCGCGCCCGACATGGGGACGAACGCGGTGCTCGACCGATTCCGTCAGATCGAGCCCAAAGTGCTGATCGCGTGCGACGGCGTGACGTATGGCGGCCGCGACTTCGACCGCACCGCCGTGGTCGCGGAACTGCGCGCGGCCCTGCCATCGGTGACACACGTCGTCCTGCATCGCAACCTCGGCATCGATGCCGCGAAGTTGCAGCCCTTCGCAGATCTCGGTGAAGTGCTGCGTCGCGACGACGCGACCGTGCGTGCCTTCGAACCCGAGTGGCTGCCGTTCGACCACCCGGTGTGGATCGTCTATTCGAGCGGGACGACGGGCCTGCCCAAGCCCATCGTGCACGGGCAGGGCGGCATCCTGCTGGTGATGCTGGCGCACCTGGTCCTGCACAGCGACGTCGGCTGCAGCTACGCGCCGAACACCTTCGGCGAACGCTTCCACTGGTACAGCTCCACGGGCTGGGTGATGTGGAACGCGCAGATGGCGGGGTTGTTGAACGGCACGACCTGCTGCATCTACGACGGCAACCCCGGCGGCTCGCGCGAGCGCCCCGACTGGACGACGCTGTGGCGTTTCGGCGCGGAAGTCGGCGCGACCTTCTTTGGTGCCGGCGCGGCGTTCTTCGCGAACTGCATGAAGGCGGGCATCGACCTGGCGGCCTGTGGCGACCTGTCGAAGGTGCGCGCACTCGGCACGACCGGCTCGCCCCTGTCGGAAGACGTGCAGCAATGGGTGAACGGCCAGTTCGCGCGCATCGGCAAGCCGGGCATGTGGTGGTCCAACATCTCGGGCGGCACCGACTTCGCCGGCGCCTTCATCGGCGGCAACCGCGAGCTGCCCCTCGTGCCCGGCGAGATGCAGTGCCGCCTGCTCGGCTGCGCGGTCGAAGCCTGGAACGAGGCGGGCGAGCCCGTCGTCGGCGAAGTGGGCGAGCTGGTGTGCACGAAGCCGATCCCGTCCATGCCGCTGTACTTCTGGGGCGACGACGGCAACAAGCGCTACATCGCTTCCTACTTCGACATGTACCCCGGCGTCTGGCGGCATGGCGACTGGCTGAAGGTGACGGAGCGCGGCTCCTGCGTCATCTACGGCCGCAGCGACGCGACCATCAACCGTCACGGCCTGCGCATGGGCACCAGCGAGCTGTACCGCGCGGTCGAGGCGATACCGGAGGTGCTCGACTCGATGGTGGTGGACCTCGAGTTCCTCGGCCGCGACAGCTGGATGCCGCTGTTCGTCGTGCTGCGCGAAGGCCACGCGCTCGACGACACCATGCGCGCGCGCATCAACGGCGCGATCCGGGATGCCGTGTCGCCGCGCTTCGTGCCGGACCAGCTCTACCAGGTGCCGGAGATTCCGCGCACGCTCACCGGCAAGAAGCAGGAACTGCCGGTGAAGAAGCTGCTGCTGGGCCAGCCGATCGAGAAGGTGGTCAACCGCGACGCGATGGCCAACCCGGCGGCGATGGACTGGTACGTGGAACTGGCGCGCCAGCGCAACGCGGCCGGCTGAGCCCGCCATGGGGTTGCAGCGGATTGAATCGGGGCCGCCCGGGTATTAGCATGCTTCCATGTTCCTGAAGAATTGCTGGTACGTGGCCTGCTGGGACCACGAACTGGTCGACGGCCGCATGCTGGCGCGCACGCTTCTGGAGGAGCCGGTGCTCCTCTACAAGGGCGAGAGCGGGCGCGTGGTCGCGCTGCGCGACCGCTGCTGCCACCGCGGCGCGCCGCTGTCCATCGGCCGGCGCGAGGGCGATTGCGTGCGCTGCATGTACCACGGCCTGAAATTCGACCCGTCGGGCAAGTGCATCCAGATCCCGGGCCAGGAGACCATCCCGGCCAAGCTCGGCGTGCGCAGCTTTCCCGTCGTCGAAAAGGACCACCTGGTGTGGATCTGGATGGGGGATGCCGACAAGGCCGACCCGGCGCTGATCGTCGACTACCCCTACCTGCGCGATCCGCAGTGGAAGGGCATCCCCGAGTACATGCACTACGACGCCAACTGGCTGCTGATCGTCGACAACCTGTCGGACTTCGCGCACCTGGCTTTCGTGCACACGCATACGCTGGGCGGCTCGGAGGAGTACGCGTACAAGACGAAGCCGGTGGCGGTCGAGCGCCTGGACGACGGCTTCCGTGTCGAGCGCTGGCACATGGACGCCGCGCCGCCGCCCTTCCACAGGAAGGTGCTGCCCGCGGACGAGAAGGACCGGCACGTCGACCGCCGCAACATTGGCCGCATGCTGGTGCCCGGCATCTTCTTCCTGGAGTCGATGTTCTCGCCGGCCGGCAGCGGCAGCGAGCGCGGCAACCGCGAAGGCACGCGCGAATACCGCAACTGCCAGTTCATGACGCCCGAGACGCGGCGCACCACGCACTTCTTCTTCGTCTACCTGAACAACTTCGAGGGCAGCGACGCCAACGTGTCGCGCTCGCTGCGCGACAGCCTGATCGAAGGTTTCATGGAGGACAAGCACATCATCGAGCACCAGCAGAAGGTGCTGGACACCGATGCGGCTTTCCGCATGCAGGCGATCGCAGCCGACGCGGCGCTGTCGCACTTCCGCCTGACCCTGTCCAAGCGGATCGCCGCCGAGCAGGAAGAGGAGGCGAAGCGCGTTCCCGCCGAGAAGGAGCCCGTGCGCCCGCACGAGCTGCTGCTGCGTTTCTAGGCCTTGCGCCGGTTCACCAGCACGATGCCGGCGGCGACGCCGACGAGCGCCAGCACGAGCTGCGTCGTGAGCGGCTCGTGCAGCAGCGCCACGCCGAACACCAGCGCGAACACCGGCGTGAGGAAGGTGAACGAGGCCATCTGCGTCGCAGGGTAGTGCCGCAGCAGCCACATCCAGGCGAGGTAGCTGGCGAAGGCGCCGATGACGGTCTGCGCCGCGATCGAGCCCCAGGCATAGGTCGAGTACGACAGCGACCAGGATTCGCCGAGCGCCAGCGACAGGAAGGGCGCGACCACGGCGGTCACCGCCACCTGGTAGAAGAGCGTCTTTTCCGCCGAGATCGTCGCCATCTTCGTCGCGCGGATGACGATGGTGGTCAGGCCCCACAGCGTGCCCGCGGCGAGCGCCAGGGCATCGCCGCGCAGCTGGCGCGCGGTGGTCTCGCCGTGGAAGCCCTCGCTGAACGCCAGCGCCACCGCGGCGAATGCGATGACCAGGCCGACCCACTGGATGCGTGACAGCGTCTCGGCCTTCGAGATGCGCGGCATGAGGATCGCCACCACGAAGGGCGAGGTGTAGAGGAACACCGTCAGCCGCGAGGCGGTGGTGTCGCGCAGGCCCAGGTAGATGCAGGTGAATTCGGCGGCGAACAGCACGCCGGCGAGCAAGCCGCCGGGCAGGCTGCCGTCTCGGTCGAACAGCTTCACGCCGCGCAGCGCGCACCAGATGCCCAGCAGCACCGTCGCGCCGAAGAAGCGGATGGAGGCCTGCCACAGTGGCGGCACCTCGACCACGGTGGTCTTGATCAGGAGCTGCTGCAGGCCCCAGAACAGGCAGCAGGCGATGAGGAGGGACACCGCGAGCGTGTCGAGGTGGGCTTTGCGTTCGACCATGCGGCCGATGTTAGCTTGCTACCGGCCGGCGATCTTCGTCAGGAGCTTCTTCAGCGCGACCTTCTCGGAAGCGCCCAGCGCGTTGAGTTTCGCCGTCTCGTGGGCGCGCGCGCGGGTGACGAGCGGCTTGACGAGGCGCCGCCCGGCGGCCGTGACGGTCACCAGCGTGCGCCGCTGGTCCGACGGGTCCGCGAGCAGCGCCACCCATCCCTGGTCCGTCATGCGCTGGACCAGCTTGGTCACCGTCGGCTGTTTCGACAGCACCTCGTGCGCCAGCTGGCTCACCGTGAGCGGCTCGCCGTCGTGCAGCGTCGCCAGCACGCGCCATTCGATCGAGCTCAGGCCGGCGGCGCGCACGTGCGCGTCGAACTCCTTGTACAGCGCATGGTTGGCCTGCCCGAGGAGGTAGCCGAGGTAGTCGTCGATGAAGCGCGGCTCGGCCACTTCAGAAGGGGTGTTCCGTGTAGTAGCGCCCGCCGTGGAACAGCAGCGGCGAGGCGCCGGCGCGCCAGCTGCAACGCTCGACCTCGCCGACGAAGATCACGTGGTCGCCTTCCTCGTAGCGGCTGCGGTTGAAGCACTCGAAGGTGGCGGCGGCGCCCTCGATCAGCGGCGCGCCGCCCAGGCCGTCGGCGAACTGCACGCCCTTCCAGCGGTCGGCGCCCTTGGTGGCGAAGCGCTCGGCCAGCAGCTTCTGGTCCTTGGCGAGGATGTTGATCGCGTAGTGCGAGCCCGCGCGAAACACCGGCAGCGAGCCGGCGGCCTGCGCCAGGCTCCACAGCACCAGCGGCGGGTCCAGCGACACGGAGTTGAACGAGTTGGCCGTCAGCCCGATGACCGATCCGTCGGCCGCGCGCGCCGTGACGATGGTCACGCCGGTCGCGAACATGCCCAGCGCGCTGCGGAACTCCTGCGCGGAGAAGGCCGGCGGCTGCGCTTTGCGGGGCGGGCTCACGAGTCTGATTGCATGAATATTCATGTATTATGCTCCCAAAGCAGGACATCCATGGCGCAGCTGACACTCGAAGCCGACTGGCTCGCCGCCTTCGAGGCGGTGCTGGCCCGCTGCGCCCTGCGTGCCGGCGATACGGTGGCCGTCCTTTGCGAAACGCAAAGCCGGCCGGAACTGGTGCACCTCGCCCGCCTGGCCGCCGCCCGGATGGGCTGCCGCACCTTCACGATCGAAGTCCCCACACCCCACGAAAGCGGGCCGCCCGTGCGCTCCACCGGCGCCAGCACGGCCTTGCAGCGGATCGAACCCGTCGTCTCGGCGCTCGCCGCCTCCACCCTGGTCCTCGACTGCACGGTCGAAGGCCTGATGCATGCCCCCGAGCTGCCGGCCATCCTGAAAGGCGGCGCCCGCGTGCTCTACGTGAGCAACGAGCACCCCGAGGCGCTGGCGCGCCTGGTGCCCGCCGATGGGCTGGAGCCGCTGGTGAAGGACCACGTGAAACGTCTGCGTGCTGCCAAGAAGATGCACGTTACCTCGGCGGCCGGCACGGATCTCGCCATCCGGCTCGAAGGAGCTACCTGCGGGGGCAATTGGGGCTATACGACGCGCCCGGGCACGATGACCCACTGGCCGGGCGGTCTGGCGCTGGCCTTCCCCGCGGCTGGGAGCGTCGGCGGCACGCTCGTGCTCGCGCCCGGCGACGTCAACCTCACCTTCAAGCGCTACATCGAGCGCCCCGTCACGCTTCGCATCGAGGACGACTACGTCACGCGCATCGAGGGCGACGGCGTCGATGCCGAGCTCATGCGCAGCTACATCGCGGCCTGGGGCGACCGCGAAGCGTACGCGGTCAGCCACGTCGGCTACGGCCTGAACGCCGCGGCGCGCTGGGACAGCATGGCGCTGTACGACAAGCGCGACTTCAACGGCACCGAGCTGCGCGCCTTCGCCGGCAACTTCCTCTACAGCACCGGCGCGAACGAGGTCGCGGGCCGCCACACGCGTGGCCACTTCGACCTGCCGCTGCGCGGCTGCACCATCGCGCTGGACGGGCAGGTCGTCGTCGACGCCGGGCGCGTGCTGCCATGAACACACCCAACTTCACCGTCCTCGGCGGCGGCCCCACGGTGCTGATGCTGCATGGCGTCGGCGGCGGGCACCTGGCTTTCGCGCCGCAGGTCGAGACGCTGGCCTCGCAGGGCTATCGCGCCGTTGCCTGGGACATGCCCGGCTACGGCCACAGCGCTCCGATCGAGCCCTACACCTTCAAAGGCCTGGCGGAAAGCTGCATCCACCTGATCGAGGCGCTGAAGTGCGAGAACGTCGCGCTGGTCGGCCACAGCATGGGCGGCATGGTGGCGCAGGAGGTGGTGGTGCGCCGCCCGGACCTGGTGAGCAAGCTGGTGCTGTGTGGCACCACGGCGTCCTTCGGCAAGCCCGACGGCGACTGGCAGCGCGAGTTCATCGCGCAGCGCACCGCGCCGCTGGATGCCGGCAAGAGCATGGCCGAGCTCGCCGAGATCCTGGTGCCGCAGATGGTCGGCCCCGGTTCCCTGCCCGAGGGCGTGAAGCTCGCCACGCACTGCATGTCGCTGGTGCCGCAGGCGACTTATCGGCGCGCGCTGGAGGCGCTCCTCACCTTCGACCGCCGCGCCAACCTGCCGAACATCGCCGTGCCCACGCTGGTCGTTGCCGGCGAGCACGACAAGAACGCGCCCCCGGCCACCATGAAGAAGATGGCCGACGCGATCCCGCGCAGCACCTTCATCGAGATGCGCGGCATCGGCCACCTGCAGAACCTGGAAGCGCCGGACGAGTTCGACGGCTTCCTGCTGAATTTCCTCGCGATGCCGCGCGAGCTCTTGCACTGAAGGAGACGCGAGCCATGGACGCCTTGCCCACCCTGGGTTTCACGCCCGCCGTCGGCGACCTGCCGTTCACCGCGGAGCAGCGCTCGCTGCTGTCGCTGGCCAACGAACTCGGGCGCACGAAGTTCGGGCCGCGCGCGGCGCAATGGGACCGTGAAGCGAGCTTCCCCTTCGCCAACTACGACGACCTGCGCACGAGCGGCCTGCTCGGCATCTGCGTGCCCAAGGCCAGCGGCGGCCTGGGCGCCGACTACGCCACCTACATGATGGCGGGCGCCGAGATCGGGCGCTTCTGCGGCGCCACCGCGCTCACGTGGAACATGCACGTGTCGTCGACGATGTGGACCGGTGTGCTCGCCGACGGCATCCCGATGACGCCCGAGCAGCGTGCCGAGCACCAGCGCCGCCGCGAGATCCACTTCGCGCGCGTCGTGAAGGACGGCGCGATCTACGCGCAACCGTTCTCCGAAGGCAGCGCCGCCGCGGCGGGCCGCGCCCCCTTCGGCACGACGGCGCGCAAGGTCGACGGCGGCTGGGTCGTGAACGGGCGCAAGATCTTCGCGTCGCTCTCCGGCGCGGCGAACTACTACGGCGTGCTCTGCACCGAGGACAAGGGCGACGCCCACCCCGACACGCGCGACACCTTGTACCTCGCGGTCCCGGCGACGAGCGAGGGCTTCGCGATCTCGGGCGACTGGGACCCGCTGGGCATGCGCGGCACCGTCAGCCGCAACCTCACGTTCAAGGACGTGTTCGTCGGCGACGACGAACAGCTCATGCCGCGCGGCGTCTACTTCAAGGGTGCGCAGACCTGGCCGGCGATGTTCTTCACGCTGGCGCCCACCTACCTGGGCATCGCCAACGCCGCGTACGACTTCACCGTGAGCTACCTGCGCGGCGAAGTCCCGGGCGAGCCGCCCGTGAAGCGCCGCATGTACCCGACCAAGCAGGTCGCGGTGGCGCAGATGCGCATCCAGCTGGAGACGATGCGCTCGATCTTCGTGCGCGCGATCCAGGAAGCCGCGCCCAATCCGTCGAAGGACGTGCGCATGCGCCTGTATGCCGCGCAGTACACGGTGATGGAAGGCGCCAACGACATCTGCCGGCTGGCCATCCGCACCTGCGGCGGCCAGAGCATGATGAAACACCTGCCGCTGGAGCGGCTGTACCGCGACAGCCGCTGCGGCTCGCTGATGCTGCCGTGGACGGCCGAGCTGGTGCTGGACCGGATGGGACGCGAGACGCTCTACGAGCCCGGCGAGCGCGACGACTGAGCGTCAGGCCGCCTGCGGCGTCAGGCGGCGTTCGGCGGCGGGCACGCCGTAGAAGTCGAAATCGAACGCCATCTGCGGCCGCTCGCCGCTGATCAGTTCCGCCATCGCCTTGCCCGAGCCCGCACCATGGGTCCAGCCCAGCGTGCCGTGGCCGGCATTGACCCACAGCTTGCCGACGCGCGTGCGGCCGATGTAGGGGATGTTGGTCGGCGTCGCGGGGCGCAGGCCGGTCCAGTAGCGCGGGTTGCCGCCTTCCTCGTCGCTGCGCGTGTCGCACACGCCGGGCAGCACGCGCTCGATGCGCTCGCTCAGCATGCGGCAGCGCGCCTTGGCGATGGGCGTGTCGAGCGACAGGTCGTAGCCGGCCAGCTCGATGGTGCCGGCGACGCGCAGTTCATTGCCGAAGCGGCTCATCGCGATCTTCATCTCGTCGTCGATCGTGCTCACGAAGGGCGCCAGTTCCGGCTTCAGGATCGGGAAGGTGGCGCTGTAACCCTTGCCAGGGTAGATCGGCAGGTCCACGCCCACCGTGCGCAGCAGCGGCGCGGTGTAGGAGCCGCAGGCCACCACGAAGGCGTCGGCCTGCAGGCGGCTCACCTGGCCGGTGTCGCGCTCGTGCACGTGCACGGCGGCGATCTCGCCGGCGCGCTTTTCCAGCGTGACGATGTCGTGCCCGAACAGGAATTGCGCGCCGCGCGCGGCGGTGCGCTCGGCCAGCTGCTCGGTGAACGTGCGTGCGTCGCCGCTCTCGTCGCTGGCGGTGTAGGTGCCGCCGGTGATGCGGTCGGCGAAGGAACGGAAGGCCGGCTCGATCTTCAGCAGCTCGTCGCGCGACACCACCTTGCGCTGCACGCCGTAGCGCTGCATCAGCGCGGCGGCCTGGCCCGCGTCCTCGAAAGACTTCTGGTCGGTGAAGTAGTGGGCGATGCCGCGCTCGAGGCGCTTGTACTCGATGCCGGTGGACCGAACCACTTCGCGCAGCGCGGCGTGGCTGTAGGCGCCCAGCGCCACCAGCTGCTTGACGTTGCGCTCGAAGGCCGCGTCGTTGCACTGCGCCAGGAACTCCAGGCCCCAGCGCCACTGCTGCCAGTCCATCTGCGGCCGGAACAGCAGCGGCGCGTCATGGCGGAACATCCACTTCACCAGCTTGGCCGGCGCGTGGCGGTTGGCCCAGGGCTCGCAGTAGCTGACCGAGATCTGGCCGGCGTTGGCGAAGCTGGTTTCACGGGCGGCGGCAGGCTGGCGCTCGACCACGGTGACTTCGTGGCCGCGTTCGCGCAGGTGCCAGGCGGTGCTGGTGCCGATGATCCCGGCGCCGAAGACGATGACTCTCATGCCCGAAGTGTCCCAAGCTTGCGCCGGAAACAAAAGCAAAATTAAACTCTCGCCTGTAACATCAATCTGGCTAATGGAGCGCCCGTGAGCACCTTCGACCCCGCCGCCCTGGAGTGTCTGGCCGCCATCGTGGAGGAGGGCGGCTTCGAGCGCGCGGCCCAGCGGCTGTCGATCACGCAGTCGGCCGTGTCGCAGCGGCTGCGCTCGCTGGAGGCGCAGGTGGGCACCGTGCTGATCGTGCGCAGCCGGCCGCTGCGCCCGACGCCCGCGGGGCAGCTGCTGATCAAGCACACGAAGCAGCTGAGGCTGTTGCGGGCCGACCTCGACCACGAGCTCAAGGAGCTGGCGCCCAGTTCGACCGGCGGCGCGCGCGAGGACGAGCGCATCTCCCTTGCGATCAACGCCGACAGCATCGCCACCTGGGCGCTGCCCGCGCTCGATGCGCTGGCGCGCGAGGGCCTGCCGCTGGAGGTGATCGCCGACGACCAGGACTTCACGCAGGAGTGGCTGCGCGAAGGCCAGGTGCTGGGCTGCGTGACCACGCTCAAGCAGGCGCTGCGCGGCTGCAAGGTGGTGCCGCTCGGCGCGATGCGCTACATCGCCGTCGCGCAGCCGGACTATGCGCGCGACAAGCTCGGCGAAGGGCTCACGCCGCACAACTTCCGCGACGTCTCCTTCATCGCCTTCAACCGCAAGGACGACATGCAGCGCGAGTTCGTCGCCAAGGCCTTCGGGCTCAAGCGCGTGGCCGTGAACCAGGTCTTCGTGCCCAGCTCCGAAGGGCAGGTGCGCGCGGTGCTGTCAGGCTGGGGGGTGAGCGTGGTGCCCGAGCTGCTGGTGCGCGGCCTGATGCAGCAGGGGCGGCTGGTGGACGCCGCACCGGGCCACTCGGTGCCGGTGCAGCTGTACTGGCATTGCTGGAACCTCGAAAGCGAGGTGCTCGATGCCTTGACGACCGCGCTCACGCAGGCGGCGCGCGCGCAACTCGGCGCGAAGTGATTCAGTCGCTGCGGGCCAGCAGCGTTTCGCGCAGGGCCTGGGCCTTGGCTTCGTCGTACGCGCCCTCGGCCCGCGCGAGCACGCGGCCGTTGCGGTCGACGACGAGGACCGCGGCGTGCTCCGTGCCGGACACGCCGGCGGCGCGCGCGAAGGCTTCCCGGTTGGTGAACACGGGCACGAGGCGCGCGCGCTCGGAGGCTTGCGGGTAACGCGCCAGCAGGCGCTTCTCGGCTTCGCTGCGCGCGACGTCGCTGCCGGGATCGTTCAGCACGGACAGGCGGAACCAGAAGATCGCCGAGTCGGCCTCGAGCTTCATGCCGTGCACCCAGCTCTGGACTTCCTCGCGCTGGTGCTTGGTGTACGCCACCAGCGCGAGCGAACGCTCGGCAGGCAGCTGGAAGGGCAGGATGAAAGGCTGCTGGTCGAGGCGCTTCGCACTGATGGTGGGCAGGCGCCCCATCACGTTCACCTCGTCCGGTGCGGCGAAGGCCAGCGCAAGGGCAACGCCGGCCGCGCCCAGCCAGGCGAGTGTCGGGGTCCAGTTGCTTGTTGTTTTCATCGTGGCCTCCATGCGTGTGCAGTGTTCCACAGCGAGCTCGCCGTAACGCTTCCTGCTTGTAAAGACCCGGGGGGCATTGTTGGCGGAAGTAACGCGGGCGTTGGAAATCCCACGCAAGATACGCGCCGGTTCCGCGTTACGCAGTGAGATCGATCACGAACTGCGCGCGAAATCCTTCCTGCTCTCCCTTGGCCGCATAGCCGAGGGTGTTGGCAACGATGCGGCAGCCGCGCTCGACGTGGTCCTGCTGGCAGTGCAGGTGGCCGTGCAGCCAGCAGTCAGCTTTCTCCAGCCACGCATCGAGCGAATTGCAGAAACCCGCGGTGCCCGGCGTCAGGCCGTAGCGCGGGTCGGCGCTGCCGAGGGTCGGCGCGAAGTGCGTGACCACCACGGTGGTGCCGTCGAAGGGCCGATCCAGTGCGTCGCGCAGCCACGCCTGGCACACCAGCGCCTGTTCGCGCCAACCCGGTGCCAGCCACAGCTCGCCGCCGCGCGTGGTCGCTGCCTTCTGCAGGTAGTAGTTGGCCGCGCGGTAGGCCTTGGCGCGCTTGCGTTCCACGCGCAGCGGATGAGCACGGTCCTCATCCGTGACGAAGGCGTCGAAGTCCGCCCACAGCGTCGTGCCGATGAAGCGGATGCCGCCGCGCACCAGCACCTCGCGTTCCAGCCAGGCGATGCCCAGCCGCTCGCAGGTCTCGCGCAGGCGCGCGTGCGTGGCGTCGAAATCGAGGTTGTCGTACTCGTGGTTGCCCGGCACGTACAGCACCTCGCACGGCCAGCCGTGGCGCGGCGAAAAGCGCGCCAGGCCGAAATCGTCGTCGGCCAGGCGGCTGCCCCGCTGGTAGGAGCCGATGTCGCCGGCGAGGACCAGGAGGTCGGCGCCGGGCGCGGGAGTCGGCTGGAAGTCAGGCTGCGTTTCGAGGTGCAGGTCCGACATCAACTGGATCTTCACCCGCCCGATTGTGGCGGACGGGCGAAGGCGCGCGCGCTCAGGCGGGCTGCGCTTCCATCGCGCCGAGCTGCATCACCTCGGACAGCAGGCCGTAGGCGGCAGCCCACGCGTCGCGCACTTCGGGCGTGAAGTCGTCCTCCAGGCCCTGCTCCAGCGTCCACAGCAGCGCATCGCCGACGGTGGCGTAGTGCTCGGTCTTCACGCCGTACTTCACGTGGCGCGCACCCAGCTGGCGCACGACGGGCGACAGCGCCTCGAGGTTGCGCAGGCCGTTCACGGCGGCGCCGATCATGCTCATGAGCATGGCGCCCTGCTTGCCCATGTCGTTGCGGAACATGCCGCGCAGGCTCGGGTCGAGCACGAACAGGCGCGCGTAGAACATCTCCGCCGCGGCGGACGCGATCGGCTTGACCTGCGCGAAGGTTTTCTGGACGAGGTCGATCTGGTGCGGGGTCATGGCGAGGTGCCTCCTTGGAAAGTGCTGCATGCGTTTCCAAGTTCCGTGCCAGAAGTGCGCCCCAGTGAAATCAAGGACTTGCGCGCGCGGCGCGGGCGCGCTTGTCGGGATGCGCCGACACCTTCCGCGGGCGCCTGCGTCTTTCAGGGGCAAGGACGCGTGTCGGCGAATCCCGACAGCTATTCCGCCTTGAACGCCGCCGCCTGCAGCTGGTGGCGCGCCAGCAGCGCGTAGAAGTCGGTGCGGTTGCGGCGCGCGAGCCGCGCGGCTTCCGCGGCGTTGCCGGCGGTGAGCTTGAGCAGCTGCACGAGGTAGTCCCGCTCGAAGTCGCGCCGCGCTTCGTCCAGCGGCTGCACGCCTTCGGCCTCGCTTGCGAGCGCACGCCGCGCCAATCCTTCGTCGATGAGCGTGCCGCTGCACAGCACGACGCACTGCTCCACCGTGTTCTGCAGCTGCCGTACGTTGCCGGGCCACGAAGCCTGCGTGAAGAGTTCCAGCACGCCGGGCGCGAAGCCCGCGACGTTCTTGCCGTGGCGCTGCGACAGCGTGGCGGCGAAGTGCTGCGCCAGCAGCGCGATGTCTTCGCGCCGCTCCGCCAGCGCCGGCAGCGACAGGCCCACGACGTTCAGGCGGTAGTACAAGTCCGAGCGGAAGCGCCCCGCCGCCGCCTCCTCGGCCAGCTTGCGGTGCGAGGCGCTGACCACGCGCACGTCGACCCTGGCGCTGCGCTCGCTGCCCACGGGGCGCACCTCGCGCTCCTGCAGCACGCGCAGCAGCTTCACCTGCGCGGAGGCGGGCAGTTCGGCGACTTCGTCGAGGAACAGCGTGCCGCCGTTGGCCTCGGCGACGAGGCCCGTGCGGTCGCGCGAGGCGCCGGTGAACGCGCCCTTCACGTGGCCGAACAGCTCCGACTCGACCAGGTTCTCGGGAATGGCGCCGCAATTGATGGCGACGAAGTTACGCGCCGCGCGCGGGCTGGCCGCATGGATGGCGCGCGCCAGCAGTTCCTTGCCGGTGCCGCTGGCGCCATGGATCACGACCGAGGCGTCGGTGGCGGCGACCATGCGCGCCTCGGCCAGCACCTGCTGCAGGCGCGGGCTGCGCGTGAGGATCGCCTCGCGCCACGCGCCTTGCGCGGCATCGCCTTCGTCCACCGGCACGTCGGCGCCGAGCGCGCGCGAGGCCGCCAGCGCCCGCTCGACCTCGGCCAGCAGCTCGCGCGCCTCGAAAGGCTTGGGCAGGTAGCCGAACACGCCACGCTGCAGCGCCTTCACCGCGTCGGGGATGGTGCCGTGCGCCGTCAGCATCACGACCGGCAGCAGGGGGTGGCGGCGGTGGACGGCTTCGAACAGCTGCAGGCCGTCCATGCCGCCCATGCGCAGGTCGGTGACCAGCAGCTCCGGCAACTCGCGGTCGAGCAGCGCCAGCGCCGCCTCGCCGCTGGCCGCCTGCAGCACCTCGTGGCCCTCGCCTTCCAGGCGCATCTGCAGCAGCCGCAGCAGCGTGGGGTCGTCGTCGACGATCAGGATGCGGGCCATGTCAGTTCGCCACCGGCGCGTGCACGTCGACGTGGAAGGTGGCGCCGCGGCCGACGTCGCTGTCGACCTCGATGGTGCCGCGGTGCAACTCCACGCACTGCTTGACGATGTGCAGGCCGATGCCGGTGCCCTGGATGTTGCCGACGTTGGTGCCGCGGTGGAAGCTCTCGAACAGGAGCGGCAGGTCCGCCGCGGGGATGCCGATGCCCTGGTCGGTCACGCGGAAGCGCAGGCGCTCGCCTTCGGCGCTGGCGCTGCAGGTCACGGCGCTGTCGGGCGGCGAGTACTTCAGCGCGTTGCCCAGCAGGTTCACCAGGATGTGGCCGAGCAGCTTGGCGTCCACCAGGCGCGGCGCGTCCATGCCGTCGCAGCGCACGGAGATGCGCGCGGCCTGCGTGTGGGCCTGGTCCATCTCGGCCACCACCTGCACCAGCAGGTCGGGGATGCTGCGCGGCTGCGGCTCGAAGGCGAAGCGCCCGGACTCCATGCGCGCGGTCATCAGCACCTGCTCGATCATCTTGTTCATGCGCGCCACCGCGGCCTTGACCAGGCCCACGACCTCCTTGCGCTCGCCGTCGGGCAGGCGCGCGCCGTAGTCGTCGAGCAGCTCGATGGACGACAGGATCGCGGCCAGCGGCGTGCGGAACTCGTGCGAGGCGACGGCGACGAAGCGCGACTTCAGCTCCGACAGCTGGCGCTCGCGCTCCAGCGCGGCCTGCATCTCCTGCTCGATGAGCCTGCGCTCGGTCACGTCGCTCAGGAAGTTCAGCGTGGCCGGCGCGTTCTGCCACTCGATCACGACGCCGCTCGTCTCCAGCCAGCGCACCTCGCCGCTGCGGTGGATCACGCGGAACTGGTAGCGGCTCTCGACGTTCTCGCCGCGCAGGCGGCGGATGTGGTTGTTGGCAACCAGCTCGCGGTCGTCGGGATGGATGTACTCGATGAACGGGCGGGTGAGCGCCGTCGCCTCGTCGGTGCCCGACAGCGCCAACGCCTTCGGGTTGGCATAGAGGATCTTGCCGGCGGCGGTGACGAGGATGCCCTCGTTCACGTTCTCCACCACCTTGCGGTACTTCGCCTCCGACTCGGCCAGCGCCCGCTCGGCGCCCTTGCGCCGCGAGATGTCGCGGATGAAGGAGCTGAAGGTGCAGCCGTCGTCGGTGCGCACCGGCCACACCGACAGCTCCGCGTCGAACTCCTCGCCGTTGCGGCGCAGCGCGGTGGTCTCCACGCGCCGGTTGAAGATGCGCCCTTCGCCGCCCTGCAGGTAGTTCTGGATGCCGGCCATGTGCTGCGCGCGGTGCGCCGGCGGGATGATCACGTGCGCCAGGTCGCGCCCCAGCACCTCCGCGCGGCGCCAGCCGAAGATGCGCTCGGCGGAGGCGTTCCAGTCGACGATGTTGCTGGCCTCGTCGATCGTGATCACCGCGTCGTTGGCGGTGGCGATCAGGGCCTCCAGGCGCTGCGTGGCGTCGCTCAGGTTGCGCTCGGCATCGGCGCGGCGCGACATCTCGGCGCGCAGCTGCGCGGTGGTGTCGAACTGCCAGGAGACGTCGCGCGCGATGTAGGTGATCCAGTCCTCGCCGGTGGCCGCGCGCGTGCGGAAGGCGCGCTCGCGCAGGCGCGCGGTGCGCGCCGGCAGGATGCCCGACGCCGGCAGGTTCACCTGGTAGTCCTCCACGTAAGGCGTGTCCAGGAGCGACTCGCGGGCGCGCTGCAGCCGCTCGCGGTCGGCGGGCGCCACGTAGGCCATGAGCGTGTCGGCCGCCGCGCGCGCGCCCCAGAAGCGCTCGAACGCGGGATTGGCGTAGACGATGTGGCCGGTGCGCGTGTCGCGCACCCACAGCATTTCCTCGATCGCCTGCGCCATCTGCGCGAGCCACTCCCCGGGGGGAATGGTGGCGATGGCGGCGGCTGGGCTCATGCGCCGAGCATAGCCATCAGCCCGGTTTACCGAAAGCCTTCTGCGCCGACGCGGCGATCGCCAGCCGCAGCCACGCGTGGTCGCTGCGCTGGCTCGCGCGGCGGTGCCACAGCGCGTCGACGTGCACCGGCGGCACCTCGAACGGCAGCTCGCGCAGCACGAGCTGGTCGGCGATGCCGGTCACGCGCACGAAGTGGCTTGGAAGCACCGTGAGCAGGTCCGAGGTGGACACCACCCGCCCCGCGGTGAAGAACTGGTTGACCGTCAGCACCACGCGGCGCTTGAGGCCCAGAGACGCCAGCGCCTCGTCGACGAAGCCGAAAGGCCGGCCCGAGAAGCTCACCAGCAGGTGGTGCGCCGCGCAGTAGCGCTTGAGCGTGAGCGGCCCGCGCGCGAGCGGGTGCCCTTCGCGCATCACGCACACGTAGCGGCCGTCGTACAGGCGCTGGTGGTCGAACGCCGCCATGCCGCCCTGCTGCGCCTGCGCGGTCAGGTCGGCCAGCACGGCCGGGAAGAAGCCCACGGCCAGGTCGATCTGGCCTTCGTCCAGCAGGCGCCGCGGGTCGCGCGTGGTCAGGGGCAGCACGCGCACGGTGACGCCCGGCGCGTCGCGCTCGATGATCTCCACCATGCCCGGCATCAGCTCCGCGCCGGTGGCGTCCGCCATCGCCAGCACGAAGGTGTTGTTCGCCTCGGAGGCGACGAAGTCGCCCGGGGTGATCGACGCCTCCAGCTGGCGCAGCGCGTCGGCGATCGACGGCCACAGCGCGAGCGCGCGCGGCGTCGGTTCGACGCCGTAGCCGCTGCGGGTCACCAGCTGGTCCCCCAGCTGTTCGCGCAGGCGGCTGAGCGCGTTGCTCACGGCCGGCTGGGTCATCGCCAGGTTGCGCGCCGCCCGCGTCAGGTTGCGCTCGGCCATCACCTGGTCGAAGACCCGCAGCAGGTTCAGGTCGAGGTTGCGGAAATTGGCGGGCCTCATACGTTTTGTGAATGGTTCACATCACCAATCTAAATTGGAAATATATCAGGGTTGACCCTAGTATTGCATCACCCGCCAAAGGGCGGGCTCTCACAAGGAGGAAAGAGATGACCACCAGTTTCGCCCACACCAACTACCCGACCCGCCACCCCGGTGTCGAACGCGCCGCCCGCGTCGCCGACGGCTTCAAGGCCTTCGCCCGCGCCTTCGACGGCACCCGCGCCACGGCCAGCCTGCTGCTCGCCGCGATCGTCTCGGCCCTGCTCGTGGTTGCCAACCAGGTGGTCGACACCTGGACCGAAGGCCACCTGCTGGCCGCATGGATCGTCATGTGGGCCGTGGCCTTCGCCGCGCTGGCGCTGTTCGCCGCGCCAGCCGCCAGCGCCGCGCGCGCCGTACGCAACGGCTACGCAGCCTGGCGCAAGGATGCGATCCAGCGCCACCACGACGAGCAGTTCTGGCAAGCCGCGCTGAAGGACGCGCGCATCATGGCCGACATCAGCCGCGCGATGAGCGCCTCGGCCATGCGCGACGTCAAGGCGTACTACTGAAAGACGCCGCCATGGGCGCCCTCGCGATCACGCGCTGGGTGACGGTGGCGGTGCGCTGGATCCCGGCGCCGCTGCATCGCGCGCTCGACGCGTGGTCGCGGCAGCTGGCCACCCGGCGGCGCCTCAAGCGCCTCGCCCGTCAACCCCGCTGAACAAGGCAAAAGAGCCACCGCAAGGTGGCTCTTTTGCCTTGGGCGACGGTCAGGCCGCGAAGCGCTTCTCGATCTCGGCCTTGGTCTGCTTCAACTCCTGCGGCAGGTGGTACTCCAGCTGCTGGAACAGCTCCTGGTGCAACTGCAGCTCTTTCTGCCAGGCGGCGCGGTCGATGTCGATCACCTTGTCGAACTGCGTGGCGTTGAAGTCCAGGCCGTTCCAGTTGATCTCCTCGTAGCGCGGGCTCACGCCGAAGGCGTGCGACTTGCCCTTCGCGCGGCCTTCGATGCGGTCGATCATCCACTTGAGCACACGCATGTTCTCGCCGTAGCCGGGCCACACGAACTTGCCGTTCTCGTCCTTGCGGAACCAGTTGCTGGTGTAGATGCGCGGCAGCTTCGCGCCCATGGCCTGGAGCCTGCGGCCCACGTCCAGCCAGTGCTGGAAGTAGTCCGACATGTTGTAGCCGGCGAAGGCGATCATCGCGAACGGGTCGCGGCGCACCACGCCCTGCTGGCCGATGATGGCGGCGGTGGTCTCCGAGCCCATCGTCGCGGCCATGTACACGCCTTCGACCCAGTTGTTGGCCTCGGTGATCAGCGGAACGGTCGTCGCGCGGCGGCCGCCGAAGATGAACGCATCGATCGCCACGCCCGCGGGATCGTCCCATGCGGAGTCCAGCGCCGGGTTGTTCGTCGCGGCAACCGTGAAGCGCGCATTGGGGTGCGCGGCCTTCGCGCCGGTTTCCTTGGCAATCGCGGGCGTCCAGTCCTTGCCCTGCCAGTCGATGGCGTGCGCGGGCGCATCGCCCATGCCTTCCCACCACACGTCGCCGTCATCCGTGAGCGCCACGTTCGTGAAGATCACGTCGCGGTCCAGGCTCGCCATGCAATTGGGGTTGGTCTGGTAGTTGGTGCCGGGCGCGACGCCGAAATAGCCCGCCTCGGGATTGATGGCGCGCAGCTTGCCGTCGGCGCCGGGCTTGATCCAGGCGATGTCGTCGCCGATGGTCGTGACCTTCCAGCCTTCGAAGGCCTTGGGCGGGATCAGCATCGCGAAGTTGGTCTTGCCGCAGGCCGAGGGGAACGCCGCGGCCACGTGGTACTTCTTGCCCTCGGGCGAGGTCACGCCCAGGATCAGCATGTGCTCGGCCAGCCAGCCTTCGTCGCGGCCCATGGTGGAGGCGATGCGCAGCGCGAAGCACTTCTTGCCCAGCAGCGCGTTGCCGCCGTAGCCGGAACCGTACGACCAGATCTCGCGCGTCTCGGGGTAGTGGACGATGTACTTGGTCTTGTTGCAGGGCCAGCTCGTCTGGTCCTTCTCGCCGGGCTCGAGCGGCGCGCCCACGGTGTGCACGCAGGGCACGAACTCGCCGTCCACGCCCAGCACCTCGTACACCGCCTTGCCCATGCGGGTCATGATGCGCATGTTCACCGCGACGTAGGCGCTGTCCGAAAGCTCGATGCCGATGTGCGCGATCGGCGAGCCGAGCGGCCCCATCGAAAACGGCACGACGTACATCGTGCGGCCGCGCATGCAGCCGTCGAAGAGGGGCTGCAGCGTGGCGCGCATCTCGGCCGGCGCCATCCAGTTGTTGGTGGGGCCTGCGTCTTCCTTCTTGTGCGAGCAGATGAAGGTGCGGTCTTCCACGCGCGCGACGTCGCTCGGGTCGGACCAGGCGAGGAACGAACCGGGGCGCTTGGCCGGGTTGAGCTTGCGGAAGGTGCCGGCGTCGACGAGCTTCTGGCACAGCTGGTCGTATTCCTCCTGGCTGCCGTCGCACCAGTGGATGCGGTCGGGCTTGCACAAGGCGGCCATGTCGGCCACCCACGCGATCAATTTCGCGTTCTTGACGAAGGATGGGGTGTTCAATTGCAGCCCCTGCATCACGGGAGAGTTCACGAAAAGCTCCTAAGTTCGAAACCGGGTTTCAAAACGGCGGAGCTGCGGGACCGGGGGTTTGCCGAGCGCTGCCTTTTTGAAACCGGGCTTGGGCTCAGTCAACGGGCGGGGCTGCGGGATCGGCAGCGGTCAGGCTTCGTGAAAGGGTGGTTCACTGTCCGCGGGTCGGCTGGTTGCCTCCGATTTTAGGGAGCGGGGCAGGGGCCGCCATGCCTCGTCCGGGTATTTCCATGCATAACTTGCATGACTTTATGCATGGCCTGCAGCCCGGCGCGGGCAACGCAAAAAGCCGCCCGTGGGCGGCTGGTCAGCAGGAAAACGGAGACGACGCCGGCGGCGTCAGGCCATGTAGATGGCGATGAAGGCCAGCAGGAACATCAGCAGGCCGCCGACGACGGGCAGCACGACGGGGATCAGCGGCACGATGCCCTCGACGGCGTCTTCGGGGGCGTGCTCGGCGTGGGTGTCGTGGTGGGCCATGGCTGCGGTGCGTTCGATGTTCGGGGCGAGGCCCGATTCTAAAGCAGGGCGTAGGTGACGCTGGCGCGGCAGACGCTCTTGCCGTCGTCGGCGCCGCGGATGTCGATCTCGCCGAAGGCGATCGTCTTGCCGGCGCGGACCACGCGCGCCTGCACCAGCGCGTCCTGCTTGGACAGGGGTTTGAGGAAGCTCGTGTTCATCTGCACCGTGGTGCAGGGGCGGAACTCGCCGAACTGGTTGATGAGCGCCAACACCATGCCGGTATCGGCCGCGGCCATCATGGCCTGGCCGCACAGCATGCCGCCCACGCGCGACAGGCGATCGCTCTGGGGGATGCGCAGCGTGACGCTCCCGGCGTCGAAGCCGTCGACTTTCATCCCCAGCTCCTGCACCCAGGGCGCGAAATACTCCGCCAGCGCCGACTGCAGCGTGTTCGTGTCCATCATTGCTCCTCGGCCGAAAAGCCGCCGGCCCGCAGCGCTTCGATCACGCTGCGGATGTGCTCGCGCCCGCGCGTCTGGATGACCAGCTCGATTTCCACGTTCTGCGCGGCGAGCAGCGTGAAGGCGCGCTGGTGGTGCACCTCGTCGATGTTCGCGCCCGCTTCGGCCACGATGGCCGTGATGCGCGCGAGGGAGCCCGGCACGTCGCGCGAGCTCACGCGGATGCGCGCCAGCCGGCCGGCGCGCACCATGCCGCGCTCGATGATCGCCGCCAGCAGCATCGGGTCGATGTTGCCGCCGCCCAGCACCAGCCCGACCTTGCGGCCCTTGAAGCGCTCGGGGTTCTTGAGCAGCGCGGCCAGCCCCGCGGCGCCGGCGCCTTCGACCAGCGTCTTCTCGATCTCCAGCAGCATCACGATGGCCTGCTCGATGTCGCCCTCGTCGACCAACAGCAGGTCATCCACGTGCTGCTCGATGATGGCCTGCGTGATGCGGCCCGGCGTGCCGACCGCAATGCCTTCAGCGATGGTGCTGCCGCCTTGCGGCAGCGACGCATGCTTGACCGCGTTGTACATGTTGGGAAAGCGCAGCGTCTGCACGCCGATGATCTCGATCGAGGGCTTGATCGCCTTGGCCGCCACCGCGATGCCGGCGATCAGGCCGCCGCCGCCCACCGCGATGACGAGCGTGTCGAGGTCGGGCACGGCCTGGAGCATCTCCAGCCCGGCCGTGCCCTGCCCGGCGACGATGGCCTCGTCGTCGTAGGGATGGACGAACGTCAGTTGCTGCTTGCCTGCCATTTCCAGGGCGTAGGTGCGCGATTCGTCCAGCGAGTCGCCATGCAGTACCACTTCCGCATTGAAGCTGCGCGTGCGCTCCACCTTCACCTGCGGCGTGAAGCGCGGCATGACGATCACCGCGCGCAAGCCCAGCCGCTGCGCGTGGTAGGCCACGCCCTGCGCATGGTTGCCGGCGCTCATGGCGATGACGCCGTGGCGCCTTTCCGCTTCGGAAAGCTGCGCCAGCTTGTTGCAGGCCCCGCGCTCCTTGAAGGACGCGGTGAACTGAAGGTTCTCGAATTTCAGGAAGACCTGGGCGCCGGTGATCTGGGAGATCGTGCGCGATTCCACGCAGGGCGTGTCGAGCACCTGGCCTTGCAGGCGCCCGGCGGCGGTCCGGATGTCGGCGACTGTGATCATGGAAGGGCGATTGTCACGGCGAAACCGTCCGTCGGCTGCGGGAATTCCCTGCATCAGGTTCTTCCATCCGGCATCAACTCGCGTTATCGTGCGCCGGAACGGGTTCCCCCAACCGGAGGTCGTGCCCCCATGGTCAAGCGATCGGCGGATTTGCAGTTGCTGCCCTCACCGGGGCTGAAGGACGCGCCGGTCCTCGACCTGATGTGCTCGCACTTCGTGCTGACGCTGGCCGCCAAGCAGGGCGGCAAGTTCAACGTGCGGCGCGACCTCAATGGCCTGCTGTCATTGGCCGGTCGCCACCTCGTGTGGCCGGCGCCGGCGCTCACGAGGCTGCGCGAATTCCTGGAGCGCCGCTGCAAGGACAACGAGTTCTGGCGCGGCCACGAAGGCCTGTCGACCGCCGAGTTCCTCGACCGCCACGGCGTCTGGCGCGGCCCGTACGAAGAGGGCACGCTGTTCTTCTACCTCGACGAATACGCCAAGGACCAGCCCAAGGACCTGCTGTCGGTCCTGGCTGTGACCGGCGACTGGCTCACGCACGCGCTCAAGAAGCATTCGACGCTGGTCGAGAAGAACATCGACGCGCTGTCGGGCCTGTTGCAGTTGAACAAGGCCGAACGCGCCCTGCTCTTGTACGGCACCCTGGCGCGCTACCAGCGCGACCTGCGCAGCCTGCTGGTCGAGTTCAAGGTGAACAACGCGCCGGAGGCCTACGCGGCACTGGCGGAGATCGCGGGCGTCAACGCCAACGAGGTGGGCGAGGCGCTGCGTGCCGGTTCGCGCCTGGAGCGCATCGGGCTGGTGGAGAACCTGATCTCCGAGCACAACATCACCGACCTCGCGGACCTGATGAAGGTCAGCGAGAAACTGCCGCCGGTGCTGATGCGCGAGTACCGCGACCAGAACGAGCTGATGGCCGTCTTCACCCGGCCGTCGACCAAGAGCACCTTGCAGCTGGCCGACTTCTCCTTCGTCGCCGAGGACGCGCAGGTGCTGTGCACGCTGCTGCAGAACGCCGTCACGCGCAAGGAAGCGGGCGTGAACGTGCTGCTGTACGGCCCGCCCGGCACCGGCAAGACGGAGCTGGCGAAAGTGGTTGCGCAGGCGGCCAACCTGGACCTGTTCGAGGTCGAGTACGCCGACCGCGACGGCAACTCGCTGTCGGGACGCGACCGCTACCGCTCGCTGCAGATCGCGCAGGTGTTCCTCAAGGGCAGCGCGCAGGCGGCGCTGCTCTTCGACGAGGTCGAGGACGTGTTCCCGCCGATTTCCAGCGAAGCCGCGCAGCTGATGGCGCGTGCCGAGCAGGTGGTGGCGCCGCCCAGCGGCAGCGTCAGCGGCAAGGCCTGGGTCAACCAGATCCTCGAATCGAACTCGGTGCCGACGATCTGGGTCACCAACCGCATCGAGCAGATCGACCCCGCGTTCCGCCGCCGCTTCGCCTACCACCTCGAGCTGAAGTCGCCGCCACCGGGCGCGCGCGAGGCGCTGGTGCGCAAGACGCTGGAAGGCGTGGCCGTGACCGACGGCTTCGTCGCGAAGCTGACCGAACGCAAGGGCCTGACGCCGGCGCAGATCCGCACCGCGGTGCGCTTCGCGGGCCTGGCGGGCAACGAAGGCGCAGCCATCGAGCCGCTCATCGAGCGGCAGCTGCGCAACGCCGACCAGGCGCTGGGCAACCGCAGCAGCGACTCGGGCCTGCGCCGCGCCGTCACCACCTACGACCTCGACATGCTCAACGTCGAGACGCGCTTCGAGATCCCGCGCGTCGTCGAGGCGCTGCGCGCGCGCGGCCACGGCACGCTGTGCTTCTACGGCGCGCCGGGCACGGGCAAGACGGCGCTGGCCGAGCACATCGCGCGCAGCCTGGACAAGCCGCTGCTGGTCAAGCAGGCGAGCGACCTCATGAGCAAGTTCGTCGGCGAGACCGAGCAGAACATGGCGGCGATGTTCGCCGAGGCCGAGAGCGAGAAGGCCATCCTGCTGCTGGACGAGGCCGACAGCTTCCTGCAGGACCGGCGCGGCGCGCAGCGCACCTACGAGGTGACCGAGGTCAACGAGATGCTGCAGGGCATGGAGCGCTTCCACGGCATCTTCGTGTGCACGACGAACCTGATGGACCGCATCGACCAGGCGGCGCTGCGCCGCTTCACGTTCAAGATCCGCTTCAAGCCGCTGACGGCGGCGCAGCGCGAGAAGATGTTCGTGGTGGAAGCGCTGGACGGCCGCGCCGAAGCGTTCACCGAGCAGGCGCGTGCGCGGCTGGCCCGGCTGGAGCAGCTATGCCCGGGCGACTTCGCCGCGGTGAAGCGGCAGGTGGACATCCTCGCCGCGCAGTTCACGCCCGAGGAGTTCCTCGAGCAGCTCGAGTCCGAGCACCGCATCAAGCCCGAGGTGCGCGACGCGCGCAGCATCGGGTTCATGCAGTAACGCCTTTTCCTAGGCCCGCGCGACGACGCGCAGCACTTCCTCGCCGTAGGCTTCGAGCTTTTTCGCGCCGATCCCGCTGATGCCTTGCAGGTCGTTGAGGGACCGTGGCGCCAGCGCTGCGATGGCCGCGAGCGTCGCGTCGTGGAAGATCACGTAGGCGGGCAGGTTGTGCTCGCGCGCCACCTCGCCGCGCCACGCACGCAAGGCCGCGAAGCGCGCCTGCCCTTCCTGCGTGAGGCCCGCGCTCACGGACGGGGCCGCGCCCGGCGCTGTGCGCTTGCGGCGGCCACCACCCTGCTGCGACACCGATTCGCGCAGCTGCACCGGCACCTCGCCACGCAGCACGGCGCGCGACAGCTCCGTCAGGCGCAAGGTGTTGAAGGCCTCGCTGTCCACCGTGAGCGCGCCGATCGCGATCAGCTGGCGCAGCACGCCGCGCAGCTGCGTCTCGCTGAATTCCGCGCCGATGCCGAAGGTGGACAGGCGCTCGTGGCCGAATTGCGCGACCTTCTCCGTCGCCTTGCCGCGCACGATGTCCATCACATGGCCCGCGCCGAAGGAGATGCCGCTTTGCTGCTGCACGCGGTAGACGGTGGAGAGCAGCTTGCGCGCGGCGTCCGTGCCGTCCCAGACGTTGGGGGGCGACACGCAGTTGTCGCAGTTGCCGCAGGGCGTGGACGCCTCGCCGAAGTAGCGCAGCAGGCGCACGCGGCGGCAGTCGGTAGCTTCGGCCAGTGCCAGCAGCGCGTCGAGCTTGCCGCGCAGCACCTGCTTGAATTCATCGGCCGCGGGACTCTCGTCGATCATGCGGCGCTGGTTCACCACGTCCTGCAGGCCGTAGGCCATCCACGCGGCCGACGGCAGGCCGTCGCGGCCGGCGCGGCCCGTCTCCTGGTAATAGCCCTCGATGTTCTTGGGCATGTCCAGGTGCGCGACGAAGCGCACGTCGGGCTTGTCGATGCCCATGCCGAAGGCGATGGTGGCCACCATCACCAGGCCGTCCTCGCGCAGGAAGCGGTCCTGGTGGCGCTGGCGCACGTCGGGGTCCAGTCCCGCGTGGTAGGGCAGCGCGGGGATGGCGTGCTGGTCCAAAAGCGCCGCGACTTCCTCGACACGCTTGCGCGTCTGGCAATAGACGATGCCGCAGTCGCCGGCGTGTTCCTCGCCGACGAAGCGCAGCAGCTGCGCGGTGCCGTCCTTCTTCTCGACGATGGTGTAGGAGATGTTGGGGCGGTCGAAGCTGCTGACGAACTGGCGCGCCTCCTGCAGCTGCAGGCGCTCGAGGATGTCGGCGCGCGTGATGGCGTCGGCCGTGGCCGTCAGCGCGACGCGCGGCACACCGGGCCAGCGTTCGTGCAACACCGTGAGCGCGCGGTATTCGGGGCGGAAGTCGTGGCCCCACTGGCTGACGCAATGCGCCTCGTCGATCGCGAACAGGCTCAGGTGGCCGCGGGCGTGCAGCTCGTCCAGCTGCGCCAGGAAGCGCGGCGTGGTCACGCGCTCGGGCGCGGCGTACAGCAGCGTGAGCTCGCCGCGCGCCAGCCGCTTTTCGACGGCCCAGGCTTCGTCGCCGGACAGCGAGGAATTGAGGAACGCCGCTTCGACACCGGCTTCGCGCAGCGCGCCGACCTGGTCGTGCATCAGTGCGATCAGCGGCGACACCACGATGGCCGTGCCCTTGCCTTGGCGCTGCCGCGCGATGGCGGGGATCTGGTAGCACAGCGACTTGCCGCCGCCGGTGGGCATGAGCACCAGTGCGTCGCCGCCGGCCACGACGTGGTCGACGATCTGCGCCTGCGGGCCGCGGAAGGCCTCGTAGCCGAAGACCTCACTGAGGATGGAATGGGAGGAGGACACCTACAATCAACGCACCATGAAGCCCATCGCCTACACCCGTGGCCGCGAGCTCCCCTCATTGCTGGAGAAGCGCATCGTCATCCTGGACGGCGCGATGGGCACGATGCTGCAGCGTTTCAAGCTGTCGGAGGCCGATTATCGGGGCGAGCGCTTCAAGGACCACCCGAAGGACCTGCGCAACAACGGTGACCTGCTGTCGCTGACGCGCCCGGACGTCGTGCGCGACATTCACGAGGCCTACCTCGCCTCGGGCGTGGACATCATCGAGACCAACACCTTTGGTGCCACGCGCATCGCGCAGGACGACTATGGCCTGGGCGACCTGGCGCTGGAGATGAACGTGGCCTCCGCGAAGCTCGCGCGCGCCGCCGCGGACAAGTTCTCCACGCCGGACAAGCCGCGCTTCGTCGCCGGCGCGCTGGGCCCGACGCCGCGCACCGCCAGCATCAGCCCCGACGTGAACGACCCGGGCGCGCGCAACGTCGACTTCGAAGAGCTGCGCGCGGCTTACTACGAGCAGGCCAAGGGCCTGACCGAAGGCGGCTCCGACCTGCTGCTGGTGGAGACCATCTTCGACACGCTCAACGCGAAGGCGGCGCTGTTCGCCATCGAGCAGTACTTCGACGAATCGGGCGAGCGCCTGCCGGTGATCATCAGCGGCACGGTGACCGATGCGTCCGGCCGCATCCTGAGCGGCCAGACGGTGACGGCCTTCTGGTACAGCGTGCGCCATGCGCGTCCGCTCGCCGTGGGCCTGAATTGCGCGCTGGGCGCGGCGCTGATGCGCCCGTACATCCAGGAGCTGGCCAAGGTTGCGGGCGACACGTTCATCAGCTGCTACCCGAACGCGGGCCTGCCCAACCCCATGGCCGAGACCGGTTTCGACGAAACGCCCGAGGTCACCTCGCGCCTGCTGCGCGAGTTCGCGGCCGAAGGGCTGGTGAACATCGTGGGCGGCTGCTGCGGCACCACGCCGGAGCACATCACCGCGATCCGAGAGGCGGTGGAGCCCCTGGCCGCGCGCAGCGTGCAGCGCGAGTTCTTCTACAAGGCGGCTGCGTAAGCGAAGCGCGCTGCCGTCCCGGCGCCGGCCGGGAACCAGATTCTCTTGATCCGACTCGCCCGGCGGGCGATAACCCGCCGGGCCCCGGTACGTCCACGCGTTGCCGGTAAGCCCGCCTGTCCGAGCTCCCAGTGTCTTCCGCACAGGTCGGAATTTCTTGCCGTTCTTCCTTGGATTGCTGGCTGCAGCAGGATATCCTTCGGTCATGGACGCCATCGACCGAAAAATCCTCGCCACGCTGCAAAGGAACGCCCGCGCCAGCCTGCAGGAGGTCGGCCAGGCCGTGGGCCTGTCGGCCTCGCCGTGCTGGGAGCGCATCCGCAAGATGGAGCAGGCCGGCGTGATTGAGGGCTACACGGTGCGCCTGAACGCACAGGCGATCGGCCTGCAGGACACGGTGCTGGTGCAGGTCACGCTGGACAGCCATTCGGACAACACGCTGGAGAAATTCGGCGAGACGCTGGCGGCCATCCCCGAAGTGGTGGAGGCCTACCTGGTCTCGGGCGAGTACGACTACCTGCTGCGCGTGGCGGTGCGGGACACACGCGACTACGAGCGGCTGCTGCGCGAGCGCCTCTACAAGATCAAGGGCATCCGCCACAGCAAATCCAGCTTCGTTTTGCGCACGCTCAAGAAGGCCGACCTGCCCCTGTAGCGCCTGGCAACACAAATGGGCACGGCAAATGCTTGTTCACAGGCATCTCCTCGGTTGGGCCTGTTTGCAAGTTTCTCCAGCCCGACCCCTCATCCCCCGGAGCGGGCAGCTCCGGGGGATTTTTTCTGTGCGGTGGAGATGGGGGCGCCGGGACGAAAACGTCCGACAGTTTGGTCAGTTTCGCCAGCTCTACAGCGGCATCAGCTCGTTGATTTCTTCGTTCATCGCCTGCGTCAGCTGGGCGTAGAGCTTGAGTTTTTCCTGGCTGTCGCGCATGCGCTGCGACATGCGCATCGCGATCGCCAGCACCAGCTTGGCGGCGGTGCGCGGTTCGTCCTCCATCAGGCGATTGAGGGACGCGCGCGTGAGCACCGCGCAGCGCAGGTCGCTGAGCGCGGTGCACGACGCCGAGCGCGGCGCGCCGTCCACCAGGCCCATCTCGCCGATCAGGCTGCCGGGGCCGAGCACGGTCACGGTGATCGGCGCGGTGCGGCTGACGACGATGGTCTCCACCGTCACCTCGCCGGCCAGCACCAGCAGCATGAAGTCGGTGCGCTCGCTGTCGCCCTCGCGGATGAAGGTGGTGCCTTCGGCGATCTTGTGCGGCTGCATGTACGCCACGACGGTGCGCGCTTCCTCCGGGGCCAGCTTCATCAGCGCGGTGGGCGCGCACAGCATCTCCGCCGCCAGGTCGGCCGACGACGAGCCTGCGACCGGGCGCGGCCGCTCCTGCGCGGGTGCGCGGCCCAGCAGCCGGGCGAGCAGTCCGGCAGCCGGTGGCGTGAGCGTGGAAGCGTCGTGCATTTAGAATGCAGTCTGGCCCCAGGAGCGCTGCAGCGCCTAAGCAAGTTGCTTAGCGTCAGGCTGGGGTTTCCCTAAGGTCAACGGCGCTCATTTCTCGACTTCAAGAGACATGAGCGCGCCCACCGTCCCCCCGCTTCGCCTCTCCGGCCTCGAACCCGTCGCCATCGGCCGCGGCAGCCTGTTCGTCAACATCGGCGAGCGCACCAACGTCACCGGCTCCAAGGCCTTCGCGCGCATGATCCTCGCGGGCGAGTTCGAAAAGGCCCTGGCCGTCGCGCGCCAGCAGGTCGAGAACGGCGCGCAGGTCATCGACGTGAACATGGACGAGGCCATGCTGGACAGCCAGGCCGCCATGGTCCGCTTCCTGAACCTGATGGCGAGCGAACCCGACATCGCCAAGGTGCCGGTGATGATCGACTCGTCCAAGTGGAGCGTCATCGAGGCCGGCCTGCGCTGCATCCAGGGTAAGGGGATCGTCAATTCCATCTCGATGAAGGAAGGCGAGGTGGAGTTCAAGCGGCAGGCCACGCTGGTCAAGCGCTACGGCGCGGCGGCGGTGGTGATGGCGTTCGACGAGAAGGGGCAGGCCGACACCTTCCAGCGCAAGACCGAGATCTGCCAGCGCGCCTACCGCATCCTGGTGGACGAGGTCGACTTCGCGCCCGAGGACATCATCTTCGACCCCAACATCTTCGCCATCGCCACGGGCATCGAGGAGCACGACAACTACGCCGTCGACTTCATCGAGGCGACGAAGTGGATCAAGCAGAACCTGCCGGGCGCCAAGGTGTCGGGCGGCGTGTCGAACGTGAGCTTCTCCTTCCGCGGCAACGACCCGGTGCGCGAGGCCATCCACACGGTGTTCCTGTACCACGCGATCCAGGCCGGCATGGACATGGGCATCGTCAACGCCGGCATGGTCGGTGTGTACGACGAGGTGGAGCCGCAATTGCGTGAGCGCGTCGAGGACGTGGTGCTCAACCGCCGCCCCGACGCGGCCGAGCGCCTGATCGAGATCGCCGAGGCCGCCAAGGGCGCGGCGAAGGACGACACGAAGAAGAACGAATGGCGCGGCCACCCCGTCGAGCAGCGCCTCGCGCACGCGCTGGTGCACGGCATCACCGACCACATCGTCGCCGACACCGAAGAGGCGTACCAGGCGATCGTCGCCAGGGGCGGCCGGCCGCTCAACGTGATCGAAGGGCCGCTCATGGACGGCATGAACATCGTGGGCGACCTGTTCGGCCAGGGCAAGATGTTCCTGCCCCAGGTGGTGAAGTCGGCGCGCGTGATGAAGCAGGCCGTGGCGCACCTCATTCCCTACATCGAGGAAGAGAAGAAGCAGCAGGCCGCGGCAGGCGAGGAGATCCGCTCCAAGGGCAAGATCGTGATCGCCACCGTCAAGGGCGACGTGCACGACATCGGCAAGAACATCGTCACCGTCGTCCTCCAGTGCAACAACTTCGAGGTGGTGAACATGGGCGTGATGGTCCCGTGCCACGAGATCCTCGCCAAGGCCAAGGTCGAGGGCGCGGACATCGTCGGGCTGTCGGGCCTGATCACGCCGTCGCTGGAGGAGATGCAGTACGTCGCCAGCGAGATGCAGAAGGACGAGCATTTCCGCATCAAGAAAATCCCGCTGCTGATCGGCGGGGCGACGACCAGCCGCGTGCACACGGCGGTGAAGATCGCGCCGCACTACGAAGGCCCGGTGGTCTACGTGCCCGACGCCTCGCGCAGCGTGAGCGTCGCGCAGGGCCTGCTGTCCGACCAGGCGGCGAAGTACATCGCCGAAGTCGAGGCCGACTACGAGCGCGTGCGCGTGCAGCACGCCAACAAGAAGCAGGTGCCGCTGGTGCCGCTGGCGCAGGCGCGGGCCAACAAGACGCGCATCGAGTGGGCGGGCTACACGCCGCCCGCACCCAAGTTCATCGGCCGGCGCGTCTTCAAGAACTTCGACCTGGCGGAATTGGCGAAGTACATCGACTGGGGCCCGTTCTTCCAGACCTGGGACCTGGCCGGGCGCTTCCCCGACATCCTGAAGGACGAGGTCGTGGGCACCGAGGCCGTGCGCGTGTACGCCGACGGCCAGCGCATGCTCAAGCGCCTGATCGAGGGGCGCTGGCTCACGGCCAACGCGGTGGTCGGCCTGTGGCCCGCCAACACGGTGAACGACGACGACATCGAGGTCTACGCCGACGAATCGCGTTCGCACCCGCTCATGACCTGGTGGGGGCTGCGCCAGCAAACCGAGAAGCACGAGATCGAAGGGCAGATGCGGCCCAACCGGTGCCTGGCGGACTTCATCGCGCCCAAGGGCGTGGCGCGCGACTACATCGGCGCCTTCGCCGTGACGGCCGGCATCGGCGTCGAGAAGAAGGAGAAGTACTTCCTCGACGACCTCGACGATTACTCGGCCATCATGCTCAAGGCGCTGGCCGACCGCCTCGCCGAAGCGTTCGCCGAGGCGATGCACGAGCGCGTGCGCAAGGACCTGTGGGGCTACGCGGCGGGTGAATCGCTCTCGGGCGACGAACTGATCGCCGAGAAGTACCGCGGCATCCGGCCCGCGCCGGGCTACCCGGCGTGCCCCGACCACAGCGTCAAGCGCGACCTGTTCGAGCTGCTGCGCGCGGAAGAGGCCGAGATGGGCCTGACCGAGAGCCTGGCGATGACGCCGGCGGCGAGCGTGAGCGGCTTCTACCTCTCGCACCCCGAGAGCACGTACTTCAACGTCGGCAAGATCGGCGACGACCAGCTGCAGGACCTGGCGCGGCGCCGCGGCGCGCGGATCGAGGAACTGCAGCGCCTGCTGGCGCCGAACCTCTAGCGCTTCAGCGCGATGCGCTGCGCGAGCACCAGCGCGCCGGCGCCCGCAGCGCAGATGGCGATCAGCACCGACAGGCCCACGCTGTAGCCGGCCTGGGCCGTCCACAGCGACCCCAACAGCCACGGCATGACCGCACGGGCGACGGCCGTCGGCGGGCCGAGCGCGCCCGTGAGCGCGCCGATGTTCTCGCGGCTCACGTACTGCGCGATGGCCGTTCCCTTCACGATCGTCATCATCCCGTTGCCCAGCCCGAAGAAGATCACGAAGAGCGCCGCGCCCCACACGTAGCCACCCGCGAACAGCAGGAAGGCCAGGCTGATGGGGATCAGCATGGGGATGGTGCGGTTGGCCACGTGCACGTCGAAGCGGTGCTCGAAGAAGAACAGCAGCAGGCGGCCGAGCACCTGGATCGCCCCGATGCTCGCGGGGATCGCGATCACCCATTTCTCGTCGAGGCCGGCGCCGCGCAGCAGGCTGATCATGTGCGGCGGCAGCGCGGCGGTCACGGCCATCATGCCGACGGTGAAAACACCGATGAGGATGTAGGGCGCGCTGGTCATGTGCTCGTGCGGCGGCTTCACCGCATGCGCATGCACGACCGGCCCCGGGGCGTTGCGCAGTTGCACGAAATGCAGCGGGGCGCAGACCAGCAGCTGCAAGCCCGCCAGGACCCACAGCGCCTGCCGCCAGCCCATCGCGGAGATGAGCCCCGCGAAGATCGGGATCATCACCGTGCTGGCCAGGCCGCCCAGGAAGGTGAGCGTGATGATGGCGCGGCGGAAGTCCTGCGGGAAACGGCGCGTGACCACCGCGAACACCGGGTTGTACAAGGTGCCCGCCAGCGCCACGCCGAGCAACAGCCACACGGCGTAGAAGGCGGCCTGCGAGTGCACGAACGAGTGGACGATGAGGCACACGCCCGCCAGCAGCGAGCCGCCCGTCATCACGGCGCGCTCGTGGCCGGCGTCGATCCAGCGCCCGATGGGAAAGGCCGCCGCGCCTTCGGCGAAGAGGGCCAGGCTGAAGGCCAGCGACGATTGCGCGCGCGTCAGGCCCAGCTCGCGCTCGACCGGCTCCATCAGCAGGGAGAAGCCGTAGAAGACGCTGCCCCAGGTGATGAGCTGCGCGACCGAGAGCCAGAGGACGAATCGGCGGTCGTGCGCCGCCGGGGACTGCGTCATGCGGCGATTGTCGCCGCGAGCGCGCGCCGGTACTGCACCGCCTCGGCCACGTGCTCGGCCTGCGTGGTCGCGGCGCCCGCCAGGTCGGCGATGGTGCGCGCCACCTTCATCGCGCGGTGCGTGGCCCGCGCGCTCCATCCCAGCCGCGCCGACGCGAGGTTGAGGAACTTCGCCGCGGCGGTGTCGAGCGCCGCGTGCGTGTCGATCTCCCGGCCCTGCAGCGCCTGGTTGGCCTTGCCCTGGCGCTCGATCGCGCGTTCGCGTGCCTTGGCGCAGCGCTCGCGCACGCGCTCCGTGCCTTCGCCGGCGGGCGCGTGCAGCAGTTCCTCCGCGCGCATCGCCGGCACCTCCACGTGCAGGTCGATGCGGTCGAGCAAGGGGCCGCTCAACTTGGACTGGTAGCGCGCGACCTGGTCCGGCGTGCAGCGGCAGTGGCGGTGCACGGTGCCCAGCCAGCCGCACGGGCAGGGGTTCATCGCACCGACGAACTGGAAGCGCGCCGGGAACTCCGCGCGGTGCGCGGCGCGCGAGATCGTGATGCGGCCCGTCTCCAGCGGCTCGCGCAACGCCTCGAGCGCGGCGCGCGGGAACTCGGGCAGCTCGTCGAGGAACAGCACGCCGTTGTGCGCCAGCGAGATCTCCCCGGGCCGCGGCGGCGAACCTCCGCCGACCAGCGCCACCGCGCTCGCCGTGTGGTGCGGCGTGCAGGTGGGCCGCATGCGCCAGCCCGAGGCCGAGAAGCGCCCGGCGAGGCTGGCGATGGCCGCCGACTGCAAGGCTTCGTCCACCGACAGCGGCGGCAGCAGGCCCGCGAAGCGCTGCGCCAGCATCGACTTGCCCGAGCCCGGCGGGCCCAGCATCAGCACGCTGTGCGATCCCGCCGCCGCGATCTCGAGCGCGCGCTTGGCCACAGCCTGGCCCTTCACGTCCGACAGGTCGGGATACACGGCTTCTTCTGCGTGCGCCACCGCGCACACGCGCGCCCAGCCCTCGCGCGGCGGCTCGCCGTCCTGCGCCGGCATGAACTGGCGCGCCACATCCAGGAGGTGGTCGGCGCGGTACACGCGTGACTGCGGCACCAGCGCTGCCTCTTCGGCGCTGCCGGGCGGCAGCACCAGCTGGGCCGCCGCGCCGCTGGCGTGCAGCGCCAGGCTCATGGCGAGCGCGCCGCGCACCGGGCGCAACTCGCCCGACAGCGACAGCTCGCCCGCGAATTCATGGCCCGCCAGCCGCGCGCCGTCGATCTGGCCGCTGGCCGCCAGGATGCCCAACGCGATCGGCAAATCGAAACGGCCCGAGTCCTTGGGCAGGTCGGCCGGAGCCAGGTTCACCGTGATGCGCTTGTTGTGCGGGAACTCCAGCCCGCAGTTCTGCAAGGCCGAGCGCACCCGCTCGCGGGCCTCCTTCACCTCCACGTCCGCGAGCCCGACCAGCGTGAAGTTGGGCAGCCCGTTGGCCAGGTGCACTTCCACCGTCACCGCGGCGGCCTGCAGGCCGATCAGGGCGCGGCTTTGCACCAAAGACAGGCTCATCCCGATTTCCCTCCCCATTTGGGTGCGTAGCACCCCTTGCTGCGGCACGCCGGGGCCTCCGCGCACCACACGCGTGCGCGAAACCGGCTTCTTTCCGGTTAACGCCGGGGCATGGGGCCCCGCCGACCGCCTCCTACTCCAGCTGGGCGATGGCATGGTCCGTGCATGGGCTGGCTTCGTCCCTTCCCTTTTCATCAGGAGAACTTGAAGTGCAATCGAAGAAGCTCGCCCCGAAACTGGCCCTCGCGGCCCTGAGCCTGTCCGGCGCTGCCTTCGCGCAGACCGCACCCGCCGCTCCCGAGCCCGACTACAGCCTGTCGGCCAACGTGGCCCTGGTCAGCGACTACCGCTTCCGCGGCATCGCGCAAACCTCCAAGAAGCCCGCGCTGCAGGGCGGCGTCGATTTCTCCCACAAGAGCGGCTTCTACGCCGGCACCTTCCTGTCCAACGTGAAGTGGGTCAAGGACTTCAACGGCGCCACCAAGGGCGGCTACGAGTGGGACCTGTACGGCGGCTTCAAGAAGGAAGTGCTGGACGGCTTCACGCTGGACGTCGGCCTGATCACCTACCGCTACCCGGGCAACAACTCGGGCGACGCCGGCACGCCGGGCGCGGGCCTGGTCGGCAAGGCCGACACCAACGAGTGGTACCTCGGCGCCGGCTACAAGATGTTCACGCTCAAGTACAACCGCACGATGGGCAACCTGCTCGGCGTGCTGAACAGCGGCGGCTCCAGCTACTGGGACCTCAGCGCCGGCTTCGACCTGGGCAACGGCCTGGCGCTGACGCCGCACATCGGCCACCAGACCGTGCGCAACACCTCGATCGCGAGCTACACCGACTACTCGCTCACGCTGGCCAAGGACTTCGGCAACGGCTTCTCCGCCAGCGCCGCCTACGTCGGCTCGAACGCGCGCCGCGCGTTCTACACGGACTTCGGCGGCCGCTACATCGGCAACGACACGGTGGTCGTCGGGGTGAAGTACACGCACTCGTTTTGACGGCGGGCGCGTCCATCCAAAGGAGCACACATGAAACTTGTCACTGCCATCATCAAGCCCTTCAAGCTGGACGAGGTGCGTGAAGCCCTTTCCGGCATCGGGGTGCAAGGCATCACCGTGACCGAGGTGAAGGGCTTCGGCCGCCAGAAGGGCCACACGGAGCTGTACCGCGGCGCCGAATACGTCGTCGACTTCCTGCCCAAGGTGAAGATCGAAGCGGCGGTTGCCGACGACCTGGTCGAGCGCGTCATCGAAGCCGTCGAGGGCGCTGCCCGCACCGGCAAGATCGGCGACGGCAAGATCTTCGTTTACGACCTGGAGCAAGTGGTGCGGATCCGCACCGGCGAAACCGGCAAGGAGGCGCTGTAAAGCGGCCCCTCTCAAGAGACAAGAGACGAACCATGAAACACCTCCTCGCTAGCCTGGCCCTCGGCCTGGGCCTCCTCGCGGGCAGCGCCTCGGCGCTCGCCCAGACCCCGCCGGCGGCTGCATCCGCATCCGCCCCGGCAGCGGCCGCCCCCGCGGCCGCCACGGCCTCGGCCGAAGCCAAGCCGGCTGCGGCGCCTGCCGCCGCCGTCGCCGCTTCGGGCGCCGCCGCCACCGCATCGGCCGCACCCGCGCCCGTGCCGAACAAGGGCGACGTGTCCTGGATGATCGTCGCCACGCTGCTCGTCATCATGATGTCGATCCCCGGACTGGCGCTGTTCTATGGCGGCCTCGTGCGCAGCAAGAACATGCTCAGCGTGCTGATGCAGGTCTTCGTCACGTTCTCGCTGATCGTGGTGCTGTGGTGCCTGTACGGCTACAGCCTGGCGTTCACGGAGGGCAACTCCTTCGTCGGCGGCTTCGACCGCGTGTTCATGAAGGGCCTGTTCGATCCCGCCAAGGGCGAGTTCGCGATGGGCGCGACCTTCAGCAAGGGCGTCTACATCCCCGAGCTGCTGTTCATGGCCTTCCAGGCCACGTTCGCGGCCATCACCTGCTGCCTGATCATCGGCGCCTTCGCCGAGCGCATCAAGTTCAGCGCGATGCTGCTCTTCATGGTGCTGTGGTTCACGTTCAGCTACGCGCCGATCGCCCATATGGTGTGGTTCTGGATGGGCCCCGACGCCTACACGGGCAAGGAAGTGGTCGATGCCGTGAACGCCAAGGCCGGCCTGATCTGGCAATGGGGCGCGCTCGACTTCGCGGGCGGCACCGTGGTGCACATCAACGCCGCCGTGGCGGGCCTGGTGGGCGCGTACATGATCGGCAAGCGCGTGGGCTACGGCAAGGAAGCCTTCACGCCGCACTCGCTGACGCTCACGATGGTCGGCGCCTCGCTGCTGTGGGTGGGCTGGTTCGGCTTCAACGCGGGCTCCGCGCTGGAAGCCGGCAACACCGCCGTGCTGGCCTTCATGAACACCTTCTCGGCCACCGCCGCCGCGGTGCTCGCCTGGTGCATCGGTGAAGCGCTGATGAAGGGCAAGGCCTCCATGCTGGGCGCCGCCTCGGGCGCCGTCGCCGGCCTCGTGGCGATCACCCCGGCCTGCGGCAACGTCGGCCTGATGGGCGCGATCGTGATCGGCTTCGTCGCCGGCTTCATGTGCCTGTGGGGCGTGAACGGCCTGAAGAAGATGCTTGGCGCGGACGACTCGCTCGACGTGTTCGGCGTGCACGGCGTCGGCGGCATCGTCGGCGCGCTGCTCACCGGCGTGTTCAACACGCAGGCGCTCGGCGGCCCCGGCCTGGTGACCGACTGGGTCACGGCCACGGTGGGCTCGAGCGGCATCGCCGACCAGGTGTGGATCCAGTTCAAGGCCGTCATCCTGACCATCGTCTGGTCCGGCGTGGTCTCGCTGATCGCCTACAAGATCGTCGACATCGTGATCGGCCTGCGCGTCACCGAAGAGGAAGAGCGCGAGGGCCTGGACATCTCCAGCCACGGCGAGACGGCCTACAACCGCTGATCACCGAAGAACAAGAACAGCAAGGATCTCCTTTGGATATTGGCCCGCCCACCGGCGGGCCTTTTTTTTGTCCCGCTGAAGCGGGCCCTTTTTTTGTCCCCGGCGCACAATGCGCCGATGGTCGAACTGCGCGCTGGCGAACTCATCTGCCGCATCGAGCCGCGGCTGGGCGGCTGCGTCACGCAGCTGGTGCTTGGCGGCGAGCCGGTGCTGCGTCCCGCGCCCGTGCCGCTGGAGACGGCGCGGCAGTCGGGCAGCTACCCGCTGGTGCCGTTCTCCAACCGCATCGGCGGCGCCACGCTGCAGTGGCAGGGCACGCTGCATCCGCTGGTGCGCAACAACGGCACGGAGCCGCACGCCATCCACGGCATCGGCTGGCAGCGCGCGTGGCAGGTCCTGGACAGCGAGCCTTCCTACGCATTGCTCTCCTTCGAGCACGCCGCCGACGCGTCGTGGCCGTTCGCCTTCGATGCCTCGCAGACGATCCGTGTGACACCGAAGGCGGCCGAGTTCACGCTGGCCCTCACCAACCAGTCGGGCCGCGATGCACCCGCGGGCCTCGGCTGGCATCCCTTCTTCGTCAAGCGTCCCGGCGCCCAGCTGGCCGTGAAGACGGCCGGCCGCTGGGAGATGGGCGACGACAAGCTGCCGACGCGGCGCGTCGCCAACGGCGGCATCGCGGGCGACATCGCGGCGCTGGACGTCGACCATTGTTTCGACGGCTGGGACGGCGTGGCGCATTTGCGCGACGCGCTGTTCGACATCCGCGTGCGCTCGAACCTCACGCGCATCGTCGTCTTCACGACGCCGGCGCGCGACCACATCGCCATCGAGCCGGTGAGCCACGTCAACAACGCGCTGGCGCTGGCGCAGGGCGGCGATCCCGCAGCGCTCGGCCTGGTCACGCTGGGCCCGGGCGAGACCCTGTCGGCGCAGATGACGATCGAGGTGGAGCGCCGCGCATGAGGGACTGGGAGCGCGTGACGGGCGAGCCCGATCGCCTGGGCGAATCGCCGTTCTGGCACCCGCACGAACGCTGCCTGTATTGGGTCGACATCCCCGCGCGCCTGCTGAAGCGCCGCAGCGCCGGCGGCGCCACCGAAAGCTGGGAGATGCCCAGCGAGCCCGGTTGCATCGCGCCCGTCGAAGGCGGCGGGCTCATCGTGGCGCTGCGCGACGGCATGTGGCGCACGCGCGAGTGGGGCACGGCACTCACCTGCGTGGTCCCCTTCGAGCACGACACGTCGAAGTTCCGCTTCAACGACGGCAAGGCCGACCCGCTGGGGCGTTTCTGGGCCGGCACGATCTACGAGCCGCGTGACGAGCGCAAGGCCGAACTCTTCTGCATCGACCTGCGGCCCGACAACGGCAACGGCGGTGCGCCGCTGGTGACGCTCAAGGCCGGCAATGCCACCACGGCGAACGGCCTCGCGTGGTCGCCCGACGCGAAAACGCTCTACTGGACCGACACGCCGCAACACGTGATCCGCCAATGGGACTGGGATGCGAACACGAACGCGATGCGCAACGAGCGCCTGCTGCGCCAGTTCCCACCGAAGCCGGCCGGGTGGCAGCCGGGCCAGCCGGGCTATGGCGGCAGGCCGGATGGCGCGAGCGTCGACGCACAAGGCAATTACTGGTGCGCGATGTACGAAGGCCGGCGGCTGCTGAAACTGTCGCCTGGGGGCGAAATCCTCGAAGACATCGATGTGCCCATGCGCAGCCCGACCATGCCGTGCTTCGGCGGCGACGACTTGCGCACGCTCTTCGTCACCGGCGTGGATCACGGGGTGATCGCCACGCGGGTCGACGTGCCGGGCCTGCCGGTCAATTTCGTCAGGGCCTGATCCCGAAAATTTCAAGCGGGCGCACGCGGCGCGCCAATTACCATGCGCGCATGTCCGTCGAGGCCGTGACCCAGCGCATCCGTGACGCCGCCCAGCGCGGCGAAACGCTGCGCATCCGCGGCGGCGGGACCAAGGATTTCTATGGCGAACCGGCACGCGGGGAAGAACTCTCCACGCTCGGCCTGTCGGGGATCACCGCGTACGAACCGAGCGAGCTCGTCGTGACCGTGCGCGCCGGCACGCGCCTGGCCGAACTGGAGGCCGTGCTGGCCGAACGCGGCCAGTGCCTCGCGTTCGAGCCCCTGCACTTTGCGGAAGGCACAACCGTTGGCGGCATGGTCGCCGCCGGCCTTGCGGGCCCCGCACGTGCGAGCGCCGGCCCGGTGCGCGACTACGTGCTGGGCGTGACGATCGTGAACGGCCGCGGCGAGTTGCTCTCGTTCGGGGGCACGGTGATGAAGAACGTCGCCGGCTACGACGTCTCGCGCCTGATGGTGGGCGCGCTCGGCACGCTGGGCCTCATCGCCGAGGTGAGCCTCAAGGTGCTGCCCGTCGCGCCAGCGGAAGCGACGCTGCGCTTCGACATGACCCAGGCCGAAGCGCTGCGGCGCCTGAACGAATGGGGCGGCCAGCCCTTGCCACTCAACGCGAGCTGGTGGGCGGCCGAACAGGGACGCGGCACGCTGTCCCTGCGCTTGCGCGGCGCGGTGGCCGCGGTGGATGCCGCGTGCCGCACGCTCGGCGGCGAGCGGTTGCGAAGCGAAGAGGCTGCGCCGCAATGGCTGGCGTGCCGCGACCAGCGGCTGCCAGGGTTCGCGCCGCGCGAGGGCGGCGACCTGTGGCGCATCTCGGTGCCGCAGACGGCGCCGGTGCTGGAGCTGGGCGACACGCTCGTCGAATGGCACGGCGCGCAGCGCTGGGTGCAGGCGCGCCCCGGCGAGGGCGCGCGCATCCGCGACGCCGCGCAACGCGCGGGCGGCCACGCCACGCTGTTCCGGCCGCGCGACGCCGGCGCGACGCAGCGCTTCACGCCGCTTGCGCCGCCGCTGGACCGCATCCACCGCGAGCTCAAGCGCGAATTCGACCCGGCCGGCGTCTTCAACCGCGGCCGGCTATACCCGGACTTCTGACGCATGCAGACCCACCTCTCGCCGGAGTTCCGGGACACGCCCGAGGGCCGCGAAGCCGAAGCGGTGCTGCGCCGCTGCGTGCACTGCGGCTTCTGCACGGCCACCTGCCCCAGCTACCAGGTGCTGGGCGACGAGCTGGACGGCCCGCGCGGCCGCATCTACCTGATCAAGCAGGTGCTGGAAGGCCACGAGCCCACACGCGACACGCAACTGCACCTGGACCGGTGCCTGACCTGCCGCAACTGCGAGAGCACCTGCCCGAGCGGCGTCGAGTACGGCAAGCTGGTCGACATCGGCCGGCGCGTGGTGGACGAGAAGGTGAAGCGCGGCCTGGGCTCGCGCACGGTGCGCTGGCTGCTCAAGGAGGGCCTGACGTCGCCGCTGTTCGCACCGGCGATGAAGGTCGGCCAGGCCGTGCGGCCGCTGCTGCCGGGCGTGCTGCGCGACAAGGTGCCGAAGCCGCAACACGCGGGCGCTTGGCCCACGCGCAGTCACTCGCGCAAGGTGCTCTTGCTCGAAGGCTGCGTGCAGCCCGCGATGATGCCCAACATCAATACCGCGACAGCGCGCGTGCTCGACGCGGCGGGCATCGAGACGGTCGTCGCGAAGGGCGCCGGCTGCTGCGGCGCGATCCGCTTCCACTTGAACGACCAGGAGGGCGGCCGGGCGCAGATGCGCGCCAACATCGACGCGTGGTGGCCGTTCATCGAGCGCGGCGAGGTCGAAGCCATCGTGATGAACGCGTCGGGCTGCGGCGTGACGGTGAAGGACTACGGCCATGCGCTCCAGCTCGATGCGGCTTACGCGCAGAAGGCCCGGCGCATCAGCGAACTCACGCGCGACCTGAGCGAGCTGCTGCCGGCGCTCGTCGAGCCGCTGCGCGGCCGCGTGCGCGCAGCGGGCGGCGTGCTCGCCTTCCACCCGCCGTGCACGCTCCAGCACGGCCAGCAGCTGCGCGGCGGCGTCGAGCGCGGCCTGGCGGAGCTGGGTTTCGACGTGCGCCTGGCGCCCGCCGAATCGCACCTGTGCTGCGGCTCGGCCGGGACCTATTCCGTGCTGCACGCGGACATCGCGCACGAGCTGCGCGAGCGCAAATTGCGCCACCTCGGCGAGCTGGAGCCTGCTGCCATCGTGTCCGCCAACATCGGCTGCATCACCCACCTGCAGGCGGGCACTTCCACCCCGGTGAAGCACTGGGTCGAGGTGCTGGACTCGGCCCTATCCCCCTCCTGACAAGTCTGTGGCAGGAGGGGTAGGTGCGCTCGGGCGCGCAATGCGGTATTTTTACTGCCCCATGCGCCGAGCCGACCGACTTTTCCACATCATCCAGCTGATCCGCGGGCGGCGGCTCACGACCGCGCGCTACCTCGCGCAGCGGCTCGAAGTCTCCGAACGCACCATCTACCGCGACGTCGCCGACCTGCAGCTGCAGGGCGTGCCGCTCGAGGGCGAGGCGGGCCTGGGCTACCGCCTCGGCGCGGGCTTCGACCTGCCGCCCATGATGTTCACGCACGACGAGGCCAAGTCGCTCGTCGCGTCGGTGCGCCTGGCGCAGCAATGGATGGACCCGGCGCTGGCCCAAGGCGCCGAGGATGCGCTGGGCAAGATCCTGTCGGTGCTGCCGGTCGACGCGCGCGTGGCCGCCGAGGCGCTGGCGGTGTACGCGGGCGACGGCGGCCTGTCGCAGCAGTCGCAGCAGACCTTGCAGGCCTTGCGCGAGGCGGTGCAGGACAGGCGCAAGGTCCACGTGCACTACATGGACCTGAGCGACCAGCCCAGCGAGCGCGTGCTGCGGCCGCTGGGATGTTTCTACTGGGGCAAGGTGTGGACGCTGTCGGCGTGGTGCGAACGGCGCAACGACTTCCGCACCTTCCGCATCGACCGCATCGCCAAGCTGCGCACGATGGAAGAGCGCTTCCGCGACGAACCGGGGCGCACGCTGGCCGACCTGCTGCGGCTGAACGACCGCCAGCGCGAGCAGCGCGCGGCGTAGCGCGTCAGGCCAACGCCTTCTCGATATCCTTCTTGAGCGACTTGGGCTCGTCCTGCGGGCCGAAGCGCTTGATCACCTCGCCGTCCTTGCCCACCAGGAACTTGGTGAAGTTCCACTTGATCGACGTGGTGCCCAGCACGCCCGGCGCTTCCTTGGTCAGCCACTGGTACAGCGGGTGCGCGCCCGAGCCGTTGACGTCGATCTTGGCCATCATCGGGAAGCTCACGCCGTAGTTCACCTGGCAGAAGCTGGAGATCTCCTCGTTGCTGCCCGGGTCCTGAGAGCCGAACTGGTTGCACGGGAAGCCCAGCACCACCAGCCCCTTGCCGCCATAGGCCTTGTGCAGTTCCTCCAGCCCCGCGAACTGCGGCGTGTAGCCGCAGGCGCTGGCCGTGTTCACGATCAGCATCGGCTTGCCCTTGAACTTGGACAGCGGCACCGTCTTGCCGTCGATCTGCTGGGCCTCGAAGTCGTAGATGGTGGTCATGGCGCGTCTCCTCTCGCGGATGGGTCGCCTATTGTGCGCCCGTCCCACGCCGACCACACCGCGGCGAAGAGGATCAAGGCGCCGCCGACCGCGATGCGCCAGGTGAGCACCGCGGCGCCCAGCGCCACCGACGACACGCTGGCGAACACGATCTCCGACAGCATGATGAGCGCCGACGCATGCGCATCCAGCCGCGCCGCGCCGTACTGCAGCGCGACATTGCTGGCGAGGAAGCCGAGGCTGAGCGCCAGGCCGACGGCCGTCCACGCCAGCTGCGGCGCCGGCAGCGCCGGCACCACGCCCGCGCCCATGCCGACCAGCGCCGACGCGCCGGCCAGCAGCGCCCCGCCCGCGAACATCGAGAAGATGCGCGCCGGCGCCTCGACGTGGCGCAGGCGGCGCAGCACGATGTTGGTCAGCGCGAAGCTGAAGCCGCCCGCGATGGCGAGCCAGTCCGGCAGCGACTGCGGCACCGGCCAGGGTGTCTCGGGCGTCTTCAGCACGATGACCACGCCGGCCATCGCGATCACGAGGCGCACCAGCGACCAGCGCGTCGGCCGCTCGCCGAGCATGATCCACGCGAGGATCACGGTCCATGCCGGCATCAGGTAGAACAGCAGCACCACGCGCACCACGTCGCCGACGGTCACGCCCCAGTTGAAGCCGACGTTGGTGAAGCCCGCGGCCGCCAGCAGCACCCACAGCATCGGTTCGCGCGCCAGCCCCCGCCACGCCTGCGGCCGCACCGCGAGCAGCAGCGCCAGCGACACGGCGTAGATCAGCGCCGTGGCCCACAGCGGGTGCAGGCCGAGCGATTGGAGTTCGCGGAAGGGCCACCACGACACGCCCCACACGAAGGCGTTGAGCATGAGCGCAAGCGCGGGCGCGACGCCCGGGCGCTCACTCGGCGGCATGCACGTTGTCGTGGCGCGCCACGCGCAGCAGGTGCTCGAGTTCCTCGGCGTATTTCACGCAGTTGCTGCGGTGCCACTGGTGGATCACGAACATGATGCCGGCCACCACCAGGCCGAAGGCCGTGATCGCGCCGAAGGCCGTCAGGCCCAGGCCCGTGGACAGGCTGTAGAAGGCGCCCAGCCCCAGGATGCAGGCCTGCTCGTTGAAGTTCTGCACGGCGATCGAGCGGCCCGCGCCCATGAGGTTGTGGCCGCGGTGCTGCAGCAGCGCGTTCATCGGCACCACCAGGAAGCCGCCCAGCCCGCCCAGCAGGATCAGGAAGGGCGCGGCCACCCAGACGTTGTGGATGAAGTTCATCACGATGATCAGCACGCCCATCAGGATGCCCATGGGGATCACGTTGGTCGCCGAATCCAGGCGCATGCGCACCGACGCGACGATCGCGCCCACGGCGGTGCCGATGGCGACCACGCCGCCGAGCGACGAGGCCTGCGTGGTGCTGTAGCCCAGCGCCGCGGCGCTCCACGCCAGGATGATGTAGCGCAGGTTGCCGCTCACGCCCCAGAACAGCGTGGTGGTGGCCAGCGAGATCTGCCCCAGCTTGTCGCGCCACAGGCGCGAGTTGCAGGTCCAGAAATCGGGCACCAGCTCCAGCGGGTTCTTCGGCATCGGCCGCATCTCCACGCCCGTGAGCGGGATGCGCGTGTTGAACCACGCGGCGATGGCGTAGATGAAGATCAGCACCGCGATGGCGGCCTCGGGCGGCGTGTCGATGCCGGTATCGATGACGGGGAAGTCCAGCGCCAGCAGGCGGCTGGACATCGCGTTGCCCACCAGCTGGCCGCCCAGCAGGATACCCAGGATGATCGAGGCGATCGTCAGGCCCTCGATCCAGCCGTTGGCCTTCACCAGCTGCGAGGCCGGCAGCATCTCGGTGAGGATGCCGTACTTGGCCGGCGAGTAGGCGGCGGCGCCCAGGCCGACCACCGCGTACGCGAGCAAGGGGTGCGAGCCGAACAGCATCATCAGGCAGCCCACGACCTTGATCGCGTTGCTCACGAACATGACACTGCGTTTGGGCCAGGCGTCGGCGAAGGCGCCGAGCCAGGGCGCGAGCACGACGTAGAAGAGGGCGAAGATCGGCACCAGCGCGGCGCGTTGCCACTCGGGCCCGCCGCCCGACTTGATCAACTCGACGGCCCCGACGAAAAGCGCTTGATCGGCCAGCGACGAAAAGAACTGGGCCGACATCAACGTGTAAAAACCGCGCTTCATCCGGGTGTGTGCGCATCAGCCGGCCTGATGGGCGGCGATTCTTGTGGCTGTCTCCAAGCGACAGGGGGTTATATCACGCGGTGTAGTGCCAAAATTCGAAGGCCATGCCCCGCCCGATCAGCGCCACCATCCACCCCGCGGCCCTGCGCCACAACCTGGTGCGCCTGCGCCGCGCCGCCGGCGACGCGAAGGTGTGGGCCGTGGTCAAGGCCAATGCCTACGGCCACGGCATCGAGCGCGTGTACGAGGCGATGCGCGGCGCCGACGGCTTCGCGCTGCTGGACCTGCAGGAGGCCGAACGCGTGCGGGCGCTGGGCTGGCGCGGCCCCATCCTGCTGCTCGAAGGCGTGTTCGAGGCGCGCGACCTGGAGCTGTGCTCGCGCCTGAACCTGTGGCACACGGTGCACTGCGACGAGCAGATCGACATGCTGGCCGTGCACAAGACGCACGCGCCGCACAAGGTGTTCCTCAAGATGAACTCGGGCATGAACCGCCTGGGCTTCGCGCCGCAGCGTTACCGCTCCGCGTGGACGCGGCTGGATGCCCTGCCGCAGGTCGACGAGATCGGCCTCATGACGCACTTCTCCGATGCCGACGGCGACAAGGGCGTCGCCGAGCAGGTGCGCGTGTTCGCCGAGGTCACGCGCGACCTGCCCGGCGAGCGCACGCTGGCCAACAGCGCGGCGGCGCTGCGCTTCGGCTCCGACGCGGCGGTGCGCGGCGACTGGATCCGCCCCGGCATCGCGGCGTACGGCAGCGCGCCGGACTACCCGGTGAACGACATCGCGCACTGGGACCTGCAGCCGGCCATGACGCTGTCGTCGAAGCTGATCGGGGTGCAGGAACTCAAGGCCGGCGACACCGTGGGCTATGGCTCGACCTACACCGCCGATGCGCCGATCCGCATCGGCATCGTCGCGTGCGGTTATGCCGATGGCTACCCGCGCCATTGCAGCACCGGCACGCCCATCCTCGTCGACGGCGTGCGCACGCGCCTCGTCGCGCGGGTCAGCATGGACATGCTCACCGTCGACCTCACGCTCGTGCCGCAGGCCCGGATCGGCAGCGAGGTCACGCTGTGGGGGCGCGCGGCCAACGGCGCGGTGCTGGCGATCGACGAGCCGGCCAAGGCCGGCGGCACGCTCGGCTATGAATTGATGTGCGCGCTGGCGCCGCGCGTGCCGACGAGCGTCGACGGCTAGCGCTTGCGCATCCCCAGCGCCATCACGGCGCCCACCACGATCAGCGCGCCCACGACCTGCACCGGCGCGATCGACTGGCCCAGGACCAGCCACGCCAGCACCAGCGCGAACACCGGTTCGACGTTCATGATCGCCGAGTTGCCCACCACGCCCAGGCGCGGCAGCACGGTGAACATGATGGTGAAGGCGGTGCCGTAGAGGAAGGTCAGCGCCGCCAGCCCGCCCCAGCCGGCCGGCGCCGTGGGCAGGTGGAAGCCGCCTTGCACGGCGACGCTCGCCAGCGCGACGAGGCCGGCCATGCACATGGTGGTGGCGGTGCGCACGCGGCCGTCGACGTCGCCGGCTTCGTGCTGCGTGATCACCAGCGCCAGCGCGAAGGTGCCGGCCGCCGCCAGCGCGAAGCCGACGCCCGCGCCGATGCGCGCCCACTGGCCCGCGGCGCCCAGTCCCGAGGCCGCGCCCAGCACGTCGAGCGCCAGCGCCAGGCCGAACAGGATCACCGGCATCGCGATGAGCATCGCGCGCTCGGGCTTGTGGCCGTAGACCACGCGCGACCAGAAGGCCGCCCAGATCGGGTAGGTGTTGAACGCCAGCAGCGCCAGCGCGACCGGCAAGCGCGCCACCGCCGAATACAGGCACAGGCTCTGCACGCCGATCAGCAGGCCGATGACGGGCAGCATGCGCTTGTGGCGCGGCGTGAACGTGAAGCGCACGCGCTGCGCCGCGATGATCGCGAGCAGCACCAGCGCGGTCACGCCGCTGCGGAAGACGACGGCGGTCGCGACGTCGGCGCCGTGGTTGAAGGCGATGCGCGCCGCCACGTGGTTGGCGCCCATCATCAACGCGATCAGCAGCAGCGTCGCGAACGCGGCGCCGCTGATCGCCTTGGTAGCCGTGCCGCCGGTCATGCCGCGCGCCGGCTGCGCACCGCGTGCGCGAGGCCGTCGAGCACCGCCACCGTGGCGTCCCAGCCGATGCACGCGTCGGTCACGCTCTGGCCGTAGCGCAGACCCTGGCGGCCGTCGGTGATGTCCTGGCGGCCTTCGACGAGGTGGCTTTCCAGCAGCACGCCGGCGATGGGGCCCGGGCCCTTCGCCACCTGCCGCGCCAAGTCGGCCGCGACTTCGGGCTGGCGCCGCCAGTCCTTCGAGCTGTTGCCGTGGCTGCAGTCGACGAGCAGGCGCGGCGGCAGGCCCGCCTCCTGCAGCGCCGTCGCCGCGCGCGTGACGCTCGCTTCGTCGTAGTTGGGGCCCGTCGACGCACCGCGCAGCACGAGGTGCGTGTCCGGGTTGCCGGTGGTGGTGACGACGATGGCGCGCCCGTCCAGCGAGATGGAGGGAAAGCGGTGCGGCTGGGCCGCGACGTGGATGGCGTCGATGGCGACTTGCACGCTGCCGTTGGTGGCGTTCTTGAACCCGAGCGGCGCTGACAGCGCCGACGCCATCTGCCGGTGCAAGGGGCTTTCGACCGTGCGCGCGCCGATGGCGCCCCAGGACAGCAGCTCGGCGTAGTACTGCGGCGTCGCGAGATCCAGGATCTCGGACGCGGCCGGCACTTCGAGGCGCGCGCACTCGATCAGGATGCGGCGCGCCGCGCGCAGCCCCGCGCCGATGTCGCCTTCGCCATCGAGCGTCGGGTCGTAGATGAGGCCCTTCCAGCCCATGCGCGTGCGCGGTTTCTCGAAGTACACGCGCATCACCGGGAAGATCGCGTCGCCGAGGCGCTGCGCCTGGGCCAGCAGCCGCTGCGCATACTCGATCGCCGATTCCGGCTCGTGGATGGAGCAGGGCCCGACGATCACCAGCAGCCGGTCGTCGTCGCCGCGCAGGATGCGTCGCACGGTCTGGCGCGCGTGCGCGATGAAGTCGGCGTGCGCATCGGTGCAAGGCAGGGCGGCGCGCAACTGCCGGGGCGTTGGCAGCGCGTCCTCGCGCGCGATGTGGACGTCGGAGATGCGGGCCGTCATGACCCGTCCAGCTTAATACAGCCCGCGCACGCGAGCGTGCAGCCGTGCCAGGCCGAGCAGCGCGTCGGTGAACGGCGTAGGCACGGCCGTGAGCTGGCCGAGTTCCCTTACCACGGTCACGATCGCGTCGAGCTCGACGCTCTTGCCGGCTTCCACGTCCTGCAGCATGGAGGTGCGGAAGGCGCCGAGCTTGCGCGTGACCTGGTGGCGGTCCTCGGGCATCTGCTCGATGGGCACGCCGATGCGCGCGCCGATCTCCTTGGCCTCCAGCATCACGCGGCTGGTGAACTCGCGCACCAGGTCGTCGGCGAGGATGCGGTCGGTCGTCGCACCCGTGATCGCGCTCACGGGGTTGGTCGACATGTTGCCCCACAGCTTGTACCAGCTGTCCTTCTGGATCTGCGCGGAAACGGTGGCGTCGAAGCCCGCTTTCGCCAGCAGCGCGGCCAGCTCGCGCACGCGCGGCGACTCGCCGCCGGCGGGTTCGCCGACGATCAGCCCGTTGCCGAAATGGTGCTTGACGACGCCCGGCGATTCGACCGAGCAGCTGGCGTGCACGACGCAGCCGACCACGTGCCGCGCGGGAATGGCGCGGGCGATCGTGCCCTCGGGATCGACCGCTTTCAGGCGCGTGCCGGCGAAAGCGCCGCCGAAGCTTTCGAAGAACCACCAGGGCACGCCGTTCATGGCGGTGAGGACGACGGTTTCCGGCCCGAGCAGCGGGCCGATGCTCATCGCCACGTCGGGCATCGCCTGCGACTTCACCGCGATGACGACGAGGTCCTGTAGGCCCAGGCTCGACGGCGAAGCGCTGGTGCGCACGCGCGCTGCGAGCGTCTCGCCGGCGATCTTCAATTGCAGCCCGTGCTGCTCGAGCGCCTGCAGCGTCGCGCCGCGGGCGACCACGCTCACGTCGCAGCCCGCGCGCGCCAGCCGCACGCCCAGCCAGCCGCCGATGGCGCCGGCCCCGTAGATGCAGATCTTCTTCATCAGTTCCTGTAGCTGGTGTCGGTCCGGTCGATGCGCCGCACCAGCGCGTCGAAGACATCCTGCCCGCCGCCGAAGCGCTGGTCCCACTGGAAGGAGTCGGAGGTCGTCTTGATCGCGACTGCCTCGGGCACCGGGATCGCCGGGCCGAGGGCCGCCTGCGCCACCTGGATCTCGCACGCCCGCTGCAGCGTCCACAGGGTCACGAAGGCGAGCGGCACCGTGCGGCCCCAGGTGAGCAGGCCGTGGTTGCGCAGGATCACCGCCGGCTTGTCGCCGATGGCCTTCAGCAGGCGCGGCGCCTCCTCGGCGTGCACCGTGATGCCTTCGAAGTCGTGGTAGGCCACCATGCCGTGCAACTGCGCGGAATAAAAATTGTTCTGCGCCAGGCCGCCTTCGGTGCACGCCACCGCGAGGCCCGTCGTGGTGTGCGTGTGCATCACGCAATGCGCCTCGGGGATGTGCTGGTGGATCGCGGAATGCACCGTGAACCCCGCCGGGTTGACCGGCCACGGGTTGTCGTCGAGCTTGTTGCCCTCCGTGTCGATCTTCACCAGGTTGCTGGCCGTCACTTCGCTGTAGTGCAGGCCGAAGGGATTGATCAGGAAGTGCTTGCGCCCGCCGGTGACGCTGTCGGGCAGGCGCACCGTGATGTGGTTGTAGATCATCTCCGTCCAGCCCAGCAGGTCGAAGATGCGGTAGCAGGCCGCGAGCTGCACGCGCGCGGCCCATTCGTCGGGGTGTATGCGGGTCTTGAGGACGGCGTTCATGTGCACGGCTCCTAGTAGTTCTGCGGCTTGCCGCTGGTGGGAGTGGCGCCCTTGAAGGCCGCGACGAGCGCGGTCGTGCCTTTCACCATCAGGTTGCTGTCGGTGCCCACGGCGATGAAATTCGCGCCCATCGCGACGTGTTCCTTCGCGCGCTTCTCGTCCAGCGTCAGGATGCCCACCGCCTTGCCGGCCTTCTGGATGCGTTTGAACGACTCGGCGATGATCTTTTCCATCTCCGGATGCCAGGGGTCGCCGACGTGGCCGAAAGAAGCCGACAGGTCCGACGGGCCGATGAAGACGCCGTCGACGCCATCGACCGCGGCGATCTCGTCGAGGTTCTCGATGCCTTCGCGCGTTTCGGCCTGCACCAGCAGGCAGACCTCGCGGTTGGCCTCCTTCGCGTAGTTCGCGTTGCGGCCCCAGCCCGACGCGCGCGCGCCCGCCATCCCGCGGATGCCTTCCGGCGGGTAGCGCATGCAGCGCACCAGTTCGCGCGCCTGCTCGGCCGTGTCCACCATCGGCACCAGCAGCGTCTGGATGCCGATGTCCAGGTACTGCTTGATCAGCGCCTGGCCCACGAAACCGTGGCCCATGGGCAGGCGCGCGATCGTGTTCACGCCGGGGTAGCCGGCGATCACCTGCGCCTGCTGCAGGAGGTTCATGGGGTCGTTGGGCGTGTGCTCCGCGTCGAGCAACAGCCAGTCGAATCCGGCGGCTGCGCACACCTCGGTGCTCAACGGCCCCAGCAGGCTGACCCACAGCCCGTACTGCGTGCGCTTCTCGGCGATCGCCTTCTTGAATGCGTTGACCGGTGTCTTCATCGTTGTCCTTCCTGGACGAAGCGGAACTCGAAACGCCCGAGCGGGCCGTAGTCGGCGTCGAAGGCGTCGCCGGCCTTCGCGGCCACGGGCCGCGTGAACGACCCGGCCAGCACGATCTCGCCGGGCTGCAGGCCCTCGCCCCAGGGCGCGAGCTTCTTCGCCAGCCATGCTACGCCGATCGCCGGGTGGCCTTGCACGCCGGCGGCCAGGCCGGTCTCCTCCACGATGCCGTTGCAGCGCAGGATGGCGCCGCACCAGGGCAGGTCGAGCTCGCGCGGGTGCAGCTTGCGCCCGCCGATCACGATGCCGGCGTTGGCGGCGTTGTCGCTGATGGTGTCCTGCACCTT